>NZ_OY776217.1:3270004-3590005 GCF_963675455.1 Emcibacter sp. | reverse complement strand
ACTGCCGTCTTATTGGCGGGCACCGCCATATCCACAGTTCACGCGGAAGAGGTGACCAATATTGACGAGGAAATCGTCGTCACCGCCACCCGCTATGAAAAACCCCTGTCAGCCGTCGGCAGCAGCATTGATGTACTGACCGACCTTGATATCCAGAAACGGCAGGACCTTTTCATCCAGGATATCCTGCAGAATGTGTCGGGCCTGACCCTGAACGGCAATGGCGCCTTTGGCGGCCAGTCGACAATCCGTATCCGCGGGGCGGCCTCCGGCCAGACCGTGATCCTGATCGACGGCGTTCAGGTCAATGATGCGTCCAACGTGGCCGGCAGTTACAATTTTGCCAGTCTTGAGTCCAATTCCATCGAGCGGATCGAGGTGCTGAAGGGCCCGCAGTCGATCCTGTATGGCTCCGACGCCATTGGCGGGGTGGTCAATGTCATCACCAAAAGCGGAACCGAAGGACTTGGCGGTTCGCTGAGCGCCGAGGGCGGTTCCTACAACACCTGGCGCGGCAGCGGTCTTCTGCAGGGCGGCATGGACAAACTGAAATTCAGCCTCGGCCTCAGCGGTGTTACCACGAACGGTATTTCCAAGGCCGACGAGAATGACGGCAATACCGAAGCGGACGGCTACTGGAACTATACCCTGCACGGCAAGGTCAATGCCGAAGTTGCGCCGGAATTCTATACGGAGATTGTCGGCCGCTATGCCAAAAGCCGCAATGAATATGACAGCTGGGGTCCGGCAGACGGTGATGAAGTGGGATACGGTGAAGAGTTTCTGGTTCGCGGCAAATGGACCTATGCTCCTTCGGACTGGAACCTGAGTCAAAGCGTTTCCATTGATTATTCGGAAAATAACAGTGAAGTTTTCTCGAACGGCCTGTTCAGTTACGACTCCCGGGGAAGCCGCTGGAACGTGGATTATTTCGGGGTCTATAAAATCGACCCGTCCCTGACCCTGTCCTTCGGCGCCCAGCACGAGGAAACAAAGGCGGAAACGGTCTCTGACCGGAAATTCAATATCGATAGCCTGGTTGGCGAGGTGAGCTGGCAGGGGCTGGACGGTCTGACCCTGACCGCCGGTCTGCGTTACGACGACCATAATGTGTATGGCGATACCACCACGCCGCGTATCACGGCTTCCTATTATCTGGCCGAAAGCAGCACCAAGATATTTGCCAACTGGGGGGAGGGGTTCAAGGCGCCGACAGTGTTCCAGCTTACCTATATCTGCACCTTTTGCGGACTGACCGAAGCCAACCCGAACCTGCAACCGGAAGAATCCGAAGGCTGGGAAATCGGGGTCGAGCAGAATCTGTATGAGGATCGCATCTTTGTCGCGGCCACATGGTTCCATCAGGATATCACCAATATGGTCGATTTCTCCTATACCGCCGGGTATGACAATATCGCCGAGGTGGAAACTCAGGGACTGGAGCTGCGCCTTGATGGCCAGGTTCTCGACAGCCTTCGTCTCAGCGCCAACTACACCTGGACGGATGCCACGGACCGGGTTTCCGGCGAGAAACTGGTGCGGGTGCCGGAACATATGATCTTCGGCCAGGTTGAATGGCAGCCGCTGGAAGCCCTGACCGTCGCCCTGAGCGCCACCCATAACAGTGAAGAAACCGACCCCTATTCGCCGCCGGTGGAGGCCTGGACCCGGGTCGATTTCCGGGCGGCCTATAAGCTGAACGACCGGATCGAGCTTTACGGGCGGGTTGATAATCTGCTGGATGAAGAATATCAGCAGATTTATGGATACGGCACACCGGACCGGTCCTTTTACATCGGCGCCCGGGCCGGGTTCTGATCATGAAGTCTGCCGCCCTGAAATATCTGATTTGTTTCGGGGCGGCGCTCCTGCTGCCGTTCGCTGTTGTCGCTGCGGAAGAAACTCAAAAACCGCATATTGTGTCGCTGGACTATTGTTCCGATCAGTATGTGCTGGCGCTGGCCGACCGGGACCAGATTATGGCCTTGTCCCGGGAGGCAACGGATTCCCACAGTTTTTACCGGGAACTGGCCGAAGGCCTGCCCCGTTTTGGCTCCACGGCCGAGGAGATCCTCTCCCTTGCGCCGGACAGGGTGATCCGCAACTGGGCCGGATATAACATGCTTGGTCTTCTGGGCCGGACGGGCCTGGAGGTGACATCGGTCGGCTTTGGTCATGACCGACGGGCGCTGATGGAAAATATCCGCCGGGTCGGCGAGGCAGTGGGCCAGCCGCAGCGGGCGGAAGAAACCATCAAGGATCTTGCCCGAAGAATGGACCTGCTGGAATCCCGGCCGCGCCGGAAACAGCTTGTGCTTTACCTCACGCCAAGCGGGGTAACCGCCGGCAAGGGTACCTATGTGAACGACCTGCTGAACCTGGCCGGGTTTCGAACCATGGCGGATGAATTTGACTATTACGGCTGGAAGGACCTGCCGCTGGAGCTTCTTGCGGAACGAAAACCGGATCTGATCATTGCCGGTTTTTTCGATCTGGATTTTGAGCATAATTCGAGCTGGCGGATCACCCGCTTCGGACTGATTGACCGCATGCTGGGTAATATTCCTACCATTTATATGCCCGGGAAATATCTTTCCTGTAACGGTATATTCCTGCCCGATGCAGCGGAGTATATCCACCGGGAACTGGACGGCGTGCAACGCTAGTTTTCCGCCGAATTAGTGGCGCTGAAACAGGCCTTGATGGATATCAATGGACAAACAGTCCTCTGCTGGTACAATTTCATAAATTCAACCATAAAAGGGGATCATTGATGAGCACATTTCTGCATAAACTTGCCGAAGGACTGAGGGCCCGGGAAAAATTCCTCGAGGACCATTCCGAGCATCCGGTGTTTGACAGCGAAGACGGCGACACATTCAAGGCCGAATATGAAGAACTGGTCGCCCAACTCAAGGATTTCTCCGGCCGCGTTGAAAAGCTGGCGGATGAAGGCAAGGATTACGACGAACATTTCCAGCGCGATATCGAGGACGAACACCAGCATCTGTCTATCAAGATCGATGCCTGGGCGAAAAATATAAAAGGCGACTGAATAGCTTAAAGGGAGCGGGGAGTTTAACTGGCTTTCCGGCCCTATTTCCCGGCCAGCCTGATGCAGTCCGTCTCAAGGATAATTTTCTTGTCCTTATAGAGTTTTCCCAGGGCTTTCTTGAAGGTCGACTTGCTGGTCCGGAAAATGGCGCGGATGGCTTCCGGGTCACTTTTGTCGGTCAGGTTGCAGCGACCGTCATTTTCCTGCAGATAGTCCATGATCTGGTCGGCCAGCTCGTGACGCAGTTCGTTTGCCGGCCGTTGCAGGGTGATGTTGATGCGGCCGTCCGGGCGCGGTTCCTTGACGAAACCGGTCAGCCGGTCGCCGATCTGGAGCAGCCGGGTGACATCATCATTATGGATCAGGCCGAGGTGCGTGCCGTTGATAACGACCTTGTAGCCCATTTCGCTGCGGGTGGCGACCAGCAGGTCCACCTTCTGGCGAACCTTGAATTCATCTTCATTCTGTTCGCTGAGATGCCGGCTCAGGCGCGAGGTGGCGGCGATGCGTCCGGTATTGTCCAGATAGAGATAAACCACATAGGACCGTCCCGGTTCCATGGGCACGCGCTGTTCCTTGAACGGGACCAGAAGGTCCTTGGACAGTCCCCAGTCCAGGAAAGCCCCGAACTTGGTCCGGTTGATCACCGTCAGGCAGGCGCAGTCGCCCACTTCCGCCAGCGGGGTTTCCGTGGTGGCAATGGGACGGTCCTCTGAATCCAGATAGACGAAAACATCAATGAGTTTGCCGACTTCCCAGTCTTCTTCATTTTCCGGCAGATAGCGCTGCGGCAGGAGGATTTCCTCCTCCATGTCGCCGTCCAGGTAGACCCCGAAGTCCACATGTTTGACAATTTCCAGCGATTGTGTTTTTCCGATTTCCGCCATCAGAGCCTATCCAGCCTTGTATAATATTGTGACATGCTCAGGCTTTTACAGGGAAAAGCAGCAGGAGTCGACAAGGTATATTGTTTCCTGTCCCGGGGCGGAACGTCCAGCTAGGCCTTATAGGCGATCCTGACCGCACCCCAGTGTTGGCCGTTGACGGAGATCGGCGCGGAAGCATCCTTGAGCAGGGTAAAGCTACCGTCCCCCATATCCCGGCGATAGGCCTGCAGCAGGAAAGGGTCCGTGCTTTGTACGGCCCGCTGGGCATTGCGGTCTTTGTAAATAATCCGGTTGCGGGAGTTCGCTTTGTTCCAGTCCGGGTCGTCAGGGCGCTGCGGCTGGTTGTACTGCCGGTTGTGGGTCGGCAGGTAGCCGTTGCGGTCAAAGGTGCCGCAGATGATGATCCTGTTGTCAAAGTCGAGGACCGGATCCTGGATATCCGGTAAAATGCGGTCCGTCAGCTCGGTGAATTTCGCCATAACCTGTTCCGGATTGGTGCCGTCGACGGGGGTATAGGTGAAATCAAACAGGTCGCGTTCGCTGATGCGGCCGGCCTGGATGGCCTCTTCAAAAGCCTGCGAAATGGTGCCGGCGACCTCCCGCACTTTCTGGATGATGGGCGTATCAACCGTCTCTATGCCGGAATCGGCGGTCAGCTGAACAAGTTTTTCCGCAGAGGAAATAAGCTGGACTGTCCTGTCGCGCGCATCGGCCAGGTTTTTGTCGGCCTTATCGACGTCTTTTTCCATATTTTCCAGGGTGCCGATGAACTGTACGCAGCTACCGTCGCTGACTTTTGCGGCTTCCTCGATGGACTGCGCTTCCTGATCCATATCCGTCAGTACATTGTCCATGTCTGTCACCATCTGGGAGAAATTGCTGGTGCTTTCATGCACGGTTTCGGCGTTTTTGGTGCTGACACTTACCGAATTGATCAATGTGGAGATCTTGTCCGCCAGCAGCGACACGGTGGAGCCGATCTTGGCGGTGGCTTCGGATGTCTGGTTCGACAGCGCCTTGACTTCATTGGCGACGACGGAAAATCCGCGCCCGGCTTCACCCGCCCGGGCTGCCTCGATGGTCGCGTTCAGGGCCAGCAGGTTGGTCTGGCTGGCGATGTCATTAATAGTGGAGGCAACGGCGCTGACTTCATCAAGGGCGCTCTGCAGGTCATTCAACTGGTCGGAAAAATCACCGACGGAAGAGATAAGGTTGTGAATATCCCCGAGGGTACCTTCCACCACTGCGCTGGACTGGGACATATTCTCTCGCGTGTTCTGGACGCGGCTTCGGGTGTTTTTGGAAATTTCGCAGATGTTATTGTTGTTACCGGATATTTCCCTGGCTTTTTCCTGCAGGTTCTGGAAAGCTTTGGCTTGTTCGCTGACCATATTGCTGACCTGGTCGACGATGCCGGAAATGTCCGCTATTTCGATGCCAAGGCCCCCTGCCTCGACCGCCACTGCCCGGAAGGCTTCTGTATTGTCGGAAGTATGCGTCACTTTGTAGATCCCTCCACTGACCTGTAAAACTTGTTTTAAACGGGAAATACTCCCGGCCTGCCTCTGGTAAACGCCGTTGTAGATTATCCCTGAAAGGAGGATATAGGATGTGGATTTAATAAAATATTAATCATGTCGGAGTTTTGGCTGTTTTTTCGTACCTGGAAAGCCGGTATCTGTTCGGAGTTTTATATAAGTAAAACGTTAATTAAATGGCGCTATCTTGTGTCCGACGCGTGAATGGTGTCTGGTGATGCCGGGAAAATCTGAAACCTGCGCTGCAGACGAACCTGAGTAATGATCGCCAGGTTGGCTATTGTTCGGGCAGGTCAGGCTAAACCATAGTATGATGGAACAAAAGGGAGAGCGGGATATGACAGCGGTAAATGAAAAGTCCCTTGAACAGCTTCAATTTTTTCTGGAAGACCAGTTCGGAATGGTTCTGGAGAAGTATATGGCTGACGGAAGAGGCTATATTGTTCAGCTGCGCGAGGCTTTGCAGCAGAATGACCTGAAGGCGATGGCGGACATTGCCCATCCGTTCAAGTCGACCAGCAAGCAGATCGGGGCGGACGCAGTCGCGTCCATCGCGGAAGAGATTGAGCTTAATGCCCGCAGGGGGCAGGAGCTGGCTTACGGTGACCTGATCGAGAGATTTCCCGCGGCGCTGGACGAAGTGGAAGACTTTCTCAGAGCCTATATGGAAAACACGGTTGCAGGTTAATCCGGTTCTGATCATAGGGAATTGTAACAAGGTCAGGTAAAATTTTATTCAATTTTTACGGGTAGATATTGAAACGGGAGTGTGCACAGGGTAATCTTTCAGGGATTCTAATTCTTGGGGGATAACGCATGCTGTCGCGCAAAGGCGTCCGGACGCCGTTTTCAAAAGATATTCTGTCAGCTAACAAGGGGTCTGCCAATGGCCGATCCCGGCGGGAAAAAGTTGCTGATCCCGTGCGATATGGCCTTATCAGTCTCGGCCTCCTTCCCCTGGCCGCCTGCGGCGGCGGTGGCGGCAGTACACCGGCCCCCACCTCACCGACAACACCCGTGACACCGGATCCCGACTTTACCGAGAACCCGACCAATACATTTACCGCCCTTGATGACAGCGACCGCACCCTGGACGAAGGATCGGCCACGGCCGACCTGACGGTGATCGGCAAGGGCGGGGACGACACCATTACAACCGGGTCGGGCAACGATCTGATCCGGGCCGGGGAGGGAATGGATACGGTTTCTGCCGGCGACGGCGACGATGTGATTGTGGTGCTGGGCACGACGGCTGCAGATCAATATACCTCTTCCTCCATCACAAACCCGGGCGGATCCGGTGTGGATATCTCTGCACTGGTCACGCTGACGGAGCTCAACGGGCGAACGGTGAGTGAAGTAGTTGCCGGGGAGACGATTGACGGGGGAGCACGTCAACATCACTAATCTTGAAAATGGCGGGGATGTTGGGACACGGGAATTGAGGGCCATTGGTCTATATGAAGACTATGAGAGACGGTGGCATGAGGCGCAAAGTAATAACGCATCACTTTCTGGCACCCCTGATGCATTTAAACGTTATGTCAAAATGGTTGCTGCTGGCGATAAGGCCATGCGCGATTACAGGCGCAGTTTAAAACCTAAAAACGTACGACGGGCAGAGTCTGAGTACGAGCGGGCGCGGGAACACTTGGAAGAAATACTAGATGGGGATCTATCATTGGGGATGTACTTGGACAGGGCGGTGCGCTTTGATGCGGGATATGAACCAACTCTCTGTGAGGAAGGCATTCCCCGTATGTTTAACAGTACATCACGGCATGTGCGGGAAGTTTATTTACATTTTGGGGCGGGGCGGGAGCATAAGAAAAAACATGATGTGAAGCTGGAGATATTACGGGACAGATTGGAGCAGTTACAGGGAATAGATCAATCAGAGCAAGACGCGGGATTGCCTGATCATTTACAAAAGAAATTGAACAAAATGTTGGGCAGGTCAGCAGGATGTTCTTGATCTCACTGATATTAATAACCAGATGATATTACAGGGAACTGGACAAACTATATCCTCCTCCTCTGCCGGGTGGACGGCTACTGGGACAGATCATCACGAGATATTTCACTCTGTTGGGTCCTATTTTGCGGATTTCTATGTGTTCACAAACGGCACAGCGACAGTCTTGATCAGCACCTCCATGGTCCGGACCGGGGAGTTCCTTGCCGAGCCGGATTTCATCGAGGGACCGGTTAATACTTACACTGCGATCAATGATTCAGATGCAATTATGAGCCGGTTTTTTGTCGATGATAATCTTACGGTGGTTTGTAAAGCAGGGGACGACACCATAGAAACTGGAAGCGGCAATGACACCATAGATGGTGGAGACGGTAAAGATTCATTGTATGGAGATGACGGAAACGATGTTCTGGTTGGCGGTATTGATGATGACTATCTGGTTGGCGGAAAAGGGACAGACATTCTTGACGGCGGGGACGGGAACGACGCCTTGTCTATGACATATTATGATGTAAATTTGAACTATGACGATCTCGGCGATAGCTTTGATGGTGGGACGGGGGAAGACAAAATATACGTGAGGTCATCGGGCGCTATAAATGACCTGGATCTTTCAGTGTTGGATATAGTCAATATCGAGATCCTCCGGATAATTGCTGCCGAGGAGAGTGACATAACCTTCACCGTTCAGGATATCCTTGATGTAACCGATGCGGACAATGTTCTTGTCTTGCAGGGCGATGCCCAAGATACGTTCATTTCCACTGGTGAGGGCTGGGTGCAGGGGGCGGATCAACTCTATGATGGTGTTACATATGACACTTATACCTCCGGCGGCGCGACCCTGCTGGTCGATCAGGATGTCACCTTTACGATCTAGGCTCCCTATTCCGCAATCCGGCCGCTGACAAGCTGGTCGGCATGATAGGGGGATACCACCTCATGGTCCGGTTTGGCGATGTCAAGATCGCGGTCCGGGCATTCCACATGGGCGATCAGGTGACGGATGACATTGAGCCGGGCGTCTTTCTTGCTGTCAGCCCGGACCACATGCCAGGGGGTGATCGGGTTATGGGTGCGCTCAAACATTTCGTTGCGGGCGGCGCTGTAATCATGCCAGTGTTTCAGGGCAACTTCATCGATCGGACTGACTTTCCATTGTTTAAGCGGATCTGTGTGCCTCTCTTCCAGCCGTTTCTTCTGCTCTGCTTTTGTAATATCCAGATAATATTTGATGATCTGTATGCCTGATTTCACCAGCATCTGTTCGAACGTGACAACGCTGGTCATGAAATCCTCATACTCCTGGTCGGTACAAAATCCCATCACCCGTTCCACGCCGGCCCGGTTGTACCAGCTGCGGTTCATCAGAACCATTTCCTGCCCGGCCGGCAGATGGGAAACAAAACGCTGGAAATACCATGAACTGCGGTCCCGTTCGGTGGGTTTGCCAAGAGCCACGACCCGGGTTTCCCGGGGGCTCAGATGCTGGACGATCCTTTTGATGGTGCCGTCCTTGCCGGCCGCGTCCCGGCCTTCAAAAATCACCAGGATCTTATGGTCATATTTGATGATATGACGCTGCAGCTTGACCAGTTCAATCTGCAGGTTGCGAAGGATTTTTTTGTAGTCCTGATGGTTCTTGTCCATGGCCTGTTTCCCGGTCTTGTTTTCCATTATGTATATAATGCCATACTGCCCTGAAAAGTCAGCCCTCTATTGCCGGAGGCTGAAAAAGCGGAGAGACAATTGAAAATTTCTGCTATGATATTCAAATCACAAGGTAAAAAAGGAAAATGTCTTGCCATTGAACGAGGCACAGCTGGTTTTTTATCATATGGGCGCGGCTCTGGCCATCGGCCTGCTGATCGGCATCGAGCGCGGCTGGGAAAAACGTGAGGCGGCCGAGGGCGAACGTATTGCAGGGGTCCGTACATACGGTCTGCTCGGGCTCCTGGGCGGCGGCACCGCCCTGCTTGCAGCACAATTCGGCTCACTGGTGATCAGCCTGACCTTTTTTGCCGTTGCCGGGGTACTGACTGTTGTCTATGCGGTCAACCTGAACCGGGGAAATGACGCCGGGATTACAAGCCTTGTCGCCGGACTTCTCACTTTTATTCTCGGTGTGCTGGCAGCTATGGGGCAGGTCAGCATTGCGGCGTCCATTGCAGTGGTGACGGTTCTTATTCTCAGTCATAAGCCGTTGCTTCACCGATGGGTCAGCACCCTGGAGGCGGTGGAGCTTCAGGCCGGCATCAAGCTTCTGCTGATTTCCGTGGTGATGCTTCCGGTGCTGCCTGACAGGGGCTATGGACCCTGGCAGGCGCTGAATCCCTATACCATCTGGTGGATGGTGGTCTTGATTGCGATCATTTCCTTCGCCGGCTATTTTGCCATCAAAATTGGTGGTGCACGCAGGGGGGCGGTTTTTACCGGCCTGTTTGGCGGTCTCGCATCATCAACGGCGGTGACGCTTCATTTTTCCCGCATGACCCGGCGGAATGCCGCCATGGCGCCGGTTCTGGGAACGGGGATCCTGCTGGCCTGTGGTACGACCTATGTGCGGATTATCCTGGTGGCTACAATTCTTAATGCGTCCCTGTTCCAGGCGCTGCTTTTTCCGACACTTGTTATGGCGGGATTGACTTATCTGCCGGCTTTTTATTACTGGCGTAAATATTCCGACAATAATACGGGTCCGGTAACCGCCCTGACCAACCCCCTGGAGCTGTGGCCGGCGATCGGTTTCGGGCTTTTGCTGGCGGTGGTCATGGTGCTGGGCCGGGCAACGCGGGACTGGGTGGGGGAAGCCGGTGTGCTTGCTCTTGCTGCGGCTTTCGGTGTGGCGGATGTGGACGCCATTACCCTGTCTCTGGCGCGCATGAGCCAGTTCGACCTGACGCCGCAGATTGCCGTGACCGGTATTGTCATTGCCGCGGTCAGTAACAATCTGGTCAAGGGGGCCATGGCCGCCGTGATCGGCGGAAGGAACATAGGCCTTCGTGTCAGTGTGCCGTTGATTGCCAGTGCCGCCGCCGGTCTGCTGACGACCTGGCTTCTGGTCTGGTAACGGCAGGACATTATCCATTATGCCCGGAAAGAAAAAACCAACAGTTTCTCTCGTGCTTGGCAGTGGCGGTGCTCGTGGCCTTGCCCATATCGGGGTTATTCACGAACTGCAGAAGGCCGGCTATGACATCAGGTCGATCTCCGGCTGTTCCATCGGCGCGCTGGTCGGGGGTGTTTTTGCCGCCGGCAAGCTTGACGAGTTCGAGAAATGGGTCAGGGCGATCTCAAAGGTGGATATCCTGTCGCTGATGGATATATCCTGGGGCAAAGAGGGGTTGATCAAGGGCGACAAGATCATCAATACCCTTGTGGAACTGGTCGGTGACCAGAAAATCGAAGACCTGCCGATCAGTTTTACCGCGGTGGCGACGGATATTACCCATGAGCGGGAAGTCTGGCTCAGTTCCGGACCGCTGTTTGATGCCATTCGCGCGTCCATGTCATTGCCGTTGTTTTTTACCCCGGTCAAGCATGGCAAGGCTCATCTCATAGACGGCGGGGTTCTGAATCCGGTTCCCATCGCCCCGACTTTTCGCGATAAAACGGATATCACCATTGCCGTTCATCTTGGTGGTCGCAAGGACAGGGACCGGAAGGAAGAGAAACCGGCAAAATCCGATAATAAATCTCCGTTGCATGAAAAAATCAGCAAATTCATTTCCTTTCTGAAATCCGGAGAAGAGGACGAGAGGGAGAAGAAGCTGGGCTCCCTGAGCGTGGCCAACCAGGCCTTTGATACCATGCAAAGCACCATCGCACGGCAGAAGCTCGCGGCTTATCCACCCGATGCCACCATTGAAATCAGCCGTAATATCTGCGGCACGATGGATTTTGACCGGGCGGCGGAAATTATCGAAATCGGAGCCACGGAAACCAGGGAATTCCTTTCCCGGCAGGAGAAACATTCAGGCTGAGACCGGTTCGTCGATTTTACCGACCAGACTTTCCGCCACGTCCATGAATATCTCTGTCAGAATTGTGACGGCAGGAGAATGAAGCGCTTCCGGTCGTGTCAGAACAGCCGTTCGCAATATGGCATCCTCCGCCAGCGGAACAGGGCGGAGTTCCCCTTTGTCGAAATCCTCCATAAACAGGTGGACCGGCCCGCCGGTGACATGGTCGGTTGCCTTGGCGACGGCCCGCAGCACATTGTAGTTTTCACATTTCACGCCCCAGGTAAGGGGGGTATCCGCGCCGGTATGTTTGGCAGCGAACCAGTCCTGGATATAGTCCGGGATCCGGGGGGCGGTAAGAGGATATTTCAGCATCTCCGCCACAGAGATGCCAGTTCCCGGCGTCTTCTCCAGGAACAGGGGGTGATCGGGACGGGCGGCGAATATGATGGCTTGATCAGCAAGAGCACTGGCCTGCAGATTGTCGATGTCTCCACCAAGATCAAAGGCGCCAACCGCAAGGTCCAGTCGGGCCTCTTTCAGATCATGCAGGAGGTTGACGGCAGAATCGACCCGGACATCCACCGAAATTTTCGGGAAGCGTGACAGAAAATTGGCCAAGACCCCGGACAGCAGGTTCTGTTCGACAACAGGACCAACGCCCAGGCGCAGCTCGCCCAGCTCCATATTTGCCATCAACATTATCTGGCGGTGCAGGATTTCCCCCTGATCCATAAGCTGTTTGCCTTGGTCAAGCAGATACGATCCAAACACTGTCGGGGTGGTTCCGCGTCTTGATCTGTGAAACAGGGTGACGCCGAGCTTGTCTTCCAGTCGGGCAATCTTTTTGGTCAGGGCAGGCTGGGACATATTCAGGGTTTCAGCGGCCCTGTTGAAACTGCCTTCCCGGGCCAGTGCCGTGACCAGCTGCAAATCCCTCAGTTCAATCATATATATTCCAAAAAGTTATTATAATGCCTAATTAATATTATTTTACGGAATAATAAGGGAGTCGTAAACTCTTTTCATTCCGGGAAACCGCAGGAAGAGCCGGGAAACAGAATAAAGGGAAGGCAAGATCATGCGCGACAATATTTCAATCCGTCTTTTGGTGTCAGTCTGGTGTATTCTGGGTCTTTTACCGGCCGCTCTTGCGGCGCAGGCGGCTGATGTTACAAGGCCGGAAATTTCCATTCATCCAGAACTGGCCGCCCATACGGCCCATTTTGAGAAAAAGGTCTACAAGGTTGGCGAGAATGTCTTTTCGGCGGTTGGTTACAGTCTTGGCAATGTGATCATGGTTGTCGGCGAGGACGGTGTCATCGTCGTGGATACCGGCACACACCCCGGTGAAACCAAAGAGGCCTGGCTGGAGCTGCGTAAATATTCCGACAAACCGGTTCGGGCGGTTGTTTATACCCATTTCCATCCCGATCACTGGGGCGGAGTCAAGGCCATCACTTCGCCGGAGGACGTGGCGTCCGGCAAAGTTCGAATCTTTGCCCATGAAACCCTGGTCAGCAATGTCATCCACCAGGGAGGGGCGATCGGCCCCATACTTGCGATCCGCAGTGGTTATAGCTTTGGCATCGGCCTGCCGCCGGAAGACCGGGCAGGTATGAATGAAGGGATCGGTCCGGAAATTACGCGGGGTATTTCCGGTTTCATCTATCCAACTGACGTTTTTGCGGATCATCTGGAAGTGACGATTGCCGGTGTGGATCTGGAGATGGTTCATGTGCCGAGCGAAGCTCCGGACGAGATTTCCGTCTATCTGAAGAAGGGAAATATCCTGCTGTCCGGCGAAACCATACAGGGGCCGACGTTACCAAATATCCATACATTGCGAGGCACAAAATTCCGCGACCCCCTGCAGTGGTACAAAAGCATTGACCGGTTGCGCGCCTTCAGGGCGGATTACCTTGTGCCGTCACACGGACAGCCGGTTTATGGCGGGGAAAAGGTCGAAAATGTGTTGCAGACAACACGTGACGGCATTCAGTTCATTCACGATCAGACACTGCGTTATATGAACAAGGGGCTTACGCCTGATGAACTGGCGCAGGCTGTTGTCTTTCCGGATTATCTGGCAAATTCAAAACCTTACTTGCGGGAATATTACGGCACCGTCAAACATGCAGTGCGTCAGATCTATACCGGTTATCTAGGATGGTTCCAAGGGGATCCGGTCGATCTGGACCCGGTGCCTCGCACTCAGGCATCGGCTCGTTATATCACGCTCATGGGCGGCCGGGACAAGGTTCTGGCCGCAGCCTGGGCAGCCTATGATCAGGAGGACGCTCAGTGGGCAGCGGAACTTGCCACCCATCTTGTCCGTCACGATCATGAGGATATGGAAGCCCGGCTGCTGAAAGCTGCTGCTCTTCGGCGTCTGGGGTACGCCAGTATGAACAGCAACTGGCGCAACTGGTACCTGACGTCGGCTCAGGAACTGGAGGGGGACATTGATCCGCTCGGGCACCTGAAGGAGTTTGCCGGTTATTTTTCCTCCGCGGATATTGTTGCGGCCTGGCCGCTTGCGCGGCTGGTCGAAGGGCTGGGGCCCCGTCTAGCAACGGAAAAATCTGCGGATATTCGCTCGACCATAGCTTTTGTGGCGACGGACACGGGGGAGGCTCATGCGCTGGAAATACGTCGGGCCGTTGCCCAATTCCACGAGGTAATCCCGGCAGAAGCTGAAGTAACGGTCCGGGCGCCGCGCATGGTGCTGGTCGGGCTTCTGACCGGACAGGCATCCGCGGCTCAGCTGGTGGAGAAGGGGCTTTTGCAGGTCGACGGGGAGGTTTCACGCCTTGTCGAGATCCTCGGGCTGTTCGATCCCCTGCTGTCGCCCATAAATCTGACCATCAGGTAAAAGAAAACCCCGGAGAGTGATCTCCGGGGGGCTTTTCCAGATTTCTGTGGTGTCAGTCTTCCAGTTTTTCGATGCCGAACATCTTGAGGATATATTTTTCATAGATCGGTTCGCTGGTGCCTTTTTTCATCTTGTTGATGAAATATTTCTCGAAACCGATTTTAGCCAGATGGACCCATTTCCCTTTTTTGAACCAGGTCACATTGCGGGGCGGAATCTGCGGCATGGCGACAAAGGCAATGCCGGAATCGCCCATATCTGCCAGACAGATGGCATTCCAGGTGGCTTTTGCATAGGGTTTCTTGCCGGCGAGGTCGGCCGCAATATTGTGGGCGATGGCCGTCACCATGGATTCAATCATATAACCGGTTTTTGGTGTGCCGGTCGGTACTGGCGTATCTTCTACCGGCGGAATGGCGACACAGACCCCGGCGGAATAGATATTCGACCATTTGGGATTGCGCTGGTATTTATCGATCAGGACAAAACCCTTGGGATTGCAAAGTCCCTCAACCGAGGCGACCGCATCCACGCCTGAGAATGGCGGGATCATCATGGCGTGATGGAAAGGCACCTCATGGGAACGCACCACTTCCTTGTTCTGGTTGTATTCATCGACCATGAAAGTGCCGTCTTTCACTTCCTTGACGCTGGCATTGCAGATCCATTTTATGTCCTTGGAGCGCAGTTCACTTTCCAGCATAGCCTTTGAATCGCCGACACCACCGAGACCAAGGTGCCCGATGTAGGGTTCGCTGGTTACATAGGTCATCGGCACTTTGTGGCGGATTTTGTGATCTTTCAGCGCCTTGTCCAGGATCAGGGCATATTCATAGGCCGGGCCGAAACAGCTGGCGCCCTGAAAGGCCCCGACAATGACCGGACCGGGGTTTTCCACCAGTTTCTTGAAATCCTCATAGGCCTTTTCGGCGTGGGGCAGGGTGCAGACGGACTGGGTGAATCCTTCCGGGCCGGCACCGGGGATATTCCCCCAGGCCAGTTTCGGGCCGGTGGTGATGACAAGATAATCATAATCCAGATTGTCGCCGGAGGCGAGAGTGACCTGTTTGGCGTCCGGGTCGATTTTGGTGACGCGCTCGGCGATAAATCCGATATTCTTTTTTGCCAGATAAGGCTCGGCGTCAAAGGCAACCTCGTCTGCCTGCCGCCAGCCCACAGCAATCCAGGGATTGGACGGGACGAACCTGAACTGCGGGCTTTCATTGATCATGATTACTTCATGACTTTTGTCCAGCTCTTCCCTGATTTCATAAGCAGCCGGCATGCCGCCGAGCCCTGCGCCGATGATTAGTACTTTTGCCATTGTATTTTCCTTTTGACTTTGCCTTCCCTGGATTTAGGTTCTTAAGCTAATAACACAAAACAGCTGTTATATATATATTACTCTTAACATAGACTGGCGCGATTACTTTGATGCATGTCAACGGTACCCAAAACGTTAAAAAACGCGTACACTTGACTTTGAACTCACCAGTACCCAGATTGTTATTTACAGTTTTCTTTTGTGAATTGATCGGGATCAAATTCCCCGAAGTTTTTGTAGGTTATAGAGAATTATAGAAGGATTTTAGGAGAATTACCATGTCTATCGATCGTGTAGTAATGGCTTTTGCCGGTATTATGGTTCTCGTGGGTGTTGCCTTGGCGCACTATGTACATCCATATTGGATCGCCCTGCCGATATTTGTCGGCCTGAATATGTTCCAGGCCTCTTTTACGGGCTTTTGTCCCCTGGCGATCATTCTGAAGAAACTGGGTGTAAAACCGGGGCAGGCGTTTAACTGAGCCGACCCGTACGCAAAAGACACCAATAATAACAAGCAAGATTTTGGGAGAGATCCATGATTGCCCTTTCGGAAAAGGCCAGCAAGACACCGAAAACCTTCTTCTGGCTGACGGGCCTTGTCAGCGCCCTGATGATCGTGTTGGTGGTGCTGCCCACCTTCTGGCCTTCTTCTTTCGGCATGTTGAGTCCGTTGAAAATTGATACGGACCCGGAAAATATGCTGTCTGCGGACGAACCGGTAAGGGTTTTTCATAATGCCCAGAAAAAGGAATTCTCCCTTTATGATATGGTCGTGGTCGGGGTGGTCAACAAGACTCATCCCCAGGGCGTCTTTAACAAGGGCTCCCTTGCGGACATCCATGACCTGACCCTGTTTGCCAAGAATATCCAGTGGACCGACAAGGACGGAAATAGCCAGGGTGTGATCGCCGCAGATGTGATGGCGCCGTCGACGGTGGACAATATTGAACCCGGCGGCGTCGGGTCGGTCCGTTTTGAATGGCTGATGAACAAACCTCCGGCCTCTGACGAGGAGGCGCTGGAGATCCGTAACAAGGCCCGTAACCTGCCGATGCTCAACGGTACCATTGTGTCCGACGACGGCAAGGCTGTGGCCATTTACCTGCCCATTACCGCCAAAAATATCAGCTACAATGTGGTGGAAAAGCTGCGCGAACATATCGCACAGTATGATTCCAGTGACGAATATCACATCACTGGTATGCCGGTGGCCCAGGATGTGTTTGGTGTGGAAATGTTCAAGCAGATGGCTATTTCCGCCCCTATGGCCATGCTTCTGGTGTTCCTGCTGCTGTGGTATTTCTTCAAGAAACTTAATCTTGTCATATCACCGATGATTGTAGCTATGGCATCGGTGATCGTGACCATGGGCCTGCTGGTGATTACCGGTAATACGGTGCACATCATGAGCAGCATGATTCCCATCTTTATCATGCCGATTGCGGTGCTGGACGCCATTCATATCCTGTCGGACTTTTATGACCGTTATCCAAAATACAAGGACCGGTTGACCACCATCCGCCATGTGATGGACGAACTCAGCAAACCGATGCTGTATACCACCCTGACCACGGCGGTCGGTTTTGCCTCGCTGGCCTTCACCCCCATTCCACCGGTGCAGGTGTTCGGAATTTTTGTGTCCATCGGTGTGATCCTCGCCTGGTTCTTCACCGTGACCCTGATCCCGGCCTATATCATGCTGATGAAAGAGGAAAGCTTTACCGATTTCGGTATGGACCACAAGGAAGCTGATGATCGTGCCCCGATGGCCCGTTTCCTGACGGTGATGGGGCGCTGGACCTTCAATTATAACAAATTGATTATCGCAGGGGTTTTCCTGCTCGGTTTTGTCGCCTGGTACGGCATCAACCATATCGTGATCAATGACAACCCGGTAAAATGGTTTGCACCGGATCATGAAATCCGGATCGCCGACAAGGAACTCAACGCCCGCTTCTCCGGTACCTATATGGCTTATCTCAAGCTGGAAAGCCCGCAGGTTGACCAGAGCCTTGAAAGCTATGCATCCGGTCTGAAAGAGCGCCTGTCGTCCAGCGCGATGAAACCCCTGCAGTGGCTGGCGCCACAGGTGGATGCCCTGGTGGCAGACGCCGGTGACAAGCCGACCCTGATTTTCGCCCTGTCGGAAAAGATTGAAACCGAAATGGACAATGTTCCTGACGAGGAATGGGACGCCTGGGATGATGCGCTCACCTTTGTTGAGGGCCTGAGAAACGAAGGCGAAGTGTTCAAAAACCCGGATGTGCTCAACTATATGAGCCGTCTCCAGGACTATCTGGTGGAAAGCGGCATGGTCGGCAAAAGCAGTGCGGTGACCGATGCGGTGAAAACTGTGCACCGGGAACTGTTTGCCGGCGATCCGGAAGCCTATCGCATTCCCGACAGCGCTGCGGCGGTCGCCCAGACCCTGATCACTTTCCAGGGCGGTCACCGGCCGCAGGATCTTTGGCATTTTGTCACGCCGGATTATAAAAAGGCGACCTTGTGGCTGCAGCTGAAAAGTGGCGACAATATTGATATGTCTCGCCTTGTGGCCATGGTTGACGAATATTTTGTCGCCCATCCCGCACCGATGGACATCAAACCGCAATGGTTCGGCCTTACCTATATCAACATGATCTGGCAGGACAAAATGGTCAGCGGTATGGCAGAAGCTTTCATCGGCAGCTTCCTGATTGTGCTGGTGATGATGATCTTCCTGTTCCGCAGTTTCCTGTGGGGTGCGCTGGCCATGGTGCCGCTCACCTTCACCATCGGTATGATTTATGGCATTATCGGCCTGATCGGCAAGGATTATGATATGCCGGTAGCGGTTCTCTCCTCTCTCAGCCTTGGTCTGGCAGTGGACTATGCCATTCACTTCCTGGCTCGCGCCCGGGAGATGAGAAAAGATTATCCGGACTGGAAGAGTACGGCCACCGCGGTGTTCGGCGAACCGGCCCGGGCCATCACCCGCAACGTGATTGTGGTGGGTATCGGCTTTATGCCGCTGCTGGCGGCGCCTCTGGTGCCCTACCAGACGGTCGGAACTTTCATTTCCGCCATCCTGGTTTTGGCCGGTGTTGCCACATTGACCATCCTGCCGGCGTTGATCCGGCCGATGGAAAACCTGTTATTCAAGAAATAAAGAAAGGTCAGGGTATGAAAAAGCTCTTTACTGCCATCATCTTCGCCAGTTTTTTTGCGGCCGGTGCCGCACTGGCACAGGATGTGATGGAAATTGTTAAAAAAGCCAACCATGCCTCCTATTACAAGGGAACTGACGGCCGGGCGATGGTGGATATGGAAATCCTCGACGATCAGGGCCGCAGCCGTAATCGACAGTTTGTCATCCTGCGCCGGGATGACGGCGAGGAAGATGCCGGCCAGAAATTCTACGTCTATTTCAACAAACCGGCCGATGTGAAGAAAATGGCCTTTATGGTCTGGAAAAATATTGACCGGGATGACGACCGCTGGCTTTATCTGCCGGCCCTGGATCTGGTCAAGCGTATTGCGGCCAGTGACGAACGGACCAGCTTTGTCGGCTCCCACTTCTTCTATGAGGATGTCTCCGGTCGCGGTATCGACGAAGACACCCATGAACTGGTCGAGGAAACCGACGAACTCTATGTGATCAAAAGCGTACCCAGGGACAAAGGCAAGACCGAGTTTGCCTATTATAAGAACTGGATTCACAAAAGTACCTTCCTGCCGGTCAAAACCGAATATTTTGATGGGAACGACCGGAATTATCGCACCTATGCGGCCCTGAAAGTGGAAATGGTGGATGGACATCCGACGGTAACTGCCTCTCAGATGAGCGACAATACCGGTGGTGGCAAGACCACCATGAGCTATAGTGATGTCAAATATGATGTGGGTCTGCCGGAGGATATCTTTACCGAGAGATATCTAAGGAAGGCACCGCGCAAATACCTGAAATAACAATAAAAGTGAAATGATGAAAACATCCGCCGCACTTATCGCCACAGGTCTGGTCTGTTGGTTGGGGGCAGGGGCACATGTGGCTTCCGCCCAGGAAATCAAGCTGCCTGAAGGACTGATGGGGCTTGGAACCGAAGACAAAGAGGCAGAGGTTAGAAAGGAAAAGGAGAAGCGCGGCCTTCCCTTTGACCTGACCGGTTTCCTGGAGGGGCGTGTCGGTATTCGCACCCAGTCTGACGATCATGAAAAATCCGCCAGCATCGGCGAAACCCGTCTGCAGGTGAATATCGAGAAACCTGTAGATATCTTCACTTTTAACCTG
Organism: Emcibacter sp.; assembly: GCF_963675455.1. Classification (GTDB taxonomy): domain Bacteria; phylum Pseudomonadota; class Alphaproteobacteria; order Sphingomonadales; family Emcibacteraceae; genus Emcibacter. The sequence continues at coordinate 3,570,113 of NZ_OY776217.1, read as the reverse complement.
ACTACGGATTTTCTTCTGGATCCGGTGGCTGATGATTACGGGGTGGACCTGGAAAGCGGCAAGGGGCTGATTGACCTGCGTGAAGCCAGTGTGACCTTCAGTCCGCTGGATTTTATGGATGTAAGGGCCGGGCGGCAGATCCTGACCTGGGGCACCGGCGACATGATTTTTATCAACGACCTGTTTCCCAAGGACTGGAACAGCTTTTTCATTGGCCGGGATGATGAATATCTAAAGGCCCCGTCCGATGCTCTGAAAACGGCGTTCTTCTTCGGAAGCTTCAACCTGGATGTGATCTACACCCCGCGATTTGACCATGACCGCTATATTGACGGGCACCGGATTTCTTTCTTTGACCGGGGCATGAATGATTTGCGGGGACGGGAAAATATTGTCAGCGCGGACCTTCCCGATGACTGGTTCAGCGACGATGAACTGGCGATGCGTCTGTACCGGTCCTTCGGGGCGTTCGAGACCGCGCTTTATTATTATAACGGTTACTGGAAAAGCCCGGGCGGCCAGAACATGCTGACCGGCAATGTCATCTTCCCGAAACTGCAGGTCTTCGGCGCCAGTGTGCGCGGTCCGGTGGCCAGGGGGATCGCCAATGTGGAAGCCGGTTACTACAAGAGCGCGGCGGGATCCGGTTCCAATCCACTTGTCCGCAACAGCGAATTCCGGTTTCTTGCCGGGTATGAGCAGGAAATCGCCACAGAATTGACGGCCGCAGTGCAATATTACCTGGAACGCAAGCTGGACTATGACAGCTATTTCGCCAGCCTGCCGCCGGGCGCCATCATTGATGACGAGAACCGCCATCTGATCACCCTGCGCCTGACCAAGCTTCTGAAGCAGCAGACCATGACCGTCTCCCTGTTTAATTTCTGGTCCCCTTCCGACAAGGACGGTTATCTGCGCTTCAATGTGTCATACAAGATCACCGACAATATGGAAGTGGAAGGTGGCGGCAACCTGTTTTACGGGGCGGAGAATTATACTTTCTTTGGGCAGTTCCAGGACAACAGCAATATATATGCCGGTCTCAGGTATAATTTCTGACTTTCTTCGCACTTGCGGTAACTTATTAAATTATAATAATAAAACAATATAAAACGTCGGGTGTTATATTCATAAAACGTTAGGAACTGCTCTTGTAAATTGATCACATAATATTGTCGCACGGGTTCGAGGGACGCCTGTGCACAGGAGAATGTGATGGCCAGAGTGTATAAGAGTATAAGATACCTGTTCCCTTTGTTTATAGTTTTGTTGTTTCCCACCATATCCTGGGCAGAACCAGCGCAGCGTTTTGCCCTGCAAAACAATCTGGACCATGTCTGGACCATGACGGCGGCTGGGCTTGTGTTCATGATGCAGGCCGGCTTCCTGCTGCTGGAAAGCGGGATGGTGCGGGCTAAAAACTCCATTAACGTGGCCCAGAAGAATATCACCGATTTCATCCTGTCCACCATGGTATTTGGCGCCGTGGGCTTCATGATTATGTTCGGTTCGTCCGTCGGCGGCCTGTTCGGTTTTGAACTGGACCTGCTGATGTTTGACCGGGTCAGTGACTGGACTTTTACCTTTTTTGTCTTTCAGGTGGTATTTTGCGGAACTGCCGTGACGGTGCTGTCCGGCGCGGTGGCCGAGCGTATGAAGATGGACGTTTTCATGATGATGGCGGTGTTCATCGGCGCTTTTGTCTATCCGGTTTTCGGCCACTGGGCCTGGGGCAACCTGCTGGATCCTGCGAACGAGCCTCTGTTGGGGGCGATGGGTTTCATTGATTTTGCCGGCTCTTCTGTCGTGCACTCCGTTGGCGGCTGGGCGGCGCTGGCTGCCGTTATCCTTGTCGGGCCGCGGATCGGTAAATTTGATGAAGAGGGAAATCCCCAGCGGATTCACGGTCACAACGCCATTCTCTCCGCCTTGGGGGCGATGATTATCTGGGTGGGCTGGATCGGATTTAACGGGGGATCTACGACCGCCGGGACTTCCGCTTTCGCCCATATCATCATGAACACACTGGTGGCAGGCGCCATCGGCGGGCTGGTGCAGATGATTTTGGGAAGATATCAGGAGGGGATTTACAGACCTTTCAGGACCATAAACGGTGTCTTGGCCGGACTGGTCGGGATCACGGCGGGCTGTGATGCTGTATCCACCTGGGGGGCGCTGATGATTGGCGCCAGCAGCAGTCTGGTTTGTTTTTACGGCGCCCGGCTTCTGGTTCACCGTTTTAAACTGGACGATGTGGTCGGGGCCATCTCCGTGCATGCCTTTGCCGGAACATGGGGTACCGTCATGGTGGGGGTATTTGCGCAACCCGACAAGCTTATGGCGGCGGGTCATCTGGAACAGATCGGTGTTCAGGCACTGGGCGTGATGCTTTGTTTTGTCTGGGCTTTCGGGACGAGTTATATCTTCCTGCGCATTCTGAAATCTCTGCTTTCCAGTCATCAGAATCCCAACGGCCTCCGAGTGCCGGCGGCACATGAACTTGAAGGCCTCAATGCATCCGAGCACGGGGCGACGCTCGGCACAGGCGTTTTGCAGCGGGCTATGTGTGAACTGGCCGACGGTAATGCAGACCTTTCCCGCCGGGTGCAGATTGAACCCGGCGATGAAGCCGGCGAGCTGGGCGAGATTTTCAACCGGGTGATGGACACCATCGAGGAAAATGAGCGGAGAATGCGCTCCCTTGAAAAGGAAAAGGAAGCCAATCAGGCCAAGACTGCCTTTATTGCAAAGATGTCGCACGAACTGCGTACCCCGCTAAATGCCATCATCGGTTTCTCAGATATTCTCCGGGGCAAGGCCGCCCATAACGTGAAAACGGAAACCGTGCACGAATATGCCGAGGATATCAATTCAAGCGGCAGGCATCTCTTGGAAATTATCAATGACATTCTGGACCTGTCCAAGATTGAGGCCGGGAAATATGTCCTGCACCTGGAGGAAGTCTGGGTGGATGAAATCGCCGAGCAGTCCCTGCGGCTGATCCGCGAGGCGGCAAATGAAAAGAACCTGTCCGTGTCCTGCCAGATCGATCGTCATTTCCCATCCCTGAAGCTGGACGAGAGGCTGATGAAGCAGATCATGACCAATCTTTTGTCCAATGCGGTGAAATTTACCCAGGAAGGGGGAAAAATCACCGTGCTTCACAAGGTGTTGCCAACGGGCGGTGTTCGAATTGTCGTGACCGACACGGGTATCGGTATGGCGGAAAAGGACATTGTAAAGGCTCTTGAACCCTTTGGTCAGGTGGAGTCCTACCTTACGCGGCAACATCAGGGCACAGGGCTTGGTCTGCCGCTCGTGAATGCATTCGTGGAACTCCAGAGCGGCACGCTTCTAATCGATAGCGAACCTGACAGGGGAACAGAAATTTCCATTATCTTTCCCCAGTCCCTTGTCATGGATGAAACGCTGTCTGCCGATACAGCATAGAGTCTCTTTTTTACAGATCACAAACAGTTGAGTATTGTTGAGATGACCTGTACCCTCCAGGGCCTATAGTGACCGGGCAACAATAGTTGCGAAGGTGCATAGTGTGCGGAAAGGCGCAGGGAGGATTAATGGCAAAAAAGCTGATTGTTGCGCTTTTACTCGCAGGCATTGTAGCGTCATTCTTCGTCTTTGACCTGTTTCAGTATATCGATCCCGCTTTTTTTGAAAGCCGCCGGGACGCCATCCAGAAATATCAGGCAGATCATGCCCTGTTGGTGGCTGGCCTCTATTTCCTGATTTATGTGATTGTTACGGCATTGTCCCTGCCGGGAGCAGCGGTGATGACCCTGGTCGGCGGGGCGCTGTTCGGTCTCTGGACGGGGCTTGTTCTGGTGTCTTTCGCCAGCACGATCGGTGCGACCCTGGCTTTCCTGATCGCCCGTTTTCTGTTGCAGGACTGGGTCCAGCAAAAATTCGGTCGCTATCTTGAACCGGTGAATGACGGGGTGCGCAAGGACGGCGCCCTTTATCTGTTTACCTTGCGGCTTGTGCCGCTGTTTCCCTTTTTTGTGATTAACCTGGTGATGGCGCTGACACCGATCCGGGCTGTCACCTTTTATTGGGTCAGTCAGGTTGGCATGCTGGCCGGCACCTTTGTTTATGTAAACGCCGGCACCGAACTTGCCAGCATAGAAACAGTCGGGGGACTTCTTTCACCCGGCCTGATCGGGGCGTTTGTCCTGCTTGGTATCTTCCCCTGGATTGCCCGGGCCATAGTGAATCTGGTAAAGGCCCGCCGTCTGTACAGCCGCTATACAAAGCCGAAGACATTCGACAATAACCTGATTGTGATCGGCGGCGGGGCGGCCGGTCTGGTCAGCGCCTATATCGCCGCCATGGTCAAGGCGCGGGTGACCCTGATCGAGGGACACAGGATGGGCGGGGACTGTCTGAATACCGGTTGCGTGCCCAGCAAGGCCCTGATCCGTTCTGCCCGGGTCGGTCATCTGTTGTCGGAGGGCGAAACATACGGATTGAAGAATGTGACAGGCCAGGTCGATTTTCCGGCCGTTATGAAACGGGTGCAGGAAATCATTGACCAGGTCGAGCCCCATGACAGTGTGGAGCGATATTCCGGACTTGGCGTGAATTGCATTACCGGTACCGCCCGGATTATCAGTCCGTGGGAAGTAGAGGTGAACGGCGACAGGCTGACCACCCGCAACATCATTATTGCCGCTGGTGCCAAGCCTTTTGTCCCGCCCATTACGGGGATCGATGATACCGGTTACCTGACGTCCGATACATTGTGGTCATTGAAGGACGCGCCGAAAAGGCTGTTGATCCTTGGCGGCGGTCCGATCGGCTGTGAACTGGCCCAGGCCTTCCGACGGCTCGGCAGCGAAGTTACAATCGTGGAAGCAGCCCCCCGTATCATGCCGCACGAGGATGAGGAAGCCGCCCGCCTTGTCTCGGAAGTTTTTGCAAAGGAAGGTGTTGTATTGCTCACCGGTCATGAGGTGACATCTTTCCGGTCAGGGGGGGCGGGCCAGGTTGCCGTTCTGGCCAAAGACGGGCAGGAGAGGCAAGTCACCTTCGATACACTGCTTGTGGCGACGGGTCGCAAGGCCAATGTGGCCGGGCTCGGAGCGGAGCACCTGGGCCTGGAGGTTACCCGGCAGGGGACCCTTGAAGTTGATAAATACATGAGGACAAAATATCCCAATATCTTCGCCTGCGGGGACGTCGTCGGTCCTTACCAGTTTACCCATATGGCGGCCCACCAGGCCTGGTATGCTGCGGTGAATGCCCTGTTCGGGACTTTCCGAAAATTTGCCGTGGATTACCGGATCGTGCCCCGGGCGACTTTTACCGATCCGGAGGTGGCCAGTGTCGGCCTTGGTGAAGAAGAGGCCACAAAGCTCGGCATTTCCTGCGAAGTGACCCGCTACGGCCTTGACGATCTGGACCGGGCCATCGCCGATTCTGCGAACCACGGTTTTGTAAAGGTGCTCACACCGCCGGGTAACGACAGGATCCTGGGTGTCACCATTGTCGGTGCCCATGCCAGCGAACTGATCGCTGAATTTATCCTCGCCATGAAACATGGGCTGGGGCTCAACAAGATCCTCGGCACCATCCATATTTACCCGACTCTGAACGAAGCCAATAAATATGTGGCCGGGGAATGGAAGAAAAAACACAAGCCGGAAAGGTTGCTGAAATGGGTGGAAAAATACCATAACTGGCGGAGAGGTTAGGGTTTCCGCGGTGTAAGAATATCTGCAAAAATCCTAAAATTTTAACATGTAAAAACTGCCCGGATTTTGAATAAAACACGATCCTGTTGTTCATATCCCGTTAAGTCGGAATCACCTATGGTTAAGAGAATCACGGGTGCAAGGAACCTTGAAGATTAACTATATTTCTGAGAAGGAACCGCGGGAATGAGCAACAAAAAAATATCAGTTCTGGCCATCATTTTTCTGACCATGGCAGGTCTCTCTCAAACCGTTCAGGCCCGGGAGGTCAGTACACAGGATGTGGATGCCGCCGTGCAGGCCGCTCGTCAGGCCCGCGAAATGTCCCAGAAAGCCATGCAGGAGTACCGCGACAGCACCTATGTTTCACGGGCTGAGGCGGAAGAAGCCAAGAAAGTGGCCCGGGAGGCTCTGCAGGCTGCCCGCAAAGCATCCCAGGCGGCGGCCGAACTGGTGCGGGAATATACTGAAGGCGTATCCTGATCCCGCCCGAGAGCTTTTTATTAAATAAGCGTTCAAAAAAACTCTGGCCTGAAAATATTCTGTCATCTAAAGTGTTTAATTGCATATGAGGACACTTATTTGATGACGGAACAGGCATGGAGAGTATCCGGTATTTATTCCTGAGAGACCTTAAAAAGACCTGGCCGGTATTTCTGGCCGGGTTGTTGCTGTTTGTGGGCAGCGGTCTTTTGGAAATTATTATAAGTTATCGCGCGTCGGTGAATGGCTTTGACAGCCAGGTCACCGGTATCGTTATGACGGCTTTCTATGTGGGATTTTTGCTGGGCACCCTTGTGGCGCCACAGTTTATTTCCTTTTTCCGCCACGCCTGGGCCTTTCGGCTTTACGCAGGACTGGTGGTCCTGACCGCATATTTACTGGCCGTGAGTCAGAACCCGGTTGAATGGACATTGTTGCAGGTCGTGAACGGGATTTCCATGGGCGGGCTCTATGTGGTGATCGAAAGCTGGCTGAACCTGCAATCCTGCAGGAAAAGCCGCGGCTTTCTGTTGTCTCTCTATATGATGTGCTGGTATGCGGGACTGGCTATGGGCCAGGTTTTCCTGTCTGTCGATTTGCAGAACCTGGCAGATTATTTTTATCTGGTTTGCCTGATGGTTACGCTGTCCATTATTTTCATAACAGTTCCGGCATTAAAGTCACCGGTCTTCTCCGGTATGCGACCTTTCAGTCTTGGACAATTGCGGGAAGTCAAGGCAACGAGCCTGTCCGGCTCTTTCTTTGTGGGAACGTCCGTTGGCTGTATTGCCGGCATGGCGCCGGTGTTTGCCCATTCTGTCGGGCTTTCAATTCAACAGGTGGCTTTTTTCTGTGTGTCTTTCATTGTAGGCGCGGTGTTTTCCCAGTTCCCGGTCGCCTTGCTCGGGGCCAGGCTGGATCATCTTTCCCTGAAGCTGTGGCTTGCCCTGTCCTGTGTTGTGATCTGCCTGGGTATGTTTTACCTGGAGTCTGAAAATATTGTGGTCCTGTTGGGAAGTGCCTTTCTGATCGGCGGCCTGAGTTTCCCGATTTATTCCCTGAGTATCACCCATGGATATAACAACCTCAAATCACCGGATGCAGCGCTGTCAGCCAGTGCCGGCCTGCTGCTGGTGAACGGTTTGGGGGCGGCTATCGGACCGTTATTGTGTGGTTATCTGATGGGGATTCTTGATGATGTCGGCTTCTTCCTGCTGCTGGCGGTGGCGCATTTGCTGCTTGCCATTCATCTTGTCAGTCAGCTAGTCTTTTCAAAACAGGGAGAAGCAGCCGTTTCTTCGGCTGAGAACTAGCGGGAACAGAATGCCTAAAGTCGGAATGCAGCCCATTCGCAGGGCCCAGTTGATTGAGGCCACGATCCGGACCATCAACAAATATGGCTATGCTGACACCACCGTCAGCCGTATTGCCCGGACGGCCGGCCTGTCCGTGGGAATCATCTCCCATTATTTCGGCGGCAAGGACAGCCTGCTGGAAGCGACCATGCAGCACCTCCTGTTTTCCCTGCATCGGGATCTGGCCGATAACCTGCGGGAGGCATCCACGCCTGAAGAACGTCTGGACGCCATGATAGAAACCATTCTCGGGCCTGAACAGAACCAGTCAGAAGTGGTGACAGCCTGGCTCGCCTTCTGGGCCCAGGTGCCCTTTTCCGACCGTCTGGAGCGCATCCAGAATATCTATAATCGCCGGCTGCTGTCCAATACCCGCCATGTTCTCAAACAGCTTGGGGTGACAAACCGGGTGGATACCCTGGCCGAACTGATTGCCGCCTTCATTGACGGTTACTGGCTGCGGTCGGTGTTGTCACACCAGGTCGCCGACCCGTCGGAAGCCCGCGCCATGGTGCGCGATATGATCAGGTCTCACCTTTAAATACCTGTCCGTCAGGTTCCCGCCAAACGTCACATATCTGACATAAAATTGCTGCGGTGCGACATATTTGCCACAGCAAGAAATTCTTGTTTCTCGCATCTGCACATTTCATCTCTCCGTCAATGAAGCGTCACAAAAGAGTCATTCCCCGGGTCTAGGTTTCCTCCGGCGTAAGCTGAATACTTATTCAATAAAAAATGATTCATTGTTAGTTCAAGAGGAAAAGTCATGACAAGAATGCTTTCAAGAAAATCCATGCTGCTGGGTGTCAGTGCCATTGCACTGCTGTCAGCTGCAACGGCTCAGGCAGAGGAAGAAGTCTACGAAGACGACGCAGCAGAATATGAAGAAATCATGGTTACCGGTAAAAAGGTAACCTTCGCCAACAATGCGACCGACAAAGTCATGCTGGACCAGAAAGCCCCTGCTTCCAGCGTTCTTGCAGTGATCGACAGCCTGCCGGGTGTTCTGGTCAGCGAAGGCGGTATCTTCGGCTCTGACGACTGGTCAACCACTGTTACCATGCGTGGTTTCTCTGTTGGTCTTGATCAGCAGCAGATCGGCACCACCGTTGACGGCCTGCCCAACGGTAACTCCAACTACGGCGGCGGCTCAAAGGCCAACCGTTACCTGGATGCCGAAAATATGGAACGTGCAGAGGTTTCCCAGGGGACTGCCGACGTTGGTTCCCCCTCCCATGAAGCCCTTGGCGGTACCATGAACTTCATTTCCCGCAACCCGCTGGAAGACGAACAGTTCCGGGTCGGTCTTTCTTATGGCGACAATAACGCCCAGCGTATGTTTGTCAGCTATGACACCGGCGAGATTTTTGCCAATACCACGGCTTATGTCAGCTATTCCCACACAGATAACGATGCCTGGATCGGCAATGCCGGCGGTACTTACCGGGACCATGTGGAAGCCAAGTTTGTTACAGAACTGGAAGACTGGACCCTGACCGGCCGCATCTCCTTTGACGATTCCAACGAAGACAACTATCAGCGCATCAGCCTGGATTCTTTTTATGAGAACCCTGACTGGGACCGTCTGACCGACCAGCTGACCGGTATTCCGGTAATCGACCAGAACTTCCGCCCGTCCTGGTCAACCCTGCGTAAAAACTTCTTTGTGTACCTGAAGGCTGCCTATGAAGGCGAAAACTTCAGTGCCCATATCACCCCCTATTTCCATCAGCAGAACGGTCGTGGCGACTGGGCTCCGCCGTATCTGGTAGCCCTTGACGGCACCGGTGACCTGCAGGCCAACGGCACTGTATTCGGCGGCGGCTATACCGAGCGTGTATTCGAAGTTGACGGTAATCCGGTGATGTCCTATCGCCATACTCACTACGCCAAACGTCGACTTGGTTTTACCACTGAAGGTGAATTCCAGTTGGTTGAGGATAATAACCTGCGTGTCGGCGCTTGGCTGGAAAGCACCAGGCGGGACGAATGGCGCGACTGGCATGAAATCATCAACCCGATTGCGTCCCACGCCTTTGTGGAAACCGCTTACTGGCGTCAGTATGACCGGACCTTCAACACCGACACCATCCTGCTGTATGCGGAAGACAGCCACCAGATCGGCGACCTGAAACTGAGCGCCGGCGTCAAGAAATTCTTCGTCGATATCGAACGCAAGGACGATTTTGGCAATGAAGCCAACTTCAGCAAAAACAGCGACTCCGACGTTCTCTTCTCAGTCGGTGCGGTGTACAACCTTACCGAGGAACTGGAAGTCTTCGGCGGGTTCTCCCAGAACTATGCCGCCATCAAGGACGGTGTAATCGAGGATCTGTCCGATCTGGCCGGTTCAGATAACGCCGAGATCCAGGCGTCAATCGACAGCGTTGAGCCGGAATCAGCCGATAACATTGATCTCGGTGTGCGCTATTCCAACGACTGGATCCGCTTCAGCCTGACCGGTTACAGCATCAAGTTCGATAACCGTATTGAGGCAATCTGCTCCAACAACGTCAGCGGCATCGATTATCTTGGTGATGATGAATGTACCTATGCCAACGTCGGCGGCGTGAAATCCAAAGGGATCGAGGCTTTTGTTGACATCAGGCTCAATGATAACTGGAAACTCTATTCCGCTCTGACCCTCAACGACTCAAAATATGAAGGTACGGATGTGAAGGTTGCCCTGGCGCCGGAATTCCAGCTTGTCGGTACCCTGAGCTATGACAAAGACGGCTTTAATGGTGGTATTTCCGCCAAGCATGTGGGCAAACGCTGGGGTAACTTTACCTCCAACGATGCCGGCACGCCGGTCACCAATCTCGATCGCCTGCCGTCCTTTACCATTGTTGACATGTGGGTTGGTTATACCCTCGAAGGCGCTATGGGGCTGGATGCCATCGACTTCCGTCTCAACGTCAGCAACCTGCTGAACGAAGATTATCTCGGTGGTGGTACACCGGGTGGATACTTCCTGGGTACGGCGCGCCAGACCCTGGCCACCATGACCTTCAAGTTCTAAGACACCGAAGACAAACTGGGGGAAGCCTGCAAGGGCTTCCCCTTTTTTACATTTTCCCGGAGACAGATTATGAGCGATATCACAAGACGTGAATTCCATCTCGGTGCGGCGGCCACTATGGCAGGCGTCACGGCATTGTCCACCGGGCTGATGACAGGAGGAACCGCACTTGCCGCAGAGAGCCAGAAGCCGCTCTCGCGCATCCTGTTCGGTTCCTGCTGCCATCAGGACAAACCCCAGCCGATCTGGGACCCGATCCTCAAGCTGGAGCCGGAACTGTTTATCTTCCTCGGCGACAATATTTACGGCGATACCCGCGATATGTCGGAGCTTAAAGCCAAATATGACAAGCAGGCGAAAAATTTTGCCCGCCTCAGGGATAAAACACCGACTGTCGCCATCTGGGACGATCATGATTTCGGTGAAAATGACGCCGGCAAAGATTACCCGTTCCGGGACCAGTCGAAGGAGCTGTTTTTTGACTTCTGGAAGGAACCTGCAAGCAGCCCGCGCCGCCGGGACGGGGACGGTATTTATGGATCGTACCTGTTCGGGCCGGAGGAGCAGCGCATCCAGGTGATCCTGCCAGACCTCAGGTATAATCGCGATAGCTTGCGCACCGTGACCACGCGGGAGGCCTACCGCGAGCGGGATCTGGTCGGCTTCGGGCCCTATCTGCCTATCAAGGAAGATGAGAAAACCATGCTCGGCGCGGCCCAGTGGGCCTGGCTTGAGGAACAGCTTCAGGTGCCGGCGAAAATCCGGCTGATTGGTTCAAGCCTGCAGTTCCTTTCCAGTCAGCCAGGCTGGGAGTGCTGGAGCAATTTTCCCCATGAACGCAAGCGCATTTTCGAGCTGATCGAAAAGCACAGGGCCGAAGGCGTGATCTTCCTCAGCGGCGATACCCACTGGGCGGAGCTCAGCTGCCAGACCGACAATGTGCCTTATCCGGTCTGGGACCTGACCTCCAGCGGCCTGACGGAAACCTGGCCAAACGTGAGCCCCAATGTCTATCGCTGGAATGACCAGAGCTTCGCCGGGCAGAATTTCGGCGGTATCTATATCGACTGGGAACAGGACGATCCCATGATTGTCATGGAAGTGCGGGACGTGTCCGGTAACCGGGTTCTGCAGCACAGCATCCTGCTGTCCAGTCTCTCTTTCAAATAATCCCCCCCCAAAAAAAAGAGGCCCGGCAAAAGACCGGGCCTTATTCTTCAGTTGGGGTAGATAATTCTACTTAAACATGCTCTTGATCGGCTGTCCGGCCTCAAGTTCCGGGTGGCTGTCCACATAGGTCAGCCCCAGGAACTTCACCGCGGTGGCGGCAACCTGGTTCTGGTAAACATCATCCACATTCTGCATTTCCCCGCCGGCCGGAGTGTCCGGGCCGATCACGGCCATCCAGATGGCCGTATCGCCGGGGAAGTCGCTGAGTTTCTTCTCGCCATTCTCATCGGTATATTCAAACCGGCCGTGATGTTTCCAGGCTTCCAGGGCTTCGCCGCGGCCGTGGTCGGTGGTGATGATCAGGGTGGTTTTGTCCTTGTAGCGTTTGTCGCTCTGCACCCAGTTCCAGATCCGGGAAATGAAATCGTCGGCCCGGCGGGCGGCGAGGACATACTGGTCGTAGAAACCCTCATGGGCGAAATCATCGGTTTCCCCGAGCGAGATATAGAGCATTTTCGGTTTGCGTTCTTTCAGATATTCAAAGGCAAAGCCGAACGTGAAAGCGTCAAGCCGCACCGTATCCCAGGGGCTCGGCACTTCTTTCTGCAGCTCGTTGAGGAAGGCGACCTTTGCATTATCGTCAAGGCCGTCCATCTGCTCGAAGCCCGCATTGACCGGCACGCCGCTGCGGTTTTCATTGAGGATATAGGGGAATACATCCCAGGAGCCGAAGGCGGCGGTTTTGCCCTTGAAGCCGTCCTGGGTGTTGAGCCATTCCAGCACATTCACATTGGGGTTCGGGACCTTGTCATTGCTGTCGATACGCGGATCGGCGAGGCCGGTCAGGATCTCGTTATAGCCCGGATAGGAAAAATGATACGGATTGGTCAGGCTGGCGGCGCTGCCCTTGTCCCGGTTGCCGTAAAGCTGGCCGTCTCTGGCCACCGTGGACCAGAGGAACGGGAAAATGGCGGCGCGGTTTTTCTCCGGGCTTCCCGGATCGAAGGTCTTTTTGAAGTCGTTATGGGTCTTGTGATAGGCGTTATAGTCCTTCTGGTCGAAGAACTTCTTATCCACGCCGCGGAACACCTCTTCCCAGCGCACCCCGTCCAGGGTGATGAGGATCACATTTTCCGTTTTCAACTCTTCAGCCCGAACGGGCAGGGCGGCAACGGACATTGAAAAAGCAACAATAATCAGTTTAAAAAATTTCATCTTACACTTCCTGTAAATAAACACAGGTTGATGTCTATCATTGCACTGTGATGCTTCTGTGAAGCTTTGGTGATGAAGCGGTTTTTTATTCATTTACCTTGGGTCCCGGAAATATGCTACAAATGGGAATTCGTAAAACTCAGGGGATCCCATGTCATCTCACGCTTCCAAGAAAGTCATTTATGCGGCGCTGGCCGGTAATCTGCTGATTGCGGTGACCAAATTCGGCGCGGCCTTCTTCACCGGCTCCTCGGCCATGTTCTCTGAAGGCATCCACAGCGCGGTGGACTCAGGCAATCAGGTGCTTCTGCTGCATGGCCTGAATAAATCCCGAAAACCGGCCGATAAATATCATCCCTTTGGCTATGGCATGGAGCTTTATTTCTGGACCTTTGTGGTCGCCATCCTGATTTTCGCCGTCGGCTCCGGCATTTCCATTTATGAGGGGGTTCACAAGATCCTTGATCCTCATCCGGTGAAGAATATCATGATCAACTATGCGGTGCTGGGCGCGGCGGTTATTTTTGAGGGTTTTGCCTGTTCCGTGGCGCTCAGGGAATTCAATGCCGCCCGGACCAAGGATAATTTTATCGAGGAAATCCGTTCCAGCAAGGATCCGGCCATTTTTACCGTTTTGTTCGAGGATTCGGCCGCCATGCTCGGCCTTCTGGTGGCCATGGGGAGCCTTTTTGTTGGTGATTACTTTGGTATTCCGGAAATGGACGGCATTGCCTCTGTCATGATCGGCGTGATCCTGGCCCTGACCGCCATGTTACTGGCTTATGAATCCAAAGGGCTGCTGATCGGGGAGGCGGCGAGCCCGGACCTTGTCGACCGGGTCGAGGCCATCGCCGGCGACCACCCGGCCATTGACGGCATCAACGAAACCCTGACCATGCATCTTGGGCCGCGGGATATCCTGTTGAACCTCAGCCTCGACTTCCGCAACGACCTGCCGTCCGGGGACCTGGAAAATGTAGTCAGCTACCTGGAAAGCGTGATCAAGGCGGAATTCCCGCAGATCAAGCGCATCTTCATCGAGGCCCAGGGGGGAACACAGGGCAAGTCCGGGGTAACTGGCTGAACTACCACAAACAGTAGTTTCTGAAAAACTCTGGCCCTCCGGCAAACTCCCTCTTAAAATGGTTAACAGGTGAAGCGCTTTTCTGCTAGACTGCTGCAGCAAGCATTTTCGTTAGTGAAATGGACTTTAAGGGGCTTGGGGTATACGAGGAAATATGAGTAACAACACCAGGATAAAAATCTACCTGCCGCTGTTTCTGCTCACCTTTGCGCTGATCTTTTCGCTGATCATGGCGCTGGTCTGGGGTGAGGGGGATGGCTTCCGCGTCTGGCTCGACCTGCTGCCCGGCACCCTGCTCAAGGTGGCAGTGGTGGGGATTATTGTGGAGGGCGTGCTGTTTTATCTGCTGAAGACAGAAGTGCCCGAGCCTGATCCAGTGAACGAAGGGGCCAAGGAACCGGGAAAGACGGAAGCCGAATAAGGCGTATGTCAAATACTCTTAACAAGTTAATAGTATTCCGCTAGACTTCACTCTGACACTTCCTTTACAAAAAAGGTCACCATGGAAGAATTCAACCGCAGCCTGCCCATGCGCCTGCTCAGGGCGCGAGAGGTCTACCTCAAACTGTTCCGGCCGGTCTTCACCCTGCACGAGATCACCGAGCAGCAATGGCGGGTGCTCAGGGCGCTCCGCGACGAGGGCGAACAGTCGGGCCAGGACCTGAGCCGCAAATGCATTCTTTCCGGCCCGAGCCTGAGCCGCATCATCAGCCTGCTGAACAAGAAAAACTATATCAGCCGGCGCATCCAGCCCGATGACCAGCGTTATATGCTGGTCAAGCTGTCGGACGAGGGCCGGGCGCTCTGTGACCGGATCGCGCCGCTGATCGAGGAAAAATACCGCGAGCTGGAGAATGTGATCAGTCCGTCCGAGACCGACCAGCTCCACGCCCTTCTGGACAAGGTCATCGCGGCGGACGAGTAACTCTTTTCCGTCATTCCCGTGCAAACGGGAATCCATGCCTGACAAGGTTCTCACGTGGACATATGGACCCCCGCTTTCGCGAGGGTGACGAATTGATGGTTACACCACCTCGTCTTCAATCCCGTTCCGTAAAATCCCTACGCCGTTCACTTCCACTTCGACAATATCGCCGGGCTTGAGCCAGACCGGCGGATCAAAGCGCGCTCCGGCGCCGGTCGGGGTGCCGGTGGCGATGATGTCGCCGGGCTGAAGTTTGGTGAAGGTGGAGATATAATTTACCAGATAGGCGATCGGATACATCATGTTGGCGGTGGTGTCGTCCTGCCGGGTCTCGCCATTGACCCTTGTCTGCACCCGGAGGTTGCTATAATCCGTCACCTCGTCAGACGTGACCATCCACGGACCCAGGGAGCCGCTGCGCTCGAAGTTCTTGCCCTGGGTGACATTGAATTTGGCATGCCTGATCCAGTCGCGGATGCTGCCCTCGTTCATAATGGTCAGTCCGGCGATGTGGCTGTAGGCTTCGCTTTCCGGGATGCGGCGACCAGCTTTGCCGATGACCAGCACGATCTCGCCTTCGTAATCCAGCTGTTCGCTTTCCGGCGGACGGACGAGGTTCTCGCCGTGCGCCACCAGAGAGCCCGGGGTGCGCATGAAGATGCTGGGATATTTTTTGACCTCGCTGCCGTCCTTGTACTCCTCGTTGCGGTTGGCGTAATTGACGCCCACGCAGATCACCTTGCCGGGTTTGAGGATCGGTTTAAGAAGCTTGACCTGGTCAAGGGCAATATCCGGCTCCAGGGTGGCGGCGATGTCTTTGGCCGCATTGACCAGCCCGTGGACTACCAGATCGTCGACGGTCCTGATGTCGTCCCCCAGCCTGCCGCCGAGGTCGACTACCTTGTCGTCGCGGACCGCGCCAAAGGAGACCTTGCCGTCTTTTTCAAAATTGATGAATTTCATGCTTTCTCTCCTTAGATTAATCCCGCCCGTTCCAGTACACCGTCCAGCCGTTTCTCCAGTTCCGGTGTCGCCGGGACCATGGGCAGGCGATGTTCGTTTTCCGGGATCAGGCCCATGCGTTTCATCATATATTTGATGGGGATCGGATTGGTATCATAAAAGACCGACTGGTTGACCTCCAGCAGCTTCTGGTGCAGGGCCATGCCGGCCTGCATGTCATTATCCCAGACGGCCTGCACCATATCGGCCAGCACCCGTGGGCTCAAGTTGCCGACCGCGTTCATCAGGCCGACGGCGCCCACAGCCATCATCGGGAAGCTCAGTTCTTCCAGACCGACAAAGAATTTCAGATCCGGGCTCACATGACCCAGGCATTCACTGACAAAGCCCAGGTCGTTGACTGCATGCTTGAGGCCGACAAAATTGGGGGAAACCTCCGTCAGGGTGCGCACCGTATCGGCGGTGACGCCGACGGCAGTGCGGCCCGGAATGTGATAGACCATCCACGGGGAGTCATGATCCTGGGTCAGGGTTTTATAGTATTCGATCAGGCCGCGCTGGGGCGGACGGATATAATAGGGGGTGACGATCAGCAGGGCGTCGGCGCCTTCCTCGACCGCATGCCGGGTGAGGGCCTCGCTTTCCGCCAGCGACTGCGACCCGGTGGCGACCACCACCGGCACCCGGCCGGCCGCCGTTTTGATGGCCAGGCTGGCGATTTTATTGCGTTCTTCAATGGTCAGGGTCGACGGCTCCGACGTGGTGCCGTTGACCAGGACGCCGTGAGAGCCGTTGGTGATCTGGAATTCCACCAGCCCGGCATAGGCGTCATAATCCACTTTGCCGCCCTGGAACGGGGTGATCAGGGGAGGAATGGAGCCTTTCAGGTGGTCCGTGGATATCGTCATGCTTTGTCTCCTTCGGATATTCAGCTACAATATAGCCCTTGACAGGGAGAGATGCAGCCATATAATAAATAACATGTTATCTATTAACTTGTTAATCAATAATCGGCCCCTTGTCAATTTGTTTCATCAGCTGAAGGTATCGGAGATCGCCTGTGCCGCATTTTATCGTTGAATATTCCGCCAATATCGAGGACGAGCTGGATCTGCCGGCCTTCCTGCCGAAAATCCGGGACAAAGCGGTGGAGACCGGGGTCTTTCCGCTGGGTGGTGTGCGGGTGAGGGCGGCGCGGCGGGATCATTATGTGGTCGCTGACGGCGCGCCGGAAAATGCCTTTGTCCATGTGACGGCCCGGCTTCGCGAGGGACGCCCCTTTGAGGTGCGCAAAAAGGCCGGCAATGATATCTTTCAGGTGATCTGCGATTACCTGCAGCCCATATTTGACAGCCGGCCGCTCGGTATCAGTTTTGAAATGCAGGAAATCGACATGGATTTCAATTTCAAGAAAAACAATCTTCATGCACGGATGCGGGAGAAATATCCCGAAAAGAACCTGTAAGGATAGAGATCATGGCACAGTTTGAAGATAATCTGGCAAAGGCCGACGAATTGCTGAAGAGATTTCGCGAAGGTCCGGCCCTTCATTATATTGCTGGCCGACTGACGGCGGGACGTTCAGGGGAGAGTTTTGACAACCTCACGCCCATTGACAACAGTGTGATCGGGCAGGTGGCGAGAGGCAATGCGGAAGATGTGGATTATGCCTGCCAGGCGGCCTGGTCCGCCTTTCCAGCCTGGCGCGACATGGCCCCGGCCCAGAGGAAAAAGATCCTGCATCATTTCGCCGACCTGATCGAGCGGGATGCAGAGGAAATCGCCCTGCTGGAAAGCATGGACACCGGACAGCCGATCCGCTTCATGAGCAAGGCGGCGATCCGCGGGGCGGCCAACTTCCGCTATTTTGCCGATAACTGCCCGGGTGCGCGGGACGGCCAGTCCCTGCCCATGCAACACCATATCAATTATACCCTGCGGCAGGCCATTGGCCCGGTCGGCGTCATTACGCCCTGGAACACCCCTTTCATGCTGTCGACCTGGAAGATCGCCCCGGCGCTGGCGGCGGGCTGTACGGTGGTGCACAAACCGGCCGAATGGAGCCCGCTGACGGCGGTGAAACTGGCCGAACTGGCCGACGAGGCGGGCATTCCCGCAGGTGTCTGGAACATGGTCCAGGGCCTCGGGGAAGAGGCCGGCAAGGCGCTTACCGAACATCCCCATATCAAGGCGCTGGCCTTCGTCGGCGAAAGCAGCACCGGCAGCATGATCATGGCCCAGGGCGCGCCGACCCTGAAACGGGTGCATTTTGAACTGGGCGGTAAAAACCCGGTCATCGTGTTCGAGGATGCGGATCTTGACCGGGCGCTGGATGCGGTGGTCTTCATGATCTACAGCCTGAACGGTCAGCGCTGTACATCTTCCAGCCGGTTGCTGGTTCAGAAAAACATCGAACAGGAGTTTGTGGCGCGTGTGGCGGAAAGGGTCAGGAAAATAAAGGTTGGCCATCCGCTGGACCCGGCCACAGAAGTGGGGCCGCTGGTGCACAAACGCCATTTCGACAAAGTCATGAGCTATATGGATATCGCCCGCAAGGACGGGGCTGAAATCACTGTCGGCGGCGAAACAATGGCGGATCTTGCCCCCGGTAATTATGTACAGCCGACCCTGTTTACCGGCGCCCGCAATGACATGCGTATTGCACAGGAAGAAATATTCGGCCCGGTGCTGACCGCCATTCCCTTTGAGGATGAGACGGAGGCGCTAACTCTGGCCAATGATGTGGAATATGGCCTCAGCGGTTATATCTGGACCGCCGATGTCGGCCGGGCGCACCGCATGGCGCAGGGGATGGATGCGGGTATGATCTGGGTGAACAGTGAGAATAATCGCCATTTGCCGGCGCCCTTTGGCGGCACCAAAGCCAGCGGCATCGGCCGGGATGGCGGCGATTACAGCTTTGAATTTTATATGGAAACCAAGAATATCTGTATCGCCCTCGGGGATCATGCAATCCCCAAACTGGGTGTATAAGGAAAGAGGAGAAGTCTGATGGGTGAAGTTGCACTGGCCGCCAAGATAACCCATGTGCCGACCATCTGGATGTCGGAAATGATCGAAGGCTTTGAGGGCATTCGCCAGTTTGCCATCGACGGGCTGAAGGAAATCGGTCGCCGGGCCGAGGAACGGGGGGTGGAAACTTTCATCCTCTGCGATACCCACTGGCTGGTCAATCAGGGCTTTCATGTCAATGGCCGGGACGGCTGGTCCGGTACCTTCACCAGTCACGAACTGCCGCACATGCTGAACGGACTGGAATATGATTACCGGGGTGATCCGGAGCTTGGCGACCTGATCGCCAAGGAAGGCAACGCTGCGGGCCTCAAAAGCCGGTGCCACAAGATGGAGGGCATGAACCTGGAATATGGCACCCTGATCCCCATGCGCCACGCCAACCATTTTGGCGCGAAAGTACTTCCCATTGCCGCCAATCAGTTCTCAAGTGTGGAGGAAAACCGCATTTTCGGTGCTGCCCTGCGCCGGGCGGTGGAAAAAAGCGGTCGCCGTGTGGCTTTCCTCGCTTCGGGCTCCCTGTCGCATGAATTTGCGCCCAACCATATTTCGCAGGAGAAGCTCAACGATATTACCGACGAATTTCACCGGCAGGTGGATATCAGGGTCATGCAGCTTTGGCAGCAGGGTGAGATTTCAACTTTTCTCAAGATGCTGCCGACCTATGTGAAGGCCTGTCAGGGGGAAGGGGTCATGGCGGATACGTCGATGCTGTTCGGTCTTCTGGGCTGGGATCAATATCAGGGCCGGGGCGAAGTGCTCTGTGACTATTTTCCCTCCAGCGGGACAGGTCAGACAATCGTGGAATTTCCGCTCTGAACCACGACAGCATTCCAGAGTGAGGCCGCTCTAAACATATCTCTTTAAAACATTATTTTTCCTATAGTTTGGAAAATCTTTGTTCTATAGTCTGGCAAAATTTGCTGCAGTGCCGTGATAAAACGGTTATTGTGGTGCTCATATATTTGTTGCGCAGACAGATACGACATATTCTGTTGCCAGAATAGAGGAATGCCGCATGTCCTTGTTTTCCCGCCTGTCCCTTTTTTTCTCCCTCTTGCTGATATTTCTTGCACCTGCGTTGGTTCAGGCACAGGCGCCCGGCACCATGCCAAAGCCGACTGTAACGGTGGTGCGGGTTGAGGAAAAAGAGGTCGGCCGGCAACTGCAGCGGGTCGGCCGGGTTCAGGCAGTGGAGAGAATAGAGCTCAAGACACGGGTTGAAGGTTTTCTCGAGAAAAGACTGTTTGAAGAAGGCGGCAGGGTTAGAAAGGGCGAACTTCTTTTTGTGATTGAACGGGCGCCTTACCGGATCATGCTTGACAAGAGAAGAGCGGAGCTGGCCGGTGTGGAAGCCTCCTACATTAACGCCAGTTCATCTCTCAAACGTGTCAGGGAACTGAGGAAAAAGGGAGTCGCCTCCGAGGCAACCCTGGATAATGCCATTAATGAGGAAGCCACGGCGGAAGCCGCCCTGTTGCAGGCCCGGGCGAATATGGAAGAGGCCGAGCTTGATCTCAGTTATACAGAAATCAGAAGCCCCATTGACGGGCAGATCAGCATGTCCAATTTCAGCGTCGGCAATCTGGTGAAACCTGATTCCGGCACCCTGGCGACCATAACAAGTGTGGACCCGATTTATGTGACCGTGTCCGTTTCCGAAAAAAATCTTCTGGAAGTCCGGCGTCAGGGACTGCATGAGGAAAAGAAACCATTCGTTGCCCGGTTGCAGCTTTCTGACGGGTCAATCTACGGCTATACCGGTGAATTCGAGTATCTTGGCACCGAGGTCAGCCAGACAACAGATACAATTACCGTCAGGGCAACATTTCCCAACCCGGAAGGTCTTTTGCTGCCCGGGCAGTTCGCCCATGTTCTGGTCGAGGAACGGGAAAAGAAAAAGCGGCTGTTGATTCCCCAGGCCACCGTTCAGCAGGACCGGCAGGGGTATTTTGTCCTTGTGGTGACCGACGACAACCGGGTCCAGCAACGGCGAATAGAGGTTGCCGGCGCCCAGGGAACACAGTGGATCGTCGCCAGCGGCCTGGCGCGCGGGGAACGGATCATTCTTGAGGGGCTGCAGAAGGTCCGTTCCGGCATGGAAGTCAACGTGGTGGAGCAATAATATGTTTTCCGTCTTTTTTGTCCGACGGCCAAAATTTGCCCTGGTGATCTCTATTGTCATGGTGCTGGCCGGATTGCTGGCACTCAGCGACTTGCCGGTGGCCCAGTTTCCGGAAATCACCCCGCCTTCCGTCGTGGTGACAGCCAGCTATCCGGGCGCCAGCGCCGAGGTGGTGGAACAGACTGTTGCGTCGGTAATCGAAGCCGAAGTCAACGGTGTGGAGAATATGACCTACATGACCTCCCGCAGCACCAATGACGGCGGATACTCTCTGACAGTACATTTCAAGGTTGGTACAGACCCGGATATCGCCTCGGTCAATGTACAGAACCGGGTTGCCATTGCGGAAAACAAGCTGCCGCTGGATGTGACAAGAATGGGCATCGTCACCCGGTCCCAGTCCAGCAATATGCTGATGATCATCAATCTGGTTTCGCCAGACCAGAGCCACAGTGAGCTTTACCTGAGCAACTATGCCTCCATCTATCTGCAGGATGTTCTGGGGCGAATTGACGGCGTTGGATCGGTCTCGCAACTGGGCGCCAAGAACTATGGCATGCGGGTGTGGGTCAATCCCGACAAACTGACATCCCTGGGCCTGACCAGCCAGGATGTGGCGGATGCCATTGCGGCCCAGAATATTCAGGCATCAGTCGGCAAGATCGGTGCGCCGCCCAACACCCGGGACGTGCAGTTTCAATATGCCTTGAATGCAAAGGGCCGCCTTGTCACGGTCGAGGAATTTGAAGATATCGTGATCCTGGCGCGTGAGGATGGCTCGCTGGTGCGACTTGCCGATGTGGCGCGGGTGGAACTGGGAGCCAGTTCCTATTCCGGGTCCCCTAAAATGAACGGCATCCCGGCAGCGGCAATGGCCATTTATCAGTCGCCGGGGGCCAACGCTCTGGCTGTTGCGGATGCGGTGAAGGCCGAGCTGGACAATCTGTCGACCAAATTTCCGGCGGATATGGAATATAACATTCTCTACGACACCACAAATTACGTGGAAGCGTCCATGGCGGAGGTGGTCCAGACCCTGTTCATCACCTTCGTTCTGGTTGTCGGCGTGACCTGGTTGTTCCTTGGTGACTGGCGGGCAGCGGTCATCCCGGCCTGTGCCATTCCGGTTTCCCTGATCGGGTCCTTTGTGGTCGTTGCCGCCCTTGGCTTTACCGTCAATACCATTACCCTGTTTGCCCTGATCCTGGCGATCGGCATTGTGGTGGATGATTCCATTGTGGTTGTGGAAAATGTGATGCGCAACATGTCGGAAACCGGGCTCGAGGCCGCCGCGGCGACCGAGAAATCCATGGGTGAGGTTTTCGGTCCGGTGATCGCCACGACACTTGTTCTTTTTGCCGTTTTTATACCGGTCGCCTTCATGCCGGGCATTACCGGGGTGCTCTATAAACAATTTGCGGTGACGATCTGCGTCGCGGTGGGTTTTTCCTCGATAAATGCCCTGACCCTGTCACCGGCCCTGTGCGCCCTGCTTCTGGGCAGGGAAAGTAAACCGCCGACCGGAATCTTCCATTATTTTGATCGTCTTGTAGTTTGGCTCAGGAATTTTTATGTGAAATATGTCACCCTGTCCGCCGGCCGGACAATGGTGATTATGTTCGGTCTTCTCATCGTTGGCGGGTTGACTTTGCTCCTGTTCCGGACGGTTCCTTCCGGCTTTCTGCCCATGGAAGACAGCGGACATCTGCTGGTCAATATCCAGTTGCCGGACGGGGCGTCGCTGAACCGGACAGATGAGATTGTGGAAGAAGCCCGGAAAATGATCTCCGACATACCCGGCGTCACCAATATAATTTCAGTTTCCGGGTTCAGTCTGCTGGCCGGAGAGGCTGCAAACGGTGGAGTGATGTTCGTGATTCTTGAGCCCTGGGACGAGCGAACTTCTTTTGAAAAACAGTGGTTCACGATTCTTGGCCAGATCAACGCCCGGGTCTCGACCATTGCGGCGGCGGATATATTTGCCTTTCCTGTTCCGCCGATTTCGGGTCTTGGTATTTCCGGCGGTGTGGAAGCCCAGGTCCAGGATTACGAGGGGAGAACGTCCCAGGAACTGGCCGCAGCCATACGCAGCCTGATATTCTCGGCAAACCAGGAGGGCTCTTTTGCCCAGGTCAGGAGCACCTTCAGTGCGAACCTGCCTCAATATCAGTTAGACATAGACCGGGAGAAAGTGCGCACACTCGGTCTTGACCTGTCCAGTGTTTTCAAGGTATTGCAGCAGAACCTCAGTGGGTATTATATTAATGACTTCAATCTGTTCGGAAAAGTCTACCGGGTAACCCTCCAGGCAGAATCAGACTATCGAGATGAAATACAGGACATGAACCGTCTGTTTGTCAGAAACGACAGCGGCGATATGGTTCCCCTGAGCGCTATCATGGAGGCGGTGCCGGTCCTCGGCCCGCAAAGCGTCAGCCGCTATAATATCTACAAATCTGCTTTGGTGACAGCCACACCTGCACAGGGTGTGAGTTCAGGCGACGCCATGGCGGCAATGGAGGCCGTAGCCCGGGAAGCCCTGCCGGCGGGGTACGGGATTGAATGGACGGGGACGGCGCACGAACAGATGGAAGCCGAGAAGCTGGTACTGCTGATTTTTGTGCTGGCCTTCACTTTTGCCTATCTGTTTCTGGTCGCCCAGTATGAAAGCTGGACCATCCCTATGGCAGTCATCCTGTCCGTCATTGTTGCCCTGTTCGGCGCTGTCATTCCCCTGTGGCTGCATCCCATGCTGGACAATAACCTTTACGCCCAGATCGGCATGGTGATGCTGATTGGCCTGGCCAGCAAAAGCGCCATCCTGATTGTTGAATTCGCCAAGAAAAGGCGGGAGGAGGGGCTCGGAATTGAAGAAGCTGCCGTGGAAGCCGCAAGGCTGAGGTTTCGTGCGGTCTTGATGACAGCCCTGTCCTTCATTCTTGGTGTGGTCCCGCTGATTGTTGCCAGTGGCGCCGGTGCGGCCAGCCGCCAGGTAATCGGGTTTGTAGTTTTCTTTGGAATGGTCTTTGCCACTACCGTGGGTATTTTTCTTATTCCCGGTCTTTATGTCGCTGTGGAGAAAATGCGCACTAAATTCAAAAAACGGTCGACACAGCAGCCTGAAGTGGTTAATCCGGAATGAGTTTTCTTTACTTCAGAAAAAGTTAATGAAAAGAATTCGCTTATTCAGAAGAAGATGTATTATTGTAGGGCAATTATAGTTCACAAATTGCTAAAACACGGCTAGTTTATACAACCTAAATAAGTCAGGCAGAAACGAAGTCAAAAATGAATTTCTCCAATATCTCCATTCTGGTGGTTGATGATAACGAAAATATGGTGACTCTCCTGCAGGCCATGCTGACAGCATTCGGCACGGAACAGCTGAAGGTTGCCTACAGTGCACAGGATGCGCTGAAAATCATGAGAAAATGGACACCTGACCTGATTATTACCGACTGGCGCATGAAACCCATGGGTGGATATGAGTTTGTTAAACTCATGCGGTCGGAAAGTAATTATCCCGAATGCTTTATTCCCATTATTGTGGTCAGTGCCTACAGCGAGATCACACGGGTCAAGGAAGCACAGGCTGTTGGTGTGAATCAATTCCTTGTTAAACCGGTTTCCCCGGAATCGCTGTATCGTCGTATCATGTGGACGATCCAGCACCCCTTTCAGTTCCGCCTGGTTGACGGCCGTTATGTGCCGGTGTTTGACAGTTCGGCCCAGGACAAGACCCTTGAAGGGCACAAGGTCAAAGATGACGAATCCTTTGTCTGGGATATCGATGATGAAAAAGATGACGGTGGCATAACCTATAACTGACGCTCAATACGGCTCAGTCGGTCAGGTCATTCCACAGGTCTTTTACCTTGTTGAAAAAACCGGATGATTCCGGACTTACCTCATCACCGCATTCATCGGCAAAGGCCCTGAGCAGTTGCTTTTGCTTTTTGGTAAGGTTCACCGGTGTTTCAACCCGGGTCTGGATAATCATGTCGCCGACCTGCGTCGACTGAAGCACCGGCATGCCCTTGCCGCGCAGCCGGTATTGCTTTCCTGTCTGGGTGCCGGCACTGATTTTGACGCTTGCCCTTTCACCGCCGACAGTCGGGACATCTATATCGCCGCCCAGGGTGGCAGTGGTCATGGCGATGGGAATTTCACAGAAAATAGTGGCCCCGTCGCGCTGGAAAATCGGATGATATTCGATATTGATAAAGATATAGAGGTCGCCCGGAGGAGCTCCCCGTTTGCCGCGTTCCCCTTCACCCTGCAGGCGGATTCTGGTACCGTCTTCAACACCGCGCGGGATTTTGACGGACAGGGTCTTGTGTTCCTCGACCTGTCCTGCCCCGTGGCATTTTTCGCAAGGATCGGCAATAACCTGGCCTTTGCCGTGACAGCTCGGGCAGGCGCGCTCCACCATAAAAAATCCCTGCTGGGTCCGGACCTTGCCGATACCGTTACAGGTGCTGCAGATTTCGGGGCTGGAGCCGGGTTGCGCACCGGTTTCATCGCATTCATCGCAGGGAACCGCGCGGGGAATGCTAATTTTTTCTTCTTTGCCTGAAAAGGCGTCTTCCAGAGTCACCGTCAGGTTATAGCGCAGGTCGGCGCCGCGCTGATTGGCGCGACTGCGGCGGCTGCGACCGCCGGCCATGCCGAACAGGTCTTCGAAAATATCGGAAAAGGCTGAATCAAAACCGCCGAATCCCTGACCGCCTGCGCCCGGACCGCCACCATTTTCAAAAGCAGCATGGCCGAACTGGTCATAGGCCGCCCGTTTCTGGTCGTCCTTCAGGATATCATAGGCTTCACTGACTTCCTTGAATTTGCTTTCCGCCTCTGCATCGTCCTGATTGCGGTCAGGATGAAATTGCATGGCTTTCTTGCGATAGGCTTTTTTCAGATCGGCAGCTGTGACCGATCTTTCCACTTCAAGAACTTCATAATAACATGCTTTTGCCATACCTACCCCGGTCTTCTACCTGATCTGAGTCTTCTACTGCTGTTTCTGAGCAGTAGCACCGCCCCGAATTCCCCCGGGGCGGCGCATTGCAGTTACTCAGATTTCTAACGGTCCACACATGATGCGCTGATTATTTGTTGTTATCGTCTACTTCTTCGTAGTCAACATCAACCACATCATCGTCAGATGAAGGTTCTTCCCCGCCGGCAGCGGCCTCGCCACCCTCGGCCTGGGCCTTGTAAACAGCCTCGCCAAGTTTCATGGCAACCTGCTGCAGGTTCTGGACGGCCTGGTTAATGGCATCAACATCCTCGCCGGTTGCAGCTTCCTTGGCAGCTTTTACGGCATCCTCGATGGCGGATTTTTCGCCGGCATCGATTTTATCGCCGTGTTCAGCCAACTGGCCTTCCACAGAATGGGCGAGGCTTTCAGCCTGGTTGCGGGCCTCGACAAGGGCTTTACGCTTCTTGTCCTCATCGGCGTGGGCTTCAGCATCCTTGACCATCTGGTCGATGTCGTCATCGCTGAGGCCGCCTGAAGCCTGGATCCGGATCTGCTGTTCCTTGCCGGTTCCTTTGTCCTTGGCGGACACGTTGACGATACCGTTGGCGTCAATGTCAAAGGTTACTTCGACCTGAGGAATGCCGCGCGGGGCAGCCGGAATACCAACCAGGTCGAACTGGCCAAGCATTTTGTTGTCGGCAGCCATCTCACGTTCACCCTGGAAAACCCGGATGGTTACGGCTGTCTGGTTATCTTCGGCCGTTGAGAATACCTGGGATTTCTTGGTCGGGATCGTTGTGTTGCGGTCGATCAGGCGGGTGAACACACCGCCCAGGGTTTCGATGCCCAGGGACAGGGGAGTCACATCAAGCAGCAGAACGTCTTTCACGTCACCCTGCAGAACGCCGGCCTGAATGGCGGCGCCCATGGCAACAACCTCGTCAGGGTTCACACCCTTGTGTGGTTCCTTGCCAAAGAATTCCTTCACGGTTTCAATGATTTTCGGCATACGCGTCATACCACCGACCAGGACTACCTCATCGATTTCCCCGGCGCTGACGCCGGCGTCTTTCAGGGCTGCCTTGCAGGGGCCGACTGTCCGTTGCACAAAATCGGCAACAAGCGCTTCGAATTTTGAGCGGGTCAGCTTCATGGTCAGGTGTTTCGGACCGGAGGCGTCTGCAGTGATAAACGGCAGGTTGATTTCAGTCTGCTGGGCGCTGGAGAGCTCAATCTTGGCTTTTTCAGCGGCTTCTTTCAGGCGCTGCAGGGCCATATTGTCGCCGCGCAGGTCAATGCCGTTCTCTTTCTTGAACTCATCGGCCAGATATTCGACGAGGCGCATGTCAAAGTCTTCACCGCCGAGGAAAGTGTCCCCGTTGGTGGATTTTACTTCAAATACACCGTCGCCGATTTCAAGAATGGAGACGTCAAAGGTACCGCCACCAAGGTCATATACCGCGATGGTTTTTCCTTCTTCCTTGTCAAGGCCGTAAGCCAGGGCAGCAGCAGTCGGTTCGTTGATGATACGCAGGACTTCCAGACCGGCAATCTTGCCGGCGTCCTTGGTCGCCTGACGCTGGGCGTCGTTAAAATAGGCCGGAACGGTGATTACGGCCTGATCGACTTTCTCACCAAGATAATTCTCGGCGGTCTCTTTCATTTTCTGAAGGATAAAGGCTGAAACCTGGCTCGGGCTGTAATCTTTACCCTGGGCTTCCACCCAGGCATCGCCATTGTCGGCCTTGACAATTTTGTAAGGCACCATTTCCATGTCCTTGCGGGTCGCCGGATCATCGAAGGGGCGACCGATAAGACGTTTAATGGCAAACAGTGTATTTTCGGAGTTGGTGACGGCCTGGCGTTTGGCCGGCTGACCTACAAGACGTTCACCGTCGCCGGTGAAAGCGACCATTGAAGGCGTTGTGCGACCGCCTTCTGCATTTTCAATAACCTTAGGTTTCGCTCCGTCCATGATGGCGATACAGGAGTTCGTTGTACCTAAGTCAATTCCAATTACCTTACCCATTATAATCCTCTATCTTTCGGCTATTCCGTTCGACCATACACATGCATCGTCCGGGATACCATTCTCATTTGCTACAAAATTTTCCACCAACATCCGGCGGTATCAGGTTTATGAGGGTTATATAAGTCGGTTTTTCAGGCCTGCAAGGCAAAAAGGAAGAAAAAAATACATTTTTCACACCTTGAATAGCGTAGTTTGGGTTATTAAAGATCGACAAGGTTACGACTGAAAAAACACGGATTTCAATAACAGGATTTATTAAGGATCATGCGTTTTACAATAGCTGCTTTTTTCACCCTGCTTTCCATCCTTCCCATTATGTCCCATGCCGGTGCCGGCGAAGTATCGATAGATGTTTCTGAAGTATGGGCAAGACCGGTGTTCATGACCGGCCGTACCGGGGCTGCTTATTTTGCAATACGTAATAACGGCGATGCTGATGACCGGTTGCTGTCGGTCAAGACTCTTCTTTCCGCACGGGCTGAGCTCCATGAACATATCCATGACAACGGCGTGATGAAGATGCGCCAGGTGGATCATGTTGACGTAGCTGCCGGGGAAACGGTGATGTTTCGTCCGGGCGGTTACCATGTCATGATTTTTGATGTTCAGAAGAAGCTTTCGGAAGGTGATAGCTTTCCAATGACGCTCACCTTTGAGCATGGTGGTGATATCGAAGTGACGGCACATGTTATGAAACAGGCGCCGTTAGCAGAACACGACCATTCAGCCCATCACTAAAAGCCTGTTCAGGGTCCTTTTGATTTATGTTTTTGGGGCAGGCGGCAATAGAAAAGGCTGCCTTCTCCTTCTTCACTTTCAAAGCCGATTTCCCCATCCATCAGCTCGGTTAATTTCCGGCTGATGGCCAGGCCAAGGCCTGTGCCGCCAAATTTGCGGGTAATCGAGGTGTCTTCCTGGGTAAATTCCTGAAAAATGTTTTTGTGGTTCCGGCTGGCAATGCCTTTCCCGGTATCCCTGACGGAAAAGCATATGGCATCTATGAGTGGCTCACCGATTTCGCAGGGATAGGCCCGCAGGGTCACGGACCCTTTTTCCGTAAACTTGATGGCGTTGTCCATGAAATTGGACAGGATCTGTTTCAGGCGATCCGGATCGGTTTCAATCTCTGCCGGGATATCGGGGGAAATCTCCAGCTTCAGGTCCAGACCTTTACCCCGGGCTTTATAGAAATATATATCAATAATATTCTCAAGAAAATCCTCCACCGGAACGGCAGAGAATTCAAGGTCGATCTTGTCAGCCTCGATTTTGGACAGATCGAGAATATCATTGATGATAGTCAGGAGCATATCGCCTGAGGATTTGGCCGTATCGGCATAATCTCTTTGCCGGTCGGTCAGGGTCGTCGACCGGATCAGGTCGAGCATGCCAAGAAGGGAGTTCATGGGCGTTCTGAGTTCATGGGTCATGACCGCCAGGAAGTTTGATTTTGCCCGGTTGGCTGCCTCCGCCCGGTCCCTGGCCTTTCGCAGGGCGTTGCCCCGTTCTTCCAGTTCGGCGGTTCTGGCCTGAACTTCACTGTCGAGGTTGTCGGTCAATTCCTGAAGCTCTTCATTGGTGGCATGCAGGTTTTCCACCATTTGTTTGAAAGCATGGCCGAGCTCGGCAATTTCATCATGGCCCTTAATATTCAGGACGAGATTTTTCTCACCTTCGGCAATCCGTTTGGCCTTTATTGTCAGGTCTGAAAGCGGACGGGTGAACCTGTTGGCGAACATGCTGCTGAAAAACAGGGCGATGGCGGCGCAGAACAGGATGACGGTCAGTTGTTCTTTGAGTTGCTGGTCAATGTTGAAATTTGTCCGGTCCAGGGAATATTCCACAAAAATATGACCGATGATATCGTCTGACGAGAGTTTTACAGGGCCGCCGATCCAGTAATGTTTTCCTATACTGCTGAAGGTTATATTGCCAGTTAAATACAATTGTTCGGGAACCAGTTGTGATATGTCTTTACCACGGTAGGGATTCTCGGTCGTGCCGTCGGTAATAACCTGGAGTTTATCATCCAGCACGAAGCTTTTTGTAATGTCCTTGTGGGTGGCCAGGGCCCGGAGATAGTTCCGGATACTTACGCTGTTCAGATAATAAACATCATCAGCGATAATGTTGGAGACTGTTTCGATGGACGTAATGCTGTCCCGGATTTGCTGGTCGATCAGTTCCTGCCGTGAAATCGATGTCGTAAAATAGGTTGTCGCCCCGGTCAGCAGAATGATGACGGCGGAAGTGAACAGAAGAAGTTTTGAGCGGATATGTCTCATTTCTGCAATAGAGCCCGAGTTTCAATTAAGAGCGGGAAGTTCATCGGTTACGAGGCTCCGCTGCATTTTTATCATAAAGTTCTCTGATGAGGACCAGTTCAGTTTCCGGCATGACATCAAACTTGGCTGTTTTTTCGGCTTTTTTTAGCACTTTTCGACCTTTTTCAGACAGATGCATACGGGAAAGAAGTTGAACCAGTTTATCTACAATTTCTTCGGACAGATGAGGAGAAAAAGTTACAGCATGACGGGGGATGGGGTTGGACCGATCGATAATTTTTAGCTGACTCAGGTCTGAATTGGTCAGTTTTTCCAGCTTTTGGTTCGACATGGCACCGGCATCCACCCGTTGATGCAGCACCCAGGTCAGGGTGTTTTCGTCATGTCCGGAGATGACGAAATTCACTGCATTATTGTCCGGAGTGGCATCTTGGCCGGGCTGTGTTTCCCTGAGGGGCAGCCCCTGGTCCAGGAACATGGCCCTTGGCATTAGAAAACCTGATGTGGAAGATTTACTGTCAAAGGCAATTGTCTGACTTTTCAGGTCCGGAAGAGCCAGCACCGGGCTATTTTTTAACGAAAAAATGACAGTATGGTAATGGGATTTTCCTTTTTTCCAGCGTCGAAGGATGGTTCTGCTGCCGACTTTTCTGTTGACGGATTCGACAACCAGCGGGCTGTCCAGAAACAGGTCCACCTGTTTTTCCTGTATCGCATTGGCGATATCGTCTGTCGTGCGGGCGACGAGTACCCGGCTGCTTTCGTATCCGAATTCTTTAAGATTATCCTGCAGATAGTCGGCAAGAGCCTGAAATTTCTTTATTTCTTCAGAGGGAGTGTCGCTGATCGAAGCGATGATAAATTCACGTCCGGTTTCCACCGCGAAGGAGGCAGCCGGAAATAAGAAAATCTGGCAGAAGAAAAGAAACAGACTGCTACGCCACATACACTGATACCCAAAAATATTATTATATAGTCAAACTATACTAATATAAGTTCATAAACAAAAGGCCAGTTCAGAAAACTGGCCCATTATTATGAAATTTAGATTAATTTCAGGCGGTGGTGTCGACGTGATCCTGTTTTTCCGGTGCGCTGCCTTTGGCCACTCCGACCATGGCCGGGCGCAACAGCCGTTCTTTCAACGTATAGCCGACCTGCATGACCTGGACGACGGTACCTTCTTCCGCACCGCTGTTGGGGATTTCAAACATGGCCTGGTGCAGATTGTGGTCGAATTTTTCACCTTTTGGGTCGACCTTGCGAATACCGTGCTTTTCGAAATTGTTGAGCAGTTCCCGTTCGGTCATTTCCACCCCTTCAACCAGGGCCTTGAGAGTTTCGTTGCCATCGGCATCCTCGGGAAGACTGTCCAGTGCCCGGCGCAGGTTATCGCTGACCGGCAGCAGGTCGCGGGCAAAGGCGGTTACCGCATAGTTGGTGGCATCCTGTTTTTCCCGTTCCGCCCGGCGGCGCAGGTTTTCTGTTTCGGCAACTGCCCGCAGCAGCTTGTCTTTCAACTCGGCAATTTCAGCCTGGGCAGCGGCCAGGGCATCCTCTGCGGTTTTCTCCGGTGCCGGTGCGTTGGCTTCTGCCGGGGCGTCAGTTTCATTCGCCTGGTTTTCAGGAGTTTCCGGGGTATGTTCTGTATTTTCAGTCATGACTTTGTTCTTCTTATATTAGAGAATATTTCCAATCACCTTGGCGGTATAGTCAACAATGGGAATGATACGGGCATAATTCAACCTGGTGGGGCCGATTACACCGATCACTCCGAGAATGTTATTGTCGGCATCCATATAGGGGGAAGCGATAACAGATGAGCCGGAAAGGGAAAAGAGCTTATTTTCAGAACCGATAAAAATTCTTACTCCTTCGGCGTTTTTGGCCAGGTCCAGGAGGTTGACCAGTTCGTTTTTGGTTTCCAGGTCGTCAAACAGTGTCCTGATCCGTTCCAGATCTTCACGGGCCTCAAGATTTTCCAGCAGATTGGCACGTCCCCGAACGATCAGAGTCTCCGGAGCCGGGGACCCCTTGCCGGATCCGGCGCGCACGGCCAATCCCTGTTCAACCACCTGCTGGGTCAGCTTGTCCAGTTCGGCCTTCTGTTCACGAAGCTCCTTCTGAATCACCTTCTGGGCCTCGGCAAAGGTTCGTCCCACCATACGGGCATTCAGATAGTTGCCGGCCTGGACAAGGGCGGCAGGGGTCAGGCCCTGCGGCACCTCGATAATCCGGTTTTCCACATCATCGCCCTCACTGACAAGAACCACCAGGGCGCGGCCCGGCCCGATGTGGACAAATTCTATGTGTTTCAGCTGACGTTCGTATTTTGGCGCCACTACAATACTGGCACACTGGGACAGGCCGGACAGCAGACTTGTCGCCTGGGGCAGTATTTCATCAAGGCGACTGCCTTTTTCATGGCATTTTATGCGGATATTGGTGCGTTCATCCTCGGACAGGTTGCCGACTTCCAGCAGACCGTCCACAAACAGTCTGAGGCCAAGTTCGGTGGGAATTCGTCCGGCTGAGGTATGCGGGGAATAAATCAGACCGCTGTCTTCCAGATCGGCCATTACATTGCGAATGGAGGCCGGAGACAGGGGGCTTGTCAGTATTCTCGACAGGGTGCGCGAACCCACCGGATCGCCTGTCAAAAGATAGGCGTCAACGATATGGCGGAATATATCCCGTGATCTGTCATTCAATGTTTCCAGAAGCATGCCACTGAATCTATGCTTCCCGCGGGAAATTTCAATGACTCAATTTCAATAACTCAATATTCAATAACCGGGTGTGAATTTTTGCCGTCCGCAACTATTGGGCTGGACGGCGGGCTGCGTTAACGATAGAAGAACAGGGATTTATACAAATTCAGGAGATTTTTTATGCGTCCTTCCGGCCGTAAACCCGACCAGTTACGTGACATTAAACTTGAAATCGGTTTTTCAAAATATGCGGAAGGCTCCTGTCTGGCCCGTTTTGGCGATACCCATGTCCTGTGTACAGCAACGCTGGAGGATAAAGCTCCGCCTTTCCTGAGGGATACAGGGCAGGGCTGGGTGACGGCGGAATATGGCATGCTGCCCCGTTCCACCCACAGCCGCATGGGGCGCGAGGCCGCCCGCGGTAAACAGTCCGGACGCACCCAGGAAATCCAGCGCCTGATCGGCCGCGCCCTGCGCGCCGTCTGCGACATGGAAGCCATTGGCGAACGCCAGGTGCGCATCGACTGTGACGTGATCCAGGCCGACGGCGGTACCCGTACCGCGGCCATTACCGGCGCTTATGTTGCGCTTTACCAGTGTTTTAAAAGGATGCTGGAAGACGGCTTGATCAGCAAAATGCCGATCACCACCGAAGTAGCGGCGGTTTCCTGCGGCATTTATGAAGGTGTGCCGGTGCTGGATCTGGATTATGATGAGGACAGTGCCGCCGCCACGGACGCCAACTTTGTGCTGACCGGTGATGGCCGTATTGTTGAAATCCAGGGCACAGCCGAAGAAGAACCCTTTACCGAGGAAGAGCTGCTGCGTCTGATGCGTCTTGCCAAAATCGGTGTGACGCAGCTTGTCAAAAAACAGAACGAGGTTCTGGAGGGCTGAGATGGCCAGAAAGTTCAGGGAAAAAAAACTTGTTGTCGCCAGCCATAATCCCGGCAAGGTGCGGGAGATCAGTGAACTTTTAAAGCCCTTTGGTGTCGAGGTTTATTCCTCCGGGGAACTGAAGCTGACGGAACCGGAAGAGACCGGTTCCACCTTTCTGGAAAATGCCGAACTAAAGGCGCGCTCGGCGGCCCGGGAATCCGGTCTTGTTGCGCTGGCCGATGATTCCGGCCTTGTGGTCCCGGCTCTGGGCGGTATTCCGGGTATTCATTCGGCCCGTTATGCAGAACGTCCCGATACCGGTAAAAGGGATTTTTCCTGGGGTATGAACAAACTGCATCGGGAGCTGGAAGAAAAACAGATCGAAAAACGCAGCGCCCATTTCAGCTGTGCCCTCAGCCTGGCCTGGCCACCCTGCAAGGAATTTCCCGAAGGTCATGTGGAGACCTTTGAAGGCCGGGTTTACGGGACACTGGTCTGGCCGGTACGCGGCGACCAGGGCTTTGGATATGACCCCATGTTTGAAGCAGATGGATATCACCAGACTTTCGGCGAGATGGATCCCGGGGAAAAACACGACATCAGTCATCGGGCGGATGCCTTTCGCAAACTGATCAAGGCCTGTTTTGAGCAATAAAACGAACTCTGTAAACTCTCTCGCCATCTATGTACACTGGCCTTTCTGCCGGTCCAAATGTCCTTATTGCGATTTCAACAGTCATGTCCGGGTCTCCATAGACGAGGACGCCTGGCTGGAGGGTCTGTGCCGGGAACTGGACCATTATGCGGCGCTTAGTGGTCCGCGCACGATCGGCAGTGTGTTTTTCGGTGGCGGCACGCCGTCATTGATGTCGGCACGGACTGTCGCCGGCCTGCTGGACCGCATCGGGCGCAACTGGTCCCTGCCGGACAGCGCGGAAATCACTCTGGAAGCCAACCCGACCAGTGTGGAGGCTGAAAAGTTCAGGGATTTTGCGGCGGCCGGGATCAACCGGGTGTCCCTCGGTATACAGTCTCTCAGGGAGGATGACCTGAAGGCGCTTGGCCGGGAACATAGTGTGAAGGAAGCGAAAGACGCCATTGCCCTGGCGCAGAAATATTTCCGCCGTAACAGCTTTGATCTGATCTATGCCCGCATGGGACAAATCTGTGCCGACTGGGAAAAAGAGCTTCGGGAAGCCCTCGATCTGGCGGCCGATCATCTGTCGCTGTATCAGTTGACCATGGAGCAGGGCACAGCCTTTTACAACGAATATCGCCGGGGAAAACTTATCCTGCCGGCGGAAGAGGTTTCGGCTGACATGTATGATATGACGCAGGACATCTGCACTGCGGCGGGTTTGCCTGCCTACGAGACGTCGAATCATGCCGCCCGGGGCGAGGAAAGCCGGCATAACATGACCTACTGGACCTATGGTGATTATGTGGGTGTCGGTCCCGGCGCCCATGGCCGGTTGACCGTAGAAGGGCAGCTTCATGCCACCAGTCAGCGCCGCAAGCCGGAGTCATGGTTGAAAAATGTTCTGGAAAGCGGGCATGCCACGGAGCATGACCAGCGTCTGGATCGTCAGACCATGGCCGAGGAAATGATTATGATGGGTCTGAGGCTGACCCGGGGAATTGCTCTTTCTGAATTTCAGGCGCGGATTGGAGATCCATTGGCAGGGTATCTGGATCAAAACCGCCTGGAAGTTCTTCTTGATCAGGGATATCTGCATATGGATCAGGCGCATCTTCGGGTAACAGGTAAGGGAGCGCCCCTGCTGAATTACCTTCTGGGCGAGCTCCTTGCCTGACCTGATCCCGGTAAAGTTTGTTCAGTTCTGACTCCGTCAGCGGAATTCTGGACGGCGGGATAAAACTTGTCGGTGCCGGGCTTATTTCCCTGAACATGCCGGTGGTAATCTCATAGACCGCAAGTCCCCTTTCGCAACTGCCGTCGGGGCGGAAACGGAATAGACCGTCGATACCCATGAAACCTGCCGGATCTGTCAGTTTCTCTTCTGAGAAATCCGGAATTTCTTCCTGCCGGACCAGTGTGGCTGCGAGGGCCACGGCATCATAGCCCAGGGTAGCCAGTCGCGGTGCTTCCGTGCCGTATGTTTTTTCGTAACGGGTGAAGAATTTCTGGCTCATTTCCTTTTCGGGGGCCGCATACCAGCCGCCGATCAGGGGCGGTTCGTGCCGCAGCATTGCATCATCCCAAAGGCCGGTGCCGAGGAATTTTATTTTTGCCGGATCGATTTCATAATAGGGCAGGAGCGGGGCCAGCGTCCGCAGCAGGGCGCCGCCCTCCGGCACCAGGACAGCATCGAAATCCACTTCGCCCAGGGTTTCCATATGCTTGATTTCCTCAAGCAGATCCTGTCCGAAATCGTCGTCTTCGCCCAGGGATTCTAGGAACTCCACCTCGTCCAGATATTCCCGGCGCCGGAAATCATAATTGGCAAGGTTTTTGACCGGATCGAACAGTTCGTTGGCGATTGGCTTATAGGTCTGGACGGCAACCATATCCTTATGCCGACGCATCAGGGTTTGTCCAAAAATCTCAAGAACCCTTTCGCCATAGGGGGTTTCCGGGATCAGTGTGGCAAATTTCCCATATCCTTGTTCCGCGGCAAAGGAGAGGATTCTTTTAACCTGCTCGGCCGGGCGAAAATTCAGAAGATAAACCCCGTCGCCGGAAACGGTATGATCGGTAGAAAAGGCGATAATCTTTTTGCCGGCTTCCTGTGCCAGCGGCTTGATGGCCTTGACATCATCCGCGAACAGGGGACCAAGTATGATATCCGCTTTTGCATCCAGAATTTCTTTTGCCGCAGCAAGGGCGCCGGGTACTGTTCCCCGGGTATCGGCGGGAATCAGCACAAGCCGTTTGTCACGTGAATCAAACAGCGCCATATTGGCGGCGTTCAGGAGGGCCTGCCCGATTTCGGAATCAGGTCCCGAAAGCGGCAGCAGAAGGCCGAGCCGGATTTCAGCCCGCGGGCCTGTTTCCTCTTCCATCGGCGCCATTTCTTCTGCCGGTTCCGTTGCTGGTGGCGCCTGGTCCCGGATAAGGGGTGTGGGCTCCGGTCCGCCACAGCCTGACAGGCCGGTGACGAGAACGATCAGCAGAAGGATAAAATGTCGCAGAGAATTCATGCGCTGGAGGAAGCCTTCCAATTTTTCGGTTAAAGCCAGTAAATTCTTTAATAACCTGTATGACTGGGATAGGCTAGCCATGAATTAAGACAAAAGTTTGGACATGATTGAAAATACAGAAAAAAAGATAGCACCCGGCCTTTATGTGACGGCAACGCCGATCGGCAACCTGGGCGACATTACCCTGCGGGCTCTCGAGGTTCTGGGGCAGGCGGATGTGATTGCCTGCGAGGATACCCGGGTGACGGGCAAGCTGCTGGCGCGTTATGACATCAAACGTCCGACAGTTGCCTATCATGACCATAATGCGGAAAGAATGCTGCCCCGCCTGCTGGATCATCTGGCGCAGGGGCACAAGGTGGTTCTGGTCAGCGATGCCGGGACGCCGCTGATTTCCGATCCGGGCTATCGTCTGGTGCATGAAGCCCGCAAGGCCGGTTATAATGTGACCAGCCTTCCCGGGGCCAGCGCCCTTCTGGCGGCCCTGGCCAGCGCCGGCCTGCCGACGGACAGGTTTCTGTTTGCCGGTTTCCTGCCCAACAAAACCGCGGCCCGGCAAAAAATACTGGAAGAATTTCGCAGCCTGAAAGCAACTCTGGTATTTTATGAATCGCCGCATCGTCTTCTGGACTGCCTGAAGGATATGGAACAGGTTCTGGGGGAGCGACAGGTGGCGGTGTGCCGGGAATTGACTAAGCTTTATGAAGAAGTAAGGCAGGGACCGGTTGATCAGCTTATTGCCCATTATGAGCAGGCTCCGCTGCCAAAGGGAGAAATCGTGCTCGTTGTGGGTCCGCCGACCATATCGGAAGCGTCAGATGTCGATGTGGACGAGGCGCTTGTCCAGGCGCTCAGGTCTCTGTCGGTCAAGGAGGCGGTGGCGGCGGTGACCGGCGCAACCGGTCGCAAGCGCAAGGAGGTTTATGCCCGGGCCCTTGAACTGGCGGGCAGGGACTGATATGGCAGGGGCGCATAAAAGAAAGGCCTATTTCAAGGGTATTCTGGCTGAGTATGTTGCCATTGCCTATGTCCGGCTCAAGGGATACCGGATCAGGGAACGTCGATTTAAATGTGCGTTTGGCGAGATCGATGTGATCGCGCAGAAGGCTGACCTTATTGTTTTTATTGAAGTGAAAATTCGCAAGACCCTGGAAGAAGCAGCAAGCTCCATTCTCCGGCCGCAACAGCTCAGGATCACACGCGCCGCCAACTGGTATATCTCGCGACGGCTGGCAAATGATTTGGCCAGGCAGCTGGACTATAGTTTTCGATTTGACACCATCCTGCTGGTGCCTTGGAAATGGCCCTGCCATATTCAGGATGCCTGGCAGGAAGAAAGTTAGCAGTTGAAGTATGACATCAAGTAGCATGACACCAAATATCGCAGAGCAGTATGATTACCTGAGAGCCGTCGGCCGTATGCCGGACGGCGAAATTGACATTGCCCGGACGGCTTTGATGCTGGCGGCGCTGGACCGGCCCGGCATATCCTTCCAGAAATATGAACATCATCTGGAAATACTTGGGCTTGATCTGGCCAACGAGGGGTATAAAGCTGAAACTGCCGAGGATCGCGCTTTGGCGCTGACGGATGTGATGAATGCCCGGCATGGCTATGAGGGCAATGAAAAGAACTATGACGATCTGCAGAATGCCAACCTGATGTCGGTGATTGACCGGCGGCTGGGAATCCCTGTTTCTCTGGGGATCCTCTATATTCATGCGGCCCGGGCCCGTGGCTGGCAGGCAGAGGGCGTTAATTTTCCCGGCCATTTCCTGGTTCGGGTCTTCGGCACCAGTGACCAGGCGATTGTCGATCCCTTTCATTCCGGACGTTTGCTGGATGCCCGTCATCTGCGGGACCTGATCCGCACCATCGGCGGTGACAAGGCGGAATTGAAACCGGAATTTTATGCGGCCATTTCAGACCGGGGCATTCTGGTCAGGATGTTGAACAATATCAAGGTGCGCTCCCTGCAGGCCAACGATTTTTCCCTGGCCGCAGATGTGCTTGAACGCATGAGCCTTATTGACCCGGAGAAAATAGAACATACATATGAGCATGGTATCCTGCTCGCCTATCTCGGGGAGCATGATAAAAGCAGACAAAAACTGCTGACCTGCCTGGACAAATTGCAGGATGGGCAGGAAAACAGCAGTCTCAAGAAACATATTCTGGAGACATTGAAGGATCTGTCGAAGGCCACCAACAAAAATGTGCTTTCGCTGATCAGCAACGACAGGGACGAGGAATAACCGGACATGAGTTTGGCAGTGGCAATTCAGATGGACCCCATCGAGTCCATCGACATCAACGGCGACAGCACCTTTGCTTTGGGGCTGGAAGCAGAGCGGCGGGGACATCGCCTGTATCACTATCATGTGAACGATCTGGCCTATGAAAATGGCAGGACCCTGGCTCATGCGCGCCCCCTGACCCTGCGTCGCGAAATGGGCAACCATTTCAGTCTGGGTACTGAACGGCGCCTTGATCTGGGAACCGAAACCGATGTTATCTTGATGCGCCAGGATCCGCCCTTCCACATGGGCTATATTACCGCAACCCATCTTCTGGAACATGTGCACGGCACAGGCGAGGGGCAGTCCCTTGTGGTCAATGATCCCTTTTCCGTCCGTAACGCGCCTGAGAAAATATTCCTGACCAAATTTCCCGACCTGATGCCGCCGACTCTGATCACCAATAATGTGAAGGACGTCACTGCGTTTCGGGCCGAATATAAGGATGTTGTGGTCAAGCCGCTTTATGGGAATGGCGGCAAGGGTGTTTTCCGCATCACACCGAAGGATGAAAATATGGCCAGCCTGATTGAGCTGTTCCAGGAATTCTATGTGGAACCCTTCATCGTGCAGAAATACCTGTCCGATGTGCGCAAGGGCGACAAGCGGATTATCCTTGTGGACGGCGAGGCGGTCGGCGCCATTAACCGGGTGCCGGCGGAAGGCGAAGCCCGTTCCAACATGCATGTGGGCGGGGTGGCTGAAAAAACCGCTCTCACGGACCGGGAAATTGAGATCTGCGAAGCAATCGGCCCCACTCTCAGGGAGCAGGGCCAGATTTTTGTCGGTATCGATGTGATCGGTGATTACCTGACGGAGATCAATGTGACCTCGCCGACCGGTATTCAGGAAATCCAGCGCTTTGACGGCACGGATATTGCCGCTCTGGTCTGGGACGCCATCGAAAAACGGGTTGCCTGATCAACGTTCCCTGAATGAGGTGGTCAGGGCGTTGTTGATCGGTTTCACCAGATACTGAAGCAGGGTCTTGTCGCCGGTTTTGATATCGGCGACAACTGTCATGCCCGCAGTAATTCGGTTCGAGGCCGGGTCATTGCCCACATAATTTCTGGGGAGTTCGACCACGCCCTTGAAGTAACTTTCCCCCTTTTCATCGACAAAGGAAGAGGCTGAGACCTGGTTCAGGGTGCCTTTGACTCCACCGAAGCGGGCAAAATTATAGGTGTCGATCTTGACCAGCACTTCTTCACCCGGACCCACATGGCCGATATCCCGCGGGGAAATACGGACTTCCGCCACGATTTTGCCTGTATAGGGGACCACTTCGGCTACTACATCGCCCGGAGGGACGACACTGCCGGCCACCCGGTATTTCAGGCCCTTGACGATACCGTCAGAGGGAGCTGCAACGTTGAGCCTCTGGACCTTGTCTTCCAGCCGCTGTAACTCGGCAGTAATTTCGGCAAGTTCCTTGGACAGGTTCCCCATTTCCGTCAGTGCGTCGTTGCGCAGGGAGGCTTGAAGTTCAATCAGGCTGCCTTCGACCTGTTTGATGCTGGCCTGGACACTGGCCTTTCTTGACCGGGTAGTGTGCAGGTCTCCTTCCGCCTTGCTGTATTCCTTTTCGACTTCCAGAAGGCGCAGGCGGGAGCCAAGTCCCTTGTCCGTGAGTTCCTTGCGCATTTTCAGTTCTTCACTGATGATATCAAGGGTTTGTTTCTGGGTTTTTTCCTGCTCGCCTAACACCTTTGTTTCATTCCGGCGTTCGGCGATCTGGGCCAGAATGACATTTTCCTGTGCTTGTCGGGACTTCAACTGCTGGGCCAGTATATCTTTCTGGTCCTGTACCAGAGTGGGGAAACTGTCCGCATAGGCGGAAAAATCGGCTTGTCTGTCGAGGGCAAAGGATTTCAGCCTTTCTGTCTGCATGCTCAGCGCGGCATGACGGGCCAGCATGCGGCCGCGCTCGGATGTTGCCTGGGAAGGAGACATCCTGATCATGGTCTGGCCTTTTTTGACGATCTCGCCTTCCTCGACCAGCACTGCTGCAACAATGCCGCCTTCAAGATGTTGCACCGGCTGAACCGAGGCCGCGGGGACGATTTGTCCCTGGGCGACAGAGGTTTCATCGAGCTTTGTGACTGCTGCCCAGGCAATACAGCCAAAAACAAACAGGCTGATGATGCCGATGGTTGAAATAATGGCCTTCGGCGGACCGCTTTCTTCCAGCAGGATGGCCCGGGACAGGAAGCGAGCATAATAACTGACCGGTTTTTCCTGTCTTGTCCGTGCAGCTTCCGTGGCCTTTGTCACCAGTTCGCCGACAACTTCGCGCGTACGGGCGACATGGGTTCCGATTTTCAACTTTTCTGTTTCAGTGCTTTTATCTGTCATTTTCAGTGCCTTTTTTCTGGCTTTTATGCTGTTTGCGGCGCAGGCGCCGGAAAGACGGATTCAGGTGGTCCGAAGTTCTTTACCAGACCTTCCTCAAGAACCAGGACCTTGTCTGCCATTTTGAG
The DNA here is from genome assembly GCF_963675455.1 of Emcibacter sp. Classification (GTDB taxonomy): domain Bacteria; phylum Pseudomonadota; class Alphaproteobacteria; order Sphingomonadales; family Emcibacteraceae; genus Emcibacter. The sequence goes on along the minus strand of NZ_OY776217.1, from coordinate 3,528,199 downwards.
ATGGCTCGGCCGGTGCGAAACCATGATGATGGTGCAGGTTCCCTTCAGGGCGGCCAGCGTATTCATGAAGGCCCTGTCCCCTTCAAAATCAAGCGTCTTGGCCGGTTCGTCCAGAAGCAGGATGCTTGCCTTTTTCAGGAAGGCCCTGGCCAGGGACAGGCGTTGCATGAAACTGGACGGCAGGCTCTGGATGGACTGGTCGCCGATACGTGTTTCAAATCCTTCGGGAAGGTTGTTTATTTCCTCAAGCACATTTGCCTTCAGACAGGCTTCCTCCAGATCCGGCTGGGAGGCCATGGGCTGGGCAAGACGCAAATTCTGGGCGATGGTGCCGTGGAAAAAATGGGACTGTTGGGGCACATAGGCAATGGATTGGCGCAGAATCGCCGGATTGATCTGTCGGATGTCCATGCCATCCAGGATAATCTGTCCCGCCTGGGGTTTGTGCATGGCGATAATAAGTTTCAGCACCGTTGACTTGCCGGCCGCATTGGGCCCCATGATGGCCATCATTTCACCGGCATTGAGCCGGAAACCGGCGCCGAGCAGGGCAGGTTCCGAATCCGGTTTGTAGCGGAAGCTGGTCCGGTCCATGACCAGGTTGCCGGCAAAGGTACGCTGGGTCAGGCTGTTGGGCAGCAAATCATCCTCGGACGGAATTCGCATCAACTGATTGATCTGTTTGATGCTGTTAAGGGTCTGCTCCAGACGGCTCAGGGTCAGGAAAAGGCTCTGCAGCGGGGAAAGAACCCGCCAGACCAGCGCCATACAGGCAATCAGGGCACCAATTGTCATATCGCCGTTCATGACTTTCAGGACCCCAAAGCCGACAGTCGCCACGCCGGACCCCATCATGATGGCCTGGGCCAGGCTCTGTAGCAGCAGAGAGACCTGGGAGGAGCGGAAATGGTTGTAGGCTGTTTCTGCAGACAGGGTACGGTACCTCTGCAGCCAGGGTTTCTCGGCCGCGGTCTGCTTGATGGTGCGCAGGTTGGAAAGGGCTTCGACCAGAAAACTGTGGCGTCGGGCCCGGGCCCGGCTGGTGGAGGCCACGTTCCGCTTCATGGCCGGGATCATGATGGCGGCCACCAGCGCGAAAATTCCCATCATGGCGATGGGGATATAGGCCAGCGTACCGCCCAGTATGGCAATCAGGGCCAGGAACAGGACAACAAAAGGCAGTTCAAGAAATACATTGACCAGCGTGCTGGTGAACAGTCCCTTGATGGCGTCAAATTCCTTTAGACGGGAAACCTGGCTGCCGATCGGGGCGGACTCCGTCATCATCGGGGACAATGACAAAAGTTTCTGGAAGGTGGCGTTGGCCACAATATTTTCCACCCGGGCGCCAAGATATGCGGTTTGCCGGGCGCGCAGGATTCTCAGGCCGACTTCACATCCCAGCGCCAGGGTAATACCGGCGACAAGATAGCTCAGGGATACGCCAGACTGTGACGGGATGACCTGATCATAGATGGCCATGATGAACAGGGGTACCAGAAGGGCGAAAAAGTTCAGCATCAGGGTCATGGCGAACATCTGCTTGATGGTTCCCTTGAACCGCAGAAACAGGTCCTTTACCCAGTTCTTCGGCGCAAGATCGTCTTCAAGCTTATTGGTCTGGCTAGCATGTTTGGTGGAGATGAAATAAGCTGTTCCGGTCCGTTGTTTGCCGTCAGTATATTTTTCCTGCTGGTCGGAACTGTCAAAATAGCGAATACCTTCCCGGTCCCTGGACAGCACCACGAGCGGCCGGTTGTTTTCCACAAACAAACAGGGAAACAGCCTTGGGTCGACTGAGGCAAGATCAACCTCTACAGGGTCTGTCTTATAGTGCAGATGGGCCAGGGTATTGCGGAACTCGGTCAGTTCAAGCCCGTCGGCAAAGTGCGGCAGTGATTCAAACAGTCGCCGTAACTGGCCGCGCCAGCCCAGAGCCTGCAATAGGGGCAGCAGGCAGGCGGCATAATCGGACGAGGCATGGAAGGAGCCGATCTTGCCTGCCTGCAGGGCATCGGCCAACTGGTCGGCTTTGGCCACTTTCAGGCTGGCGCCGTCCCTGAATTTGTCGTTCAGTTCCTCGATCATTTCCCGCGCCGGACCTTTATTGCAGGTGCCGGAGGAGACAGGTGCGTCAGTGGCGGTGTCCCGGTTCATGCGCGGTCTCCCTCCCTGTTTGTGCTTTTACCGGTGGCCGGTTTTTTTTCTGTCGGACTGACGGGGGTAAGCTGCCCGTTCTGCAGGTCGTACAATTTGTCCGCCAGCTTCAGAAGGGAAGGGCGGTAACTGACCAGAACCATGGTGCATTTTCCCTTCAGGCCGGTCATCAGCCTGATCAGGTCTTCATCTGACTGGTTGTCGAGGCCGGAGTTGGCTTCGTCAAACAGAATCACATCGGGTTCGCTTGCCAGAGTTCTCGCGATGGCAATGCGCTGGGCAATGCCGGCCGGAAGTTCATTCTGGGCGCCGTCGCCGATACGTGTTTCATAGCCGTCAGGCATGCGGGCGAGGATGCTGTCAAGATGCATCATTTCCGCCACCTTCAGGGCATCATCAATATGTTCATCGCCGCGGAACATAGTCAGGTTATCGAGGATCGTTCCCTGGAACATGACCGGCCGCTGGGGCAGGTAGGCTATTTTCTGGCGCAGGCTGTCGGTGGAAAATAGCGCGGGGTCCTTGCCGTTGATCAGGACTTCGCCCTGTTCCGGTTCTAGGCCGGCCATCAGTGCCCATAACAGGGTTGATTTGCCGGATCCGTTGCCGCCACGGATGCCAACAACCTGGCCACGGTCAACCTTGAGGTTGACGTCGCGCAGGATATGTCGGGAATTTTTATCATAGCGGAAGGAAAGATTTTTCAGTTCAATGCTGTTGATCCGGTCAATATCGGAAGCCTGTTCTGCTCTTTCCGGCTGTAATTCTTCAATGGCGCCGAGCTTTTCCTGGGCAATCTGGATGTGCTGGAACCTGGTCCAGATACCCAATGCGCGCAACAGGGGCTGCACCGTGCGGCCGGCCAGAAGGGTGCTGGCGGCCAGCGCCCCCATGGTAATATCACCGTTGATAACAAGCATACTGCCAATACTGGCAACCGCCACCATGGTGATCTGGGAGAAAATATTACCGATCCCCTGGGCAAGGCCGTTCAGGAATATGACATTGTAACTGGCGGCCGAGCAGCTCTCCAGAAGCTTCTCATAACGCCGGTCCATCAGATGTTCCATGGCCATGCTTTTGATGGAGTGAATGCCGCCCAGAACCTCTATGATGAAACTGTAGCGCCGATCTTCCCAAATAGTATCTTTTTCAATCGCTTCCTTGAGCCTGACGCCGAGCGTAAAGGCAATGACGCCCAGAATAATCAGCAGGCAGACAGGTACAATCAGCAGCGATCCGCCAATAAGCCCAAGAAGACCGAGGAATAAAAAGACAAATGGCAGGTCCACAAGGGTCAGGCCCGCCTGACTTGCATAAAAATCGCGTACGGAGTCAATGGCGCCAAACCGGTCAAGATGTACACCGGATGGAATTTTTTCCAGATCCTGCAGGCCGGAACCCAAAATTCTCTCGAGGGCGCGACAACCCATATCATGTTCATATTTGGCGCCTATCCAGCCGGCCAGATAGGCCCGGGCTGTGCGCAGCAGAATATCAATAACAAGTACACCAAGAAGTCCCATAATAAGGAGGCTCAGGGTATTCAGGGCAGCATTGGGGATGATCCGGTCATAGACCTGTAACAATACCATCGGCAATGCAAGAGACAGTGCATTAAGGACCAGGGAAGCTGTCAGAATATCTTTTCTGAGGATCGGCATGAACCCCAGAGAGTCCAGTTTATTTCCTGAAATGTTATTGTTTTTGATCATAAACACATACTGCTTTTATGGTTAATTGCGACACAGTTAAAAAACGGCCGTTTCGGAGACTGCCGCTTTTTTCTGAAGTCTTTATGATACTTTTGATAACCTTATTGCGTTGAATAATGGTTAATAAGACTGTTCTAAAACGACTTTAGTTCAAATTTTATGAATATTTTATGTTTTTTGCCTGTTATCTGATTGAATTTTAAGAACTTTTTATGGATTTGTTATGCCTCCGTTAACCATATCCAGAAAGACTTTCTTCACCACTCTCTGATATTCTAAAAACGGGTCTGAACGTGGGTTCCATGTTCGCGCCACGAATTTTTGTGCACAAATTTGAAATATTGTCGGTACTGGAGTTAGAAAAATGTCCACAGGTGAGTCCGGAAGCAACGGTTCAGATAACTTTGATATTGAACTGGATCCCGTTCTGCAGGGTGCGGATCAGGTTAAAAAAACCGAACGTCCCCAGGTCACGATGGGCGAGGAAAGCGATGAGAGTACTCAGGATACCCAGACCAGGTCAAATATCCATATGGGAAGTGACCAGTCTGAAGGGTCGGCATTTCCGGACGGACAATATGACGGAAGCGAACCGGTAACCGGAACAGAGCAAGGGGCTGTCTCCGGCGACACAGCAACAACTGATGCTGAACAGAGCTCATTACAGACTACGGCTTCTTCAGATTTCACAACTGAAAGTTTTAATGAAGAAGGCGGTCGACAGGAACCCGTTTTTTCTTCCGGTTCCTCCTTTTCTGCCCTGGAGCTGGATCAGGCAGAAACCGGCCAGGAGGGGGCTGCTCCCCTGGGGACGCAGGGAACCAGTGGGGAAAACACCCCGGCATCCTCAGCATTGCAGGAAGAAAGCGCAATAGTCAATGGAGCGCCGGTTGCTGCTGATGACAGTTTTGACACCGGTGAAGACAGTACCTATTCAATAGACGTCCTGGCAAATGATGTCGATCCAGATGCTGATCCCCTGTTTATTACTGGAGCGGAACTGCAGGATGGGGCGGGTGCGGTTACCCATGATGGCCAGAAGATCATTTTCAATCCCGGCAGCGCCTACGATCACCTTGCCGAGGGGGATAGCGAAACAGTAACCATTTCCTATACAGTTGCCGATCCTTCCGGTGCGACAGACACCGCCTATGTTACCCTCACCGTCAACGGTCAGAATGATGCGCCGGTCGATATCTCGATTGCAGGCAACAGCCTTACCGAAAATGCTGAAGGAGCTGTCGTCGGCACTCTGTCCACGACAGATGTGGATACCAATGATGTGCACAGCTATAGCGTCAGCGACGACCGGTTTGAAGTAGTGGACGGTGTCCTGAAACTCAAGGGCGATGTGAGCCTCGATCATGAAGTCGAGCCGACGGTTTCCGTTACGGTGACGGCGACTGATCGGTCCGGTGCCGAGGTTAGCAAAAGTTTTGATTTTAATGTCGCCGATATCAACGAGGCCCCTGAGAATACAGGGGGTGACGGCAATTCGGAAATTGATGACAACATAGCTATCAATGACGGCGCGGAAGATCCCGACAACAGCAGCCCCGTTGTGGAGGCCGTGGATCTCGGCGAAATCGATGAAGATACTTCGATCACTTTCAGCGCCGAGGACCTTCTGGCCAATGCCTCCGATATTGATGGCGATGTGCTGGCGGTGACCGAGGTCATGGTGGACGAGGCTTATGGCGCTATCGTGGATAACGCTGATGGCACCTGGACTTTCACGCCTGTAGAAAATTTCAACGGTTCTGACGTCCCCCTGACCTTTGAGGCGACCGACGGCATTGAGACGGTCTCCTCCACAGCCAGCCTGGATGTAATTGCGGTCAATGACGGACCGGTGGCTATAGAAAGTGATTTAACTACCGGGGAGAATGTTGTTCTCCTTGATCAGCTTCATGCCACGGATATCGAGGGGGATGACCTGAGCTACAGCCTGGTGTCTGCTCCTGAGGCAGGCACGGTGGTGGTGAATGCGGACGGCAGTTACAGTTTCGACCCGGGCAGTGATTTTGATGGGCTGAAGGATGGTGAGGAACAATTGGTCAGCTTTGACTTTGAGGTTTCCGATGGGCAAGGCGGTAGTGATGTGGCCACCATGCAGGTTCGCGTCATCGGTTCCAACGACGGCCCGGTTGTAAATGCAGTCGAGCTTGGGGCAACAGACGAAGACACTTCGATCACTTTCAGTGCCGAGGACCTTCTGGCCAAGGCCTCCGATATTGATGGCGATGTGCTGGCGGTGACCGAGGTCATGGTGGACGAGGCTTATGGCGCTATCGTGGATAACGCTGATGGCACCTGGACTTTCACGCCTGTAGAAAATTTCAACGGTTCTGACGTCCCCCTGACCTTTGAGGCGACCGACGGCATTGAGACGGTCTCCTCCACAGCCAGCCTGGATGTAATTGCGGTCAATGACGGACCGGTGGCTATAGAAAGTGATTTAACTACCGGGGAGAATGTTGTTCTCCTTGATCAGCTTCATGCCACGGATATCGAGGGGGATGACCTGAGCTACAGCCTGGTGTCTGCTCCTGAGGCAGGCACGGTGGTGGTGAATGCGGACGGCAGTTACAGTTTCGACCCGGGCAGTGATTTTGATGGGCTGAAGGATGGTGAGGAACAATTGGTCAGCTTTGACTTTGAGGTTTCCGATGGGCAAGGCGGTAGTGATGTGGCCACCATGCAGGTTCGCGTCATCGGTTCCAACGACGGCCCGGTTGTAAATGCAGTCGAGCTTGGGGCAACAGACGAAGACACTTCGATCACTTTCAGTGCCGAGGATCTTCTGGCCAATGCCTCCGATATTGATGGCGATGTGCTGGCGGTGACCGAGGTCAATGTCGATGAATCTTATGGCGCTGTCGTGGATAACGGTGACGGCACCTGGACCTTCACACCTGTCGAAAATTTCAACGGCGCGGATGTCCCCCTGACCTTTGAGGTTACCGACGGCATCGAAACCGTCTCCTCCACGGCAAGCCTGGATGTTATTGCAGTGAATGACGGGCCGGTTGTTGACCTGGATGCGGCACCTGCCTTTTCAACCGCTGAGGATGCTGCGATTACAATTCAGCCCGCCGACCTTCTCGGGAACGCCTCTGATATTGATGGTGATGCACTTTCTGTCACAAATCTTCGTATCGGCAATGAGGTCAGTGAAATTCCGGTTACCCTGAAGATTTCCGGCGATCATTATGATCCCGACAACGTGCAGGATGTGGGGGTTGGCTCTCCAGACTTTGAGGTCTACGTCAACGGTGAACTGATTGAAGTAAATGGGGAAACCCGTTTTGAAGTCTCTGCCGAGCGCGGCGACTGGGAATATTTCAGTTTTGAGCTGCCGGCAGGTACCGAAATTGATTCCGTTGATGTGCGCTTTGTCAACGACGCCTGGGAAGGCACCGGCGACAGGGACGGCGACGGCGTTGCCGGTGAAGACCGCAACCTGATTGTGGACAAGATCAACGTGGGCGGCACCCAGGACGGGAACGGAGACTTCATCGGTGGTGTGACCATCGAGGCCGAGGATGCCTCTTACGCCAGATCCTCTGACGTGATTGACGGTCGGGAAACCATGGCCTGGTCTGGCTCCCTGCAGTTTGATATGTCCGATGTGCCGGTTGCCGATTACAGTACGCTTGTTCCGAATGAGGATGGCAGCTGGACGTTCCAGCCGGGTGCCGACTTTAACGGCGATCTGACCCTGACCTATGATGTGGTTGACGGCAACGGCGGTGTGGTGAAAGCAAGTGCCACCCTCACGGTTACCCCCGAGAATGATGCGCCGGTGATTACAACATCACTGGACGGGAATGCGCCTGTAAGTCTTGATACCAACAATGTTGTTCTGTCCGGTGACGGAACTTCCGGTCAACTCGGCGATAATGTCACGATAGAAGGTTTTGCCACCGACGGAAGTGCGGCCGTTCTGAAGACATCCGGAGACGGGGTGGGCATTCAGGGTGAACGGATTGACACCCAGATAGATTATGATCCCGCGACCGGGACCAGCGAGCAACTGGTGCTGACCTTTGATAATCCCGTGACCGAAGTCGGGCTTGTCACAGACCGCCAGATCGAAAATGAATTCCCCGGCGGTGAGCAGGGCAAATGGACGGCCTATGACGCCAATGGCAATGAAGTAGCTACTGGCAGCCTGACCCCGGAAACGGGGACGCGACTGAGCGGCAGCAGTTTCTCCTATGACCTTGAAACCGGGGATGTTCCGGTGGCGAAAATTGTGATCGAAGCCACCGATGCGACCGGTCAGAGTTCAGGAGATAACTCTGAATTCACCGTTAAATCCGTGTCCTATACCGAAGTGCCGGAAATGCTGTCAGACGGTGTACAGCTGAGCACCTCGGTTGCAGAAGGAGCGACGGACGGTACAGAGGCGGCAGCGATTTCAGCAACCGATGTTGACGGGGACGCGCTGACCTACGCCATTACATCCGGCAATGATGACGGCGCCTTTGTCATTGATCCGCAGAGCGGCGAGGTGACTGTGGCCGACGGTTCCCTGCTGGATCATGAAACAGAATCTTCCCGCACACTGACGGTCGAGGTTGCAGACGGCAACGGCGGAACGGATTCCGTTGAACTGGTTGTCAATATTGACGATGTCAACGAGGGCCCTGTGGCAGTGGCGGACAGCTTCTCCGGCACCGAAGACCAGGCCGTTTCAGGCAATGTCCTGATCAATGATACGGATGTGGACGGCGACAGCCTGTCCGTCGTCGCGGATACAATCGTAACGGCCAACGGCGGTACTGTGGAACTTGCCGCGGATGGTAGTTTTACCTATACACCGGCGGAAAATTTCCACGGCGAAGACAGTTTCAGCTACACGATGAGTGACGGATCCCAGACGGATAGCGCGTCGGCAACCCTGACGGTGGCGCCAGATAATGACGGGCCGGTTGTCGGTTCTGTCGATCTTGGGGCCACTGCAGAAGATAACTCGATCACCTTCAGCGCTGGGGATCTTCTGGCAAATGCCTCCGATGTGGACGGGGATCTTCTGTCCGTTTCCTCTGTTGATGTTGATCCGGCCTTTGGCTCGGTGACGGACAATGGCGACGGAACATGGACCTTCAGCCCGACAGATAATTTCTCCGGCGATGACGTGCAGGTCAGTTTCGATGTGACAGACGGTACGGAAACCGTAACCTCCACAGCATCCCTTGACGTGACAGCTGTGGCGGATGCACCCGAAATGCATCTGTCTGGTTCGCTGACACTCGATCCTGCCCATGGCAATTATGACCTTCCGGCGGACGGTATTCTCACCATTGACGTATCCTACCTGAGCGTCAATGCGGGATATAATAACTCACATGGTTATTACATCGCCGATGCTGATGGTAATCCGCTGGGCGGCGCTGTTATTCAGGATAACGTGAAGGATGGTGATGCAAAAACCATCACTCTGGATACCTCCGATTATGAAGGCGGCGTATCACTCGGCTTTTTCATTATTCCGAATGGAGATAACAAAAACGCGGGTCTTGAAGACGGTACTGAAGTGACCTTCGAGAATATTGACGGGGTCTGGACCCCGATGGCGGACGGTCAGCCGCTGAGCGGTCAGAATTCTCCGGCCTATTTCAGCAATCAGGATATTAATCCGGATGGATATGACCATTTCTCGGATTCCGCTTCCGAAGGCAACCAGAACTGGGAAGACCTGTGGGGTGGCGGCGACGGCGACTATACCGATGTGAATACACAGGTGGATGTTGCGCTGGCGCCGCACGAACAGCAGGCAGTGATCGCAGAAGTGAATACCGCCGCTGACCTGCTGCAGATCAAGACCGTGGTCGGGGATCAGGATGGATCTGAAAGCCTGTCCGTCAGTATTTCGGCCATACCTGAAGGGGCGATCCTGAGTGATGGTGTCAACAGTTTTGAGGCGACAGCCGGCAATACCAGCACGGATATTTCCGGCTGGAACCTTGACGGTCTGACAATCACGGCGACTGACGGCTCCGATGATTTTGCGCTTGAAGTCACGACGACCTCCACGGAAGGCAGTAACGGGGATACAGCCTCCACAACCCAGTCTATCAATGTGGAAATTGCAGATCAGGTTATCGAGGGTACAGCAGGTGCACAGGACCTTCAGGGTGCCGGCGGTGACGATACACTGGTCTATAATGCCGACAATACATGGTCCGGCTATGCCGCCCATAATGTCGAGACCGGCGAGAATGTTTCCCTCAGTGGCTACAACCGTTCAAGTGATGTCTTTGACGGTGGCAGCGGTCACGATGTCCTGCAGGGGACAAGCGGCGATGATGCGCTGTTCCTTGATGACGGGATCAGCAGTTTTGAATCCGGCAGCCAGGCCAGGATCCAGAATGTTGAGGAAATCAATATGGGTGCGGGTGATGACATCCTCGACATGACGTCCAGCAAATATACCTACGATCAGGGCGTTGCCGCAGATGGCGGGGATGGCAACGATGTCCTGTGGACATCCACAGGCGATGACACGCTGACAGGCGGTGCCGGTAACGACGCCATGTTTGGTGGTGACGGCAATGACATGTTCATCTTTGGCTCCAATGACGGCACGGATTCTGTGTCCGGCGGTGCCGGCTGGACGGATGCCATTGAACTCAACGGCTTCACCGGCAGTGCCTCGGAACAGGGCTGGACCCTGACCCTGGAGAATGGGGATTCAATCCAGTCGGTTGATGATGCAAATGGTGAAATGCTGCTGACTGATGATGCCGCCGGAACCATTGTTTTTGATGATGGCGGCCAGATCACCTTCGACGGTATCGAAAAAATTGTATGGTAACCCTTCAGTATTTTTACTGGATAATAACCTGAATTCAATTATGCTCCCTGAAATAAAGGTCGGCAGGTCAGACAGTTGACCAGCGGTCCGGTTTCGGGGAGCAGTTATTATGTCCGACAAATATATTAATTCATACGGCAGGTTTATTGTCCGCTGGCGCTGGCTTGTGGTGCTCCTCTGTTTTGCCTTGATCGGGGTTGTGGGTTCCGGCGTTGGCAAGCTGGGATTTAACACAGATTACAGAATTTTCTTCGGGCCGGATAATCCGCAGCTTGCCACTCAGGACAATCTTGAGGCGACCTATACAAAAGTCGATATGGTGATGATCGGCCTGAAGTCGTCGAAGGATGGTGTATTTACCCGCCGCATGCTGGGTATCGTCCACGACATAACAGAACAGGCCTGGATGTTCCCTTCCGTCCTGCGGGTGGATAGTCTGGCAAACTACCAGCATACTGAAGCTACAGAAGATGATCTGGTGGTGGATGATCTGGTTCGGGATGCAGCTGGGCTTTCCAATGAAGATATTGAGAAAATCAGACAGATAGCGCTCACTGAACCGTCACTGGTCAACAGGCTTGTCTCGGAAGACGAACAGACGACCCAGATCATGTTGACGTTCCAGCCCGCCGATACGCAGCCCGATACCCTCAAGAAGATTGTAACGCCGATCAGGGAAATGGCAGCCCGGATCGAAAAGGACAATCCGGATGTGGAGGTGGCCCTGTCGGGAACGGTGATGATGTCCGTTGCCATGACGGAAGCCGCCGAGGCGGATTCCAACACCCTGGTCCCGGTGATGTTCGTGGTGATTGCGATTACCCTGCTGGTTTTTCTGCGCTCCGTGACCGGCATGATTATCAGTATGGTGGTGGTCTTTTTCTCGGTCATTTTTGCCTTGGGGATGACCGGTCATTATGGTTTTCTTCTGAATATAGCCTCTGCTTCTGCACCGATCATCATCGTTACCATAGCAGTCGCTGACGCCATCCATCTGATGGCAACATTTTACGGCAACATGAGACGCGGAATGGCAAAGCACGATGCGGTCGTGGAAAGTCTCCGGGTCAATTTCCAGCCGGTGTTTATTACTTCCGTGACAACGGCGATCGGTTTTCTGAGCCTGAATTTCAATGACAGTCCGCCGTTTAATCACCTGGGCAACATTGCGGCGCTTGGCGTTTTTGCGGCCTGGATGTTTGCCAACACTTTGTTGCCGGCCCTCGCGGCAATTCTGCCGACCGGCCCGCTTGGGAAAGAACGGCGGGAACAAGTCATTCTGGAAAATTACGTGGAATGGGTGATCGAGCGGCGTAATGTCATTCTGGTGAGTATGATCGCCGTAAGTATTGCGGCGGCGGCGTTCATTCCCCGCCTTGTCTACAACGATAATTTTGTTACCTTTTTCTCTGAAAATATCGAGTTTCGCCGGGATTCCGACTTTATGGTCAAAAATCTTGTCGGCCCCTACACAATGGAGCTCTCTGTTTCTTCCGGGCAGGACGGGGGGATCGCTGAGCCGGACTATCTGAGGCAACTGGAAGAGTTCACCGACTGGCTGAAGGCCCAGCCCGAAGTGGTTCATGTTTTCTCGATCGTTGATGTCATGAAGCGGCTGAATATGAATATGCATGGTGATGATCCGGCCTGGTATAAATTGCCCGAAGAACGCAATCTGGCGGCGCAATATTTGCTCCTTTACGAGATGTCGCTTCCCTATGGCCTGGACCTGAATAACCAGATTGATATCGGAAAATCAGCGACCCGGGTGACGACAAGTCTAGGCAACGTCAATACGACACATATGATTGCACTGAAACAGCGCACCGATCAGTGGTTTGCGGACCGTCAGGGAACGGACCGGATCATAACCGAGGGTGGGAGCAGTCCCGGAATTATTTTTGCCTATCTGACCCGGCGCACGTTTGACAGCATGTTTGTTGGAACCGGTGTGGCCTTTTTCCTGATTTCCTTCTGTCTTGTTGTCGCCCTGCGCAGTTTCCGGCTTGGCCTGATCAGCATCGTGCCGAATGTTCTGCCGGCGGTTGCCGGGTTTGGCATCTGGGCGATTGTGGTCGGAGAAGTCGGGATTTTTGCCTCGGTTGTGACCGCTACGGCGTTGGGGCTTATCGTCGATTGTACCGTTCATTTTCTCAGCAAATATCGCCGGGGCAAGGTGGAAAAGGGGCTGGGAACGGAAGATGCTGTCCGTTACGCCTTTGCCATGGTCGGATCGCCGCTGTGGATTTCATCCCTGGTCCTGATCTGCGGATTTGTGACGCTGGGGTTTTCAGATTATCTAATCAATGCAAAGATGGGCCTGTTGACCGCTCTTGTGATTGCGGTGGCTCTGGTGACAGATTTTCTGCTGTTGCCGACCATACTTTTGTTTGTAGATAAAAAAGGATCGAAAAAAGATGTATCTGCCTAAAGCGACCGCTTGTCTTCTGTTGTTTTCCCTTGTGGGATCATTCGGGGTGTCTATGCCGGCATCGGCGGAAACCGCCGAGGAAAAGGGGTTGGCCATCGCCGAGGAAATGGATCGCCGGGATCTGGGGTTTGGCGACAGTGTTTCCGAACTTGAGATGATCCTGACCAATCGCCAGGGCAAGACCGCCACCCGCTACCTGAAGATCAAGGCCCTGGAAGTGCAGGACCGGGAGCTGGGGGACAAGTCGCTGGTGATTTTTGATCGTCCGCCGGACGTCAAGGGTACCGTTCTGCTGACCCATTCAAAAATTCTGGAACCGGATGACCAGTGGATCTATTTTCCTGCGCTGGGGCAGAAGGGACGCATTAAGCGCATTGACAGCCGCAGCAAGTCAGGCCCCTTCATGGGCAGCGAATTCTCCTACGAGGATATGTCTTCCCGCGAGGTCGGCAAATATAACTACAAATGGCTCCGGGACGAAGCCTGCGGACAGATGACCTGTCATGTGGTGGAGTCTTATCCGCTATATGAAGGCTCGGGCTACACCAAGATTATCTCCTGGATCGATACAGGTGAATACCGAGTCCACAAGATCGAGTTTTTCAACCGGGGAGGCGCTCATTTCAAGACGCTGATCTTAAGCAACTATCAGAAATATCTTGATAAATTCTGGCGGGCCCATGACCTCTATATGGTTAATAACCTGACCGGGAAAAATACCCGCCTGCTTATGAGTCGCTTTGAATTTCGTCAAGGTCTGGAAGACAGGGACTTTACCAGGTCCCGAATGGCGACCGCGAAATAAAATCCGAAACCCCTTATATTCTCCCGTTTTCCCGGCATTTTCACTGAAGTGTCGGACTTTCTCCTTTATTTATGGTTAACGTCCGTTAATCTTGAGCCTGTTTTATGGTTAATGCCGGTTAACCTTAAGAGACTGAGCAGGTTGGGATAGATTGTTCAAAAGTTTATTTAAATACGCAGAAAGAACTATTTAAATACATTGGATTTTTATCTCCTTCTACATTTGTTTCTGCAAAAGTTTCAGAGAATCAATGACATAAATGGGGTTATTCGTGCGTAAAACCGAGACTGGGACCCAAATTAAAAGGGCTGCACAAAAAACATATCTGAACAGCGGCACCGCTATTGCCGCCCTTCTGCTGTCTGCATCTTATGTTGCCACGCCGGTAAATGCGGAAGTTCTGGCCGTCCGGTCAGGCAAGCATCCTGACATGACCCGTATCGTCGTCGATCTCAGCGAGCAGGCCCCTTATGCAGTAACCTATCATGATGATCCGCGCCGGATTATTATTGAACTCAGGGACCGGGCAGGGGAGCCGATCACACCCGCCCTGACCGAACGGGCGGAAGCCGTCGGATTATTGCAGGCGGTCAATGTGGAAAATCTTGAGGATGGACTGCGTCTTGAAATTACCCTCCGCCGCCCGGCCACCGTATCCCGCTCCTTCGGTTTGAAAGCTGCAGATGGCCGACCGCACCGGCTGGTGTTTGATCTTCTGCCGGTCAGCGAGGCGGAATGGTCTCGCCAGGTGCGTGCGTCACTGCCACCTGAACCGGAGCCAGTCGCCGAGCCCGAACCTGTGGCTGAACCGGAAGAGCCGGCCGAACCCGCGCCTGTTCCCGAAGCGGAACCCATGCAGGCGCCGTCTCCCTTTGCGTCGGAAATGGCGCCCATGCCGCCGGCCCAGGAAGAGAAATATAACGAAACCGTCTATGAAGACGAATATAACGGATTTGATTTTTCCGGTTATGTGGAAGCCGAGGGACGGATTTATCCGCAGACGGCCTTTTATCCGGAACCGGAAGACTGGACCCTGTCCGTTGCCGCCGAACCGCGGCTCGAATATGTCTCGGAAGACGGCAATCATATTTTCATCGCTGACCTTTTCGGGCGGGTTGATGTTCAGGATGACGATCGCAGTCATTTTGATATTCGCGAGTTTAAATGGCTCGGTGTTTTTAACGATCTGACGGTGACCGCCGGGATCAACACTGTTTTCTGGGGGGTGACTGAATCCAACCATCTGGTGGATATTCTCAACCAGGATGATTTCCTCGAGGATGTGGACCAGGAGGACAAGCTCGGCCAGCCCATGCTGAATATCAGTTACATGACCGATATCGGGACCTTTTCCGCTTATCTGATGGCCTACTTTCGGGAGCGTAAATTCCCCGGCATCGATGGTCGTTTGCGCATGCCCCTGCGGGTGGATTATGACCAGACTGTTTATGAGTCCGGGGATGAGGAATGGAATCCCGACTGGGCCGTCCGCTGGTCCCATGTGATCGGTGATTTTGATCTTGGTCTCTATCATTTCCAGGGCACTTCCCGGGATCCGGAATTTATGATGGGTCTTGATGGCCCGGGTAATCCGGTGCTGATCCCCTATTACCGGCTGATTCACCAGACCGGCGTCGACATCCAGGCGACAAAAGGCGGCTTCCTGTGGAAATTCGAAGGGATTTACCAGACCAACAGTGGCGATGCGATCTGGGGCGACGATTACTGGGCTATGGCCGGCGGGGCGGAATATACTTTCTATGGTCTCGGCGGCGGTGCTTCGGATCTGGGCATGCTGGTGGAATATAACTATGACGACCGCGGCGACCTGTCGACGTCATTCCTGGAGGATGACCTGTTTGTCGGTCTGCGCTGGACGGCCAATGACGAGAGCAGCACAGAACTTCTGGTCGGCGCCATGTTTGATATGAATACCTCCGCCAAGCTCTTGAATGTGGAAGGCAGCCGGCGGATCGGGGAATATTGGAAAGTCAGTGTAGATGCGCGGTTTTTCCTGAACGTGCCGCCCGGAGATCCCGTTTACGGCCTGTCCCGGGATGATTTCTTCCAGCTTCGTGTCGCCCGCTATTTCTGATTTTCCTGCCAGTTTTTTCGGGCCCTGTTGCCGGCGGCTTCACATTTTGGTGATACCGTCCATATTTTCATGCAACAATATTGCATTCCGACGGAAAACTGTATAAAATTGCAACTTCTGATTTGCAGGGGCGATAATGAGACAGCATCGAAACATAACAGTGACAGAAAAACTGACAGGTTTGGCCGTGGCCATGCTGCTGGTTGGTGGTCTGTCGTCTGCGACCGGTTCCCTGCTTAATCGCTCTAATGACCGTCTGGATTATGATTTTGTCGCCTTTGATAATGACTTTAGCGCCTTTGACGATTTCGCTGCACCGGTTATCCGGGTAGAGGCAGTGGAAGGCCTGGATAAAATGTTCTTTCCGCGCGAATTCATGGATGAGCGCAGTGCCGAGGCTTTGGAGCAATCTCTGGAATATGGACTGGCCCAGGCAGAAGAGCTCCTGAATCTGCATGAAAGCAAGCTGGAAGCTCTCGAAACCACTCTGGAAGATGTGCTCGATATGCCCCGCATACCGGAACCTCTGCGGGCAGAAATGATTTCCGAGATTTCCATGCAAATCCGTCAGGCCGAGCGGGAAGTTCGCCGGACTATGGCAGAAACCCGCCGGGCAATGGCTGAAACAGCCAGAGCAGGGGCAGAAAGCCATCGGGCAGTGGCTGAGGCAGCCAGAGCGAGGGTGGAAGCTGCGGAGGCGGCTCCCGCCATTGAACAGGCCAGGCCCAAACTCGCTCCCTTGCAAAAATTGCTTCCCCTGCCGCCGGTCACTCCTGAAAGACAGGCTTGTGGTGACAGGAAAAAGTCCGATGAAGAAAAGGGCAGCAAGGATGGCAAGGAAGGCTTCATGGAAGCTCTCTCCTTCGTCTGACACATTAATTCCCCTAAAAGTTGTAATTCATACAATATACGCGCTATAGTTGTTTCTTCCTGAAGCCAAAGCTTTTTGGGGGAGCCATGGTTGCGCATATTACAACAGTTGCCTTTGTCGGCATTGAGGCCCGTCCGGTCGACGTTCAGGTTCAGGTCGCCAACGGCCTGCCGTCCTTCACCATTGTTGGCCTGCCGGACAAGGCGGTGGCGGAAAGCCGGGAGAGGGTGCGTGCCGCGCTCGGCGCGATCGGTCTGTCCCTTCCGCCCAAGCGTATAACCGTCAATCTGGCTCCGGCTGACCTGCCCAAGGAAGGCAGCCATTATGACCTGCCCATCGCCATGGGTGTGCTGGTGGCCATGGGGGCGGTGACAAGTGATATTATGGATGGTTGTCTGGTTCTGGGCGAACTCGGCCTTGACGGCGGCCTGCAGGCGGTGCCCGGTGTCCTGCCCGCGGCCATGCGGGCCATGCAGGAAGACCGGGGCCTGATTTGTCCCGAAACCTGCGGCGGGGAGGCGGCCTGGGCCGGAGAACTGGATATCATTGCGGCCGACACATTGCTCAGTCTGATCAATCATCTGAAGGGATCGCAGCTTCTGGCCTCGCCGCGACCGTCGATGGAGCGGGATGATAGTCATATCCCGGACATGAGAGATATCAAGGGACAGGAAAGCGCCAAGCGGGCGCTGGAGGTGGCGGCAGCCGGTTCTCATAATCTGAATATGATAGGTCCACCGGGATCGGGCAAGTCCATGCTTGCGGCACGTCTTCCCGGTATCCTGCCGCCCATGGATCCGGCCGAGATACTGGAAGTCAGCATGATTGCCTCGGTCGCGGGACTTCTGACCAATGGCGGTATTACCAGGCGGCGGCCGTTCCGCAATCCCCATCATTCCGCCTCGATGGCGGCGCTGACCGGTGGCGGTTTCAAGGCCCGGCCGGGGGAGGTATCTCTGGCTCACCGGGGCGTGTTGTTCCTGGACGAACTGGCGGAATTCCAGCGCCCGGCTCTCGACAGCCTGCGGCAGCCCATGGAAAGTGGCGAGGCGGTGGTGGCGCGGGCCAACATGCATGTAACCTACCCGGCGCGGTTCCAGCTGATATCCGCCATGAACCCCTGCCGCTGCGGCCATATTGACGACCCGGCCCGGGCCTGCAGCCGGGCGCCGAAATGTGCCAATGATTATCAGGCCCGCATTTCCGGACCATTGATGGACCGGATTGATATCCATATCGAGGTGCCGGCGGTGAGTGCCCTTGACCTGACCCTGCGGCCACCGGCGGAAGGCACGGAAGAAGTGGCCGCCCGGGTGGCGCAGGCGCGGCAACGTCAGCGGGATAGATACCGGGCGATGGATCTTGGCGACAGGGTGCGCACCAATGCGGAAGCGGACGGCAAGGTGCTGGAGCAGGTGACGGAGATGGACAAGGCAGGACGGGAGATGCTCGCCCGGGCGGCTGAAATGATGAAACTGACGGCCCGCGGTTATCACCGGGTGCTGCGGGTGGCCCGCACTCTTGCCGACCTTGACGGGGTCGACGGGATCGGTCAAACTCACATCGCCGAGGCGCTGAGTTATCGGCAGCAGAAACTAAGTTATTGAAAATAAAAACAACCAAGCCCGGGTATCTGTCTGTGAGCACATCCATTCCTGAGAAAAAAAGCTGGTGGGACGCCATCGAAATCTATCGCCGTCCGCGCCTGATCGGCATTTTCGGTATGGGGATTTCCAGCGGGTTCCCGCTGACTCTTGTGCTCTCCACTCTGGGCTACTGGCTCAGCCAGGAGGGCGTGGATGCCGAAACCATCGGCCTGCTGGCGGTGGTGACCATGCCCTACAGTCTGAAGTTCCTCTGGTCGCCGCTAATCGACTGGATCAAGCTGCCGCTTATGCATAAGTCCTTTGGCCGACGACGTTCCTGGCTGTTTCTGATCCAGGCGGGGCTTACAGCGGCGGTGCTGTTCCTGGGGTCCACCAATCCCAAGGAAGGCGCGATGTTGGTTGGACTCGGCGCGCTTCTGGTATCCTTTATGAGCGCATCCCAGGATATCGTGCTGGATGCCTACCGTATTGAAATCCTCACAGATGAGGAACAACCCGCCGGGGCGGCGATGATTCAGTTTGGTTACCGGATCGGCAATTACATATCTGGTACCGGGGGACTCGCACTGGCGGCTCTGTATGACTGGCATGTGGCCTATTATGTCCTCAGCCTCCAGGTCCTGTGCGGCGTGCTGCCCGCGCTGCTGCTCGGCGAACCGAAGCGGGACGGGCACGAACTGGTGGAGCAGGAAACCGAGGCCGTAGAGCACTGGCTCAAGGATGAGGTGCACGCACCGACAGCCCTCAGCCTGTTTGTGGAAAATTTTTATCTCAGCGTCATTGTACCGTTCAAGGAATTCATGAGCCGTCACGGTTGGATGCTGATCCTGTTGTTTATCATCTTGCTCAAAATCGGGGACGGCATGGCGTCGGTGATGACCCCTGTACTTTTGGTTGATCTTGGTTTCAGTAA
Organism: Emcibacter sp.; assembly: GCF_963675455.1. Taxonomy (GTDB): domain Bacteria; phylum Pseudomonadota; class Alphaproteobacteria; order Sphingomonadales; family Emcibacteraceae; genus Emcibacter. The sequence continues at coordinate 3,508,782 of NZ_OY776217.1, read as the reverse complement.
TGCGGAAATCATATACGCCAACAAGACAGTAGGAGCTATTGCTTTGCTGATAGGTATTTTTGTCGGTGGCTTGTTATTGAAATGGACGGGAACTTATCGCGGTCTCTTCATTGCGGCTGTGTTGATGATGGTCTCGAACCTGAGCTTCGCAGTCCTTAATGAGGTGGGGTACAATGTGCCGCTTCTGGCCTTTACAATGGGGTTTGAAAATTTTGCCTCCGGTCTTGGCGGTACCCTGGCGATCGCTTATCTTTCCGGCCTTTGTAACCTGGCTTATACCGCCACCCAGTATGCGTTATTGTCTTCGCTGGCGTCTGTGGGGCGGGGAGTTCTTGCCGCCCCGTCCGGCTTCGGCTATGCGGAATGGGGGCCAACCGCCTTCTTTATCTTCACCACCATTGCCGCGATTCCGGCCATTATCCTGCTGTTCTGGATGCGCAAGCTGGGCACTGTGTCAGAGGACTTGCGGGTCAAAAGCTGATCTCACATCTTTTTGGCAATAAGGGTCAGGGGGTTGCGGCGGAAGCGGTCTTTCCAGTGCAGTTTGAAACCATGCCGTTCCATCAGGTAAAACAGCGTACGCCGCCCGAAAATATGTTTCTGGCCGGGCAGGGGGGCAGGACGGTGAAAACGGCTTTTCACCGGACAGACGATCATCAGCATGCCGCCGGTCTTCAGGCTCAGGTAACGTTCCCGGAAATAGTCGTTGAGATCATCGGTAAAAAGCGGCACGTAAAGGCTCGCGATGCCGTCCAGATCCCGTTGCCCCGGAGAATAAGTTTCTTCCTCCAGGGGGATTGTAAAGGCATTCTCGCTTCTTATGTTGGTTCCGGAACAGTAACGATGTAACTGTAATATACTTTTATCGCAGCGTGACCTGTCATAGGGAGAGGGGGCGCTGAAAGAGCCGGGTGAACAGAGACGTTCATAGCCGCAAAAGCCGCAACAGGCACTGTCCGATCCGGTGTTTCGGGTCAGTCTGGCGCCGCAGGCAGGACATGATGTAGACATATTGACCATGTATAGATCACTGCATAGTTCGGATTTTACCGGTAGTTAACGCTTATTTTTTCTTTAATATGTAAAGAGTTAGGCGGAAAATGGAACAGCAAATGTTAAAAAGCTGGGGTTTTTGCAAAAAAACTTTTACATTGCTGTCATGAAATTGACCCTTCTTTGGGTTAGGTATCAGGGTTATGAAACTGGATATGATGAAAGCAAGCGCTGAAAAATTCAGATGGGATCAGTCCGACGAGGCACCGATCCTGGTGAAATCCGGCGTTTATGAAGTACGCCTCGCCCGCTCCGACGACGAGGTGGCTGCCGCTCAGGCCCTGCGTTACAAGGTCTTTTTCGAAGAAATGAAAGCCATCCCGACGGAGACCATGCGTACCCTGGCCCGGGATTTCGATGATTTCGACAATGTCTGCGACCATCTTCTGGCTTTCGATACCAGCAAGACCGGGCCGGACTCGGTGATTGCGACCTACCGTCTTCTGCGGGAAGAAAAGACCGGCGGCATCGACGACTTTTATTCGGCCCAGGAATATGACATCAGCAACCTGTTCAAGCCGGCTTTCCGGGATATGCTGGGCGACCGGCAGTTGCTCGAACTTGGCCGCAGCTGTGTCCATGCCGATTATCGCACCAATAATGTGATGCAGATCATGTGGCGCGCCATTGCCCGCTATATCGACAAACACAAGATCGGATATCTGTTTGGCTGTGCGAGCCTGCCGGGCATCAATCCGGACGAGATGAAGCTGCAACTGAGCTACCTCTATAACAGTCACAAGACCCCGGAAGACTTTAATATTCCGGCGGTGGATGCACGTTATCAGAAAATGGATTTCATGACGGCGGAAGAATATGACGACCGCATGGCCCGCCGGGCGCTGGCGCCACTGGTCAAGGGTTATCTGCGTCTGGGATGCTATATCGGCGACGGCGCCGTGGTCGACGAGCAGTTCAATACCACCGACGTCTTTATCCTGCTGCCCGTAGACAGCATCCAGCGGCGGTACCTGGGACTGTTTGATAGCTAGGACTGCCCGGACAGCCATGTAAAAGAACTAAAGTCCGCCAGCGAGCGGGCTTTTTTGTTGTTTTATTTCCGTTCGAATGACGGTTATTTTTACCGAAGCCAAGGTCCGGAAGGCTGAAAAGAGGGCAGGGCCGGAAAAAGATTAAATTCGGTTACTGTCACCGTAATCCCCAAATAAAAATCTGTACGTTGATCATTGTCAATTAGGCCTTGCCACCTCGCAATATCTTCACTTGTGATCACAGTTTCAGTCATAGAGTTATTCCTCCGGCCATAATCCATATTCCTTTGGCAATGTCATTGAACCCAGTATGAGCTGAGTAACCCGATTGTCTATTTCCCGCCAACGGCCTAAATTCCGAGAGTAAAAGCTTATTTCAACATACAAGTCATCGAAAATATCTTTGGTAAGCACGCACTTGCCATTAACAGGAAGGTCTTCAAGCACACACCGAATAAAAAAGCCTTTTGGGCGCGTACTCTCTGGATAAACATAATAGCTATTTACTGGGCTGCTCCCTTCGATGATTTGTCCATCCTGCAAATACCATCTTCGCCCAACTAAATGGTCCGCAGGAAAACCTTTCCTTTGTCGATCACTCAAACCTAAAAAGGTAAGACCATACATACTTGTTAGCTCTAACTTATCCCTCAATATCTCTGGAAAAATTCTTTGTTGTTTTTTATATGCTGCATATTCATTTCCAGCTTTTAGAGAAATACTTAAATAGTTTTCCAACTTGTCTTCATAACTCATTTTCTTTGAAATATCGTCGGTTCCAAGACGCCACTTGACATATTTCTCAGCAACAAATTTTCCTGGTCTTAATCTTATTTCCAATTGCAATTCTTCGTATTTTTGATCTAAAACTGGATATGAAATATAGGAGTTAGGTAATTGAAAAACATATTTGCCGTCCTTATCTAATAACACCACATCTACTAATGCATTGTCAGGCGGCTCCGATGTCTGCATCTGTGAAAATGCGAATGACAGCCCAACTAAAACGAAAATAACAACACATATTTTCGTGAGAAGCCTCACTCCCCGATCTCCTTGACTTCCCGCTTGCCGGTGGCGGGATCGGTATGGTGGAACTTGATTTTTCTGCCTTTGAACGGCCCCTGGATCAGGTCGGCCAGCATCTTGTCGGCCAAGACCTTGTCAACTGGCTTTGTCTGAAAATAGTTTCCCACGGACTTTCCCCCTTACCCTGAAACCGGCACTCGATATGAGACCCTTATGGTAACCGTAACCGGCAAAGGCTGGCAAGCCGGGATTTTCAGGTCTCTTTTTTCGATCTATGGAAATTTGGTAAGGGGCTGGTAAAAAGAACAAAAGCCCGCAGGGTCTGCGGGCATTTATTAATGTCTGGTATCGGGGGCTCAGCCCCCGGCTTTCTCCCGCACTATATTCACATTATGGGCGGCCAGGGCGGCCATATTGATGATCTCGGAGGCATAGGCGCCCATGGGTACGATCTGTACTGAATGGCCGAGGCCCACCAGCATGGGGCCGATTACCGTACCGCCGCCCATTTCCCGGAACAGCTTGGTGGAGATATTGGCCGAATGCATGCCCGGCATGATCAGCACATTGGCCGGACCGCTGAGGCGGCAGAAGGGGTATTTTTCCATGATTTCAGGGTTAAGAGCCACACCCGGGTGCATTTCGCCCTCATATTCAAAACCCACTTTGCGGCTGTCCAGGATCTGCACTCCTTCTCGGGAATGTTGCGCCAGGATGCCGCCTTCCGGATTGCCGAAATTGGTATATGACATCAGCGCCACCCTGGGCTCGATGCCGAAATGGCGGACGATTTCCGCCGCATGTTCGGCGGTATCGGCCATATCCTCGCCGGTCGGCAGCTCGTTGATGGCGGTATCGGCGACAAAGATCGTACGATCGCCCTTGACCATGATGCTGAGGCCCATGGCCCGCCTGCCGGGGATCGGATCGATCACTTTCATCACACTGTCCAGCGCTGCCGCATAATGGCGGATATGGCCGGTGATCATGGCGTCTGCATCGCCGAGCGCCAGCATGCAGGCGGCGAACACGTTGCGGTCGGTTTCCACCAGCCGCATGCAGTCCCGGAACAGGTAGCCCTTGCGCTGCAACTTGCCGAACAGATATTCGGCATATTTCCGGCTCTTGTCACTGCTACGGGCATGATGGATTTCAATCTTGTCGTTCCGGTCATGGCCCATATGTTCCAGAAGGTCGCGGATTTTTTTCTCATGGCCGATCAGGATGATCTTGCCGAAACCGTTCTGTTCAAAACCAAGCGCGGCGCGTAAGACCGTTTCCTCGTCGCCTTCGGTAAAGACCACCCGTTTCGGGTCCTGGTCCAGCTTGTCGAAAATCATCTGCAGGGTGCCGGTGGTCGGGTTGAGCCGGGCCGCCAGTTCCTTTTTATATTCGGCCATGTCGATGATCGGTCGGCTGGCGGCACCGCTGTCCATGGCGGCCTGGGCCACGGCCGGGCTGATGGAACTGATCAGTCGCGGATCAAACGGGGCAGGGATGATATATTTCGGGCCGTATTTGGGATGTTCCCCGGCATAGGCGGAGGCCACCTCGTCCGGCACGTCTTCCCGCGCCAGTTCGGCGATGGCCCGGGCGGCGGCAATTTTCATTTCATCATTGATGCGGGTCGCGCGCACATCCAGCGCCCCCCGGAAAATATAGGGGAAACCCAGCACATTATTGACCTGGTTGGGATAGTCGGACCGGCCGGTGGCGACAATCGCGTCCTGGCGGACGGTCTCCACTTCTTCCGGCGTGATTTCCGGGTCAGGGTTGGCCATGGCAAAGATAATCGGCTTGTCGGCCATGCCGGCGACCATTTCCGGGGTCACGGCACCCTTGACGGACAATCCCAAGAAGATATCCGCACCCTTCAGCGCTTCTTTCAGGGTCCGGCGGCCGGTTTTGACCGCATGGGCCGACTTCCACTGGTTCATGCCTTCCTTGCGGCCCTGATAAATCACACCCTTGCTGTCGCACATGGTGACATTGTCATGCGGGATACCCATGGCCTTGATCAGTTCGGTACAGGCGATGGCCGCGGCGCCGGCGCCATTGACCACAACCGTGGCGTCCTTGATGTTACGCCCGGTCAGGTCCAGGGCGTTGAAAATGCCGGCGGCGCAGATGATGGCCGTACCGTGCTGGTCGTCATGGAAAACCGGGATGTCCATTTCCTCGCGCAGGCGCTGCTCGATGATGAAACATTCCGGAGCCTTGATGTCCTCCAGATTGATGCCGCCAAAAGTGGGGCCGAGGCAGCGCACGCAGTTGATGAACTCCTCCACATCCTTGCAGTCTACCTCCAGATCCATGGAATCCACGTCGGCAAAGCGTTTGAAGAGCACGGCCTTGCCCTCCATAACCGGCTTTGCCGCCAGCGGACCGAGGTTACCAAGTCCCAGAATGGCGGACCCGTCGGTGATCACAGCGACCAGATTACCCTTGGCGGTATAGTCCCAGGCGGTAGAGGGATTGTCGGCGATGGCCCGCACCGGGGCTGCTACACCGGGGGAATAGGCCAGCGACAGATCGCGCTGGGTAGCCATGGATTTGCTGGCAATGATTTCTATTTTGCCCGGACGCCCTGCGGAATGATAATGCAGGGCTTCCTTGTCGCTGAACTGGGATTTCTTGTCGCTCATTTTTTTACCTGTTGTCTCACATCTTTTCCTGTAATGACCTTTTATGTCATCCGGATTTCATTTTTTTGTTTCTTCATTGGCCGTGGGAATTGCTTTCCCAGGGTGAAGAAGATAGAGTCTCACCCTTGATCCTAAAAGTAAAACAGACCCATTTGTTATCATGGACCTGTTCCTTGGAGAGGACCAGAATAGTATTTATATTTCTATTTCGAAACCTATATTGAAATATAATAACAAAAACAACCTAAAAATATAATTTAATATTATTTCATCACATTTTTTATCTATGACGACCAGTATGGACAAAATCACGACGGCAGAGCAGGGTACGGGAGACGGCAAAAACCGGTCCATGGAAAAACCAGCTCAGAAAACATCGAAACCTGCCAAAACCACGCCCATGATGGAGCAGTTTCTCGAGATCAAGGCGGCGCATCCGGATTATCTGTTGTTTTACCGGATGGGGGATTTTTACGAGTTGTTTTTTGATGATGCGGTCAAGGCGTCGGAGGCGCTGGATATCACCCTGACCAAGCGCGGCAAGCATATGGAGGAAGATATCCCCATGTGCGGGGTGCCTGTGCATGCGGCTGAAAGCTATCTGGCCCGCCTGATCCGCAGGGGATTCAAGGTGGCGGTCTGCGAACAGATGGAAGATCCGGCCGAAGCCAAGAAACGCGGCGCCAAGTCGGTGGTGCGCCGGGATGTGATCCGGCTGGTGACGCCGGGCACCATTACCGAGGAAAACCTGCTCGATGCCCGACAGCATAACTATCTGGCGGCTCTTTGTGTGGTTCAGGGTTGCTACGGGTTGGCCTGGCTGGATATCTCCACTGGTGATTTTCATGTCAGCGCCATCGAACCGTCCAACCTGGATGCGGAGCTTGCCCGTCTGCGCCCCGGCGAGGTCATTTTACCGTCCAGTCTTCTGGTGGACGAGAATATCCGCCATGTGCTTGAGGAATGGTCCGACCGCCTCAGTCCCCAGGACAGTGACGGATTTGACAGCCGGCTAGCGGAAAAGCGCCTGAAGGAGTATTTCGGGGTTTCGGTCCTGGACGGCCTCGGCAGCTTCGGACATGCGGAAATGTCGGCCTGCGGGGCGCTGCTCAATTATGTGACGGAAACCCAGAAAGGCAAGGCGCCCCGGCTATCCCGGCCGGTGCCGGTGGGTGAAGACAGCAGCATGATGATCGACGGGGCGACCCGCCGCAATCTGGAACTGAGCGTGACTTTGAGTGGAGAGAAAAAGGGCAGTCTGCTGAGTGTCATCGACCGGACGGTGACCGGGGCAGGGGCGCGACTTTTGTTCACCCGTCTCAGTGCGCCGCTGATGGATCCCGACCTGATCAACCGGCGGCTCGACAAGGTGGCCTTTTTCCAGGAAGAGGAAGGTTTTCGCCGCCAGTGCCGGGACGTCCTGCGCAAATGCCCGGATATGGAACGGGCGCTGTCCCGCCTGTCTGTGGGCCGCGGCGGTCCTCGGGATCTTGCCGCCATCCGTGATGGTCTCCTGCAGTCCGACGAACTGGGGAAGATGCTGCGGAGCGTCTGTGACCGCCAAGCGCGGGAAAAGATCCTGCCGCCGCTGGAACTGGATGAAATTATGGTTCATCTGGGTGAACATGGTGCGCTGATCGAACTTCTGGACCGGGCGCTGGCCGAGGAACTGCCGACCATCATCCGGGACGGTAACTTTATTGCGGCGGGTTTCCACGAGGAACTTGACGAGTTTCGCCAGTTGCGCGATCAGAGCCGGCAGATGATTGCCGCCCTGGAAGGGGATTACCGGGAAAAGACCGGCATCAGTGCCCTGAAGGTCCGGCATAATAATGTGCTGGGATATTATATCGAGGTCACGGCCACCCATGCGGATAAAATGATGGCGCCGCCGTTATCCGAGGAATTTATTCATCGCCAGACCCTGGCCAGTGCAGTGCGTTTCAACAGTTCGGAACTGGCGAGACTGGCCAGCAAGATCGGCCAGGCCGGGGCCCGCTCTCTGGAGCTGGAACATGACCTTTTCGAGCAGCTTGTCAGTACGGTGCTGGCCGATTGGGATGCCATTACTCTGGCCGCCCGTTCGCTGGCGCGGCTCGATGTGGCCTCCTCGCTGGCCGAGCTTGCCGCCGGACGGAATTATAGCCGGCCCAAAGTGGACGACAGCCTGACATTCGAGATTGAGGCCGGTCGCCATCCGGTGGTCGAGGCGGCTGTTGCCGGTGACCAGCAGGGCCATTTTGTTGCCAATGACTGTGATTTGACCGGGGAAAACCGCTTGTGGCTGATCACCGGTCCCAACATGGCCGGTAAAAGTACGTTTCTCAGGCAGAATGCCCTGATTTCCATTCTGGCGCAGATGGGCAGTTTTGTGCCCGCCCGCAGGGCCCATATCGGGGTTGTCGACCGCTTGTTCAGCCGGGTCGGCGCCAGTGACGATCTGGCCCGGGGCAGGTCCACTTTCATGGTCGAGATGGTGGAAACAGCCGCCATCCTCAACCAGTCCGGGGAACGTTCGCTGGTGATACTGGATGAAATCGGCCGGGGTACCGCCACCTACGACGGTCTGTCCATCGCCTGGGCGGCAGTGGAACATCTGCATGAGTCCAACCGCTGTCGCGGCCTTTTCGCCACTCACTACCATGAAATGACGGCCCTGGCCTCGAAACTCGCGAATCTGTCCTTACATTTTATGAAGGTCAGGGAATGGGAAGGTGATGTGGTGTTCCTGCACGAAGTAGGCCCGGGTGCTGCCGACCGTTCCTATGGCATACAGGTGGCCAAACTGGCGGGATTGCCGCCGGTAGTGATCAAGCGGGCCCGGCAGGTGCTGGACAGTCTGGAACAGAGCAGCGGCGGCATCAGCAAGGGCCGGAATATGAATCTCGTGGCTGATGAATTGCCACTTTTTTCAGTATTTCAGTCTGGTATGGAGCCAGAAAAAGGATATGCTTCAGAAGTCGAAGAGATGCTGGAGACAATAAATCCCGATGATCTTGCCCCGAGGGAAGCGCTGGAGCTTCTGTACAGGCTAAAGGAACTTTCGGATAAACAATCAGGGTAAATTATGAGAAAAGTCAGAAATCATCTGGCGATTATTAACGGTCAGAAACTGCTTCGGGAATTCGAACAACTGAAGGAAGAATATTCTCCGGATGCGATCCGGATGCCGTTGCTTGAACTTCTGAAAAAGACCTATCAGCATGGCTTCGAAGCCATCAAACGACGCTGCGATGACGGGGAAAGCGGCATTGTGCTGGTCCGGGCCCAGAGTTACCTGACTGACGAAATCATCAAATTTATCTATAACGCAACGACTGAATATATCTATTATCAACCCAATCCGACCAAGTCGGAACAGCTTTGCCTGGTCGCCATTGGCGGTTATGGTCGCGCAGAAATGGCACCCTATTCGGACATCGATCTGTTATTCCTGCTGCCCTACAAGCAGACGCCCTGGGGGGAAAAGGTTGTCGAATATATGCTCTATCTTATGTGGGATATGGGCCTGAAAGTGGGACACGCGACCCGTACCGTTACGGAATGCATTCGCCTGTCCAAGGATGACCTGACCATCAAGACCTCGCTTCTGGAAGCCCGTTATATATGGGGGGAGAAGGCTCTTTTTGACGAATTCCTGACCAGATATGACAAGGAAGTTATCGCCGGGCATGAGCCGGAATTTATTGAACAGAAGCTGGCGGAACGGGACGAGCGTCATCATAAAATGGGTGACAGCCGTTATGTGGTCGAACCAAACCTGAAAGACGGCAAAGGCGGTCTTAGGGACCTGCAGACTCTTTACTGGATATCCAAGTTTATCTACGGCGTTCATTCGGTGTCGGAAGTGGTGAAAAAGGGCGTGTTCACGAAGGAGGAATATCGCCAGTTCCAGAAAGCCGCCAGATTCTTCTATACGGTTCGCTGCCACCTGCATTTTCTGGTCGGCCGACCCGAGGAACGCATCACCTTTGATGTCCAGAAAACCCTGGCGGAAAAGCTCGGTTATACCGACCGCCCGGGTTCATCCGGGGTTGAACGTTTCATGAAGCATTATTTCCTGACTGCGAAAAATGTCGGGGATCTGACCCGTATCTTCTGCTCTTACCTGGAAGCCAAACACAAGCGCAAACCGCGCCTCAGAATGCCGGGATTTGGGCTGAAGAAAAAGAAAATTGATGGTTTTCCGGTCGATGGCAGCAGGATTTCCGTGACAAGCGTCAAGACGTTTGCCGATAATCCTGTGGAAATGATCCGCATTTTTTATGTGGCCCAGAAGTATAATATTGATATCCATCCCAAGGCGTTGCGCCTGATCCGGCAGAACCTGAAGAAAATAGACAGGAATGTGCGCAATGACCCGGTGGCCAATCATCTGTTTCTGGAGATTCTGACCTATCGGAAAGGTCCGGGATTCATTCTGCGCATGATGAATGAAGCCGGTGTCTTCGGCCGGTTTATTCCTGATTTCGGCCGGGTTGTCGCCCAGATGCAATATGACATGTATCATGTCTATACGGTTGACGAACATACCATCCGGGCCATCGAGTTGTTGTCCGAGGTCGAACAGGGCACCCTGGCGGAGGATCATCCTCTGGCCAACGAAATTATTCACAAGGTTATTTCCCGCCGGGTCCTGTATGTGGCGGTTCTGCTGCATGATATTGCCAAGGGTCGCAAGGGCGATCATTCGGTTCTCGGGGAAGAGGTCGCGCGCAAACTCTGCCCACGTTTCGGATTGTCGGCGGCGGAGACCGAAACCGTGGCCTGGCTGGTGCGCTGGCACCTGCTTATGACCATGGTTGCGTTCAAGCGTGACCTTAATGATCCGAAGACCATTGCCGACTTTGCCAAACAGGTGCAAAGCCCGGAACGGCTCAGGCTCCTGCTTGTCCTGACAGTCGTGGATATCCGGGCGGTGGGTCCTAAAATCTGGAACGGCTGGAAGGGGCAGTTGCTCCGGGAGCTTTATTACAATGCCGAGGAATATCTTCTGGGCGGCCAGATCGAAGGCAGCCACCAGCACCGTGTTCAGGAAGTCCTGAAAGGACTGCGGTCCAGGTTGCCGGCCTGGTCGGATGAGGAATTCGAGAAATTTTCCGAGAGATTTTATGACAATTTCTGGCTGGCGCTGGATGAAAATCTGCTGCCGAGGATTGCGGAAATTGTCAGGAAAGCGGATGAAGAAAAGGAAACCCTGTCCATTACAACCCGGTCCGATGAATTCAGGGAGATTACGGAGCTCACCGTCTATACACCGGACCATCCCGGCCTGTTTGCCCGTATTACAGGGGCTATTGCGGTCAGCGGCGCATCCATTCAGGATGCCAAGATTTTCACCACCAAGGACGGCATGGCGCTGGATACATTCTGGATCCAGGAATCAGACGAAAGCGCCTTTGACGACAGCGCCAAGCAGAAAAAGCTGAAAGAGAATATCCGCGATACCCTGCTGGGTAAAATTCTGCCGCGGGAAGTTCTGGCCCAGCGCCGCAAAAGCAAAACCAGCAAACGCACTGCCGTCTTTACCGTGGAACCTGTTGTATTGGTGGATAACAACGCCAGCAACACCTATACGGTGATCGAGGTCAACGGCCTGGACCGGATTGGTTTTCTGTATGACCTGTCGCGGACGCTGATGGACATGAAAGTGACAATCGGCAGCGCCCATATTGCCACCTATGGTGAACGGGCGCTGGCGGTGTTTTTCCTCAAGGATCTGTTCGGTCATAAAATCACTCATAACCAGAAACTGGCCCAGATCGAGAAAAACCTTCTGGAAGTCTTGTCAGAGGATAAAAGCTCGGGCAGAGTGAGCCAGAAAAAGTCGGAAAAAACAGGTAAAGAAGTTCGGGAAGCGTCCTAGGGAATAGCCCGGGAGTACGGGAAATTGTGTCGGTCATATGTCCATTCTTAAAGCCACCGCCATTTTTGGCAGTTTTACTTTTCTAAGCCGTATTCTGGGGTTTGTCCGGGATATCCTGATGGCGTCCATTCTTGGCGCCGGCATGGTGGCGGACTGCTTTGTTGTCGCTTTCAAGCTGCCCAACTTTTTCCGCAGATTGTTTGCCGAAGGCGCCTTCAGCGCCGCTTTCGTACCGATCTTTTCCGCCACCCTGGAACAGGACGGCCGGGAAGAGGCGGTTAAATTCGCCGAAGAAGCCTTTGCCGGACTGCTGATTATCCTGCTTCTGCTTGTCGGGCTGATGGAATTATTCGCCCCGGCGGTGATCTATATCCTGGCTGGCGGGTTTGCCGACGATACGGTCAAATTTGATCTCGCGGTTCTTCTGACCCGGATTACTTTTCCCTTCATTCTGTTTATTTCCCTGGTTTCCCTGCTGGGGGGGATACTGAATGCGCTGGGCCGGTTTGCCGAGACTGCGGCCATGCCCATCATCCTGAATATTTTTCTGATTTCCTCCCTGGTTTTTGCGGCCAACCTGATGGAAACGCCGGCGCATGCGTTGGCGGTTGCGGTTTCCTTGGCCGGGTTTGTCCAGCTTGTGTGGCTCCTGATGGCCTGCCGCCGGGCCGGGTACCGGATCAGAATCAAATGGCCTCATATGACGCCGAAAGTGAAGGAACTTTTGCGTATCATGGCGCCGGCCGCCCTGGGGGCAGGGGTGATCCAGCTTAACCTGATGCTGGATATGATCCTGGCCTCCCATCTTCCCGACGGTTCCATGTCGTATCTTTTTTATGCTGATCGTCTCAATCAGTTGCCCATCGGCGTGATCGGAGTGGCGCTGGGAACCGTGCTTCTGCCCATGCTGGCCCGGGAAATCGCCGCCGGAAACGGTCATCAGGTCATCCACAGCCAGAACCGGGCCATCGAAATGGGCCTGTTTTTCACCGTTCCCGCCGCTGTGGCCTTCATTGTTGTCCCCTATGAACTGATCCATGTTTTGCTGGAACGCAACCAGTTTACCCATGAAGATACCGTTCAGACATCGCTGGCGCTGGCGGCCTATGCGGCGGGTCTGCCGGCTTACGTATTGGCCAAGGTGTTCAGCCCGGGATATTTTGCCCGCAAGGATACCAAAACGCCGGTAAAATTCGCCATGATTGCGCTGGTGGTCAATGTGGTGCTCAATATCGCCCTGATGATTCCCTTCAAACATGTGGGGCTGGCCCTGGCGACGGCCATTTCCGCCTGGCTCAATGTCGTACTGCTGTGTGGCGGCCTGGTTCGCCGCGGACATTTCCGGTTTGATGAACAGGTCATTGGCCGGCTGGCCAGATATGTGATCTGCAGCCTGCTTATGGGCGTCGTCGTCTGGTATGTGTCTGTTCTGGTCAACCCGCTTATTTCCGGCGCATTTTATCAAAAGATCACCGGTATTGCCGTGCTGGTTGTCTCAGGTATCGCCGTTTATATCCTGCTTGCCTTTCTGACCGGGGCGGTGCGTCGGGAGGATCTGCTGAAATTGCGGCGCCGAAAACTCTGACAACTACCGATCATTGCCCAAAGTATACTTGACCCTGTCATAATATCTGGTCATAAAGCCCGAAAGACCAGCATCGCTAACTCGGGGGCATGTCCAAAATGCCCTGTAAAAGGACAACAAAGATGACAGAAACCAAATCCTCTTCAACTCACGAACGCGTGTTTTCCGGTGTTCAGCCGTCAGGAAATCTGACCCTTGGGAACTACCTTGGCGCCATCCGTAACTGGGTCGGCCTGCAGAAGAACTATGAAAGCATATTCTGTGTCGTTGACATGCATGCCATTACCGTCTGGCAGGAGCCCGAAGTCTTGCGCAATGCAACCCGTGAAGTGGCGGCCGGCATGATTGCCTCCGGCGTGGACCCGAAGGAATCTATCATCTTTAATCAGAGCCAGGTGCGTCAGCATGCGGAACTGGCCTGGATTTTCAACTGCGTGGCGCGTCTCGGCTGGCTTAATCGCATGACCCAGTTCAAGGAGAAAGCGGGCAAGAACAAGGAACGCGCCAGCGTCGGCCTCTATGTCTATCCGAACCTGATGGCGGCGGATATCCTGCTCTATAAGGCGACCCATGTGCCGGTGGGCGAGGACCAGAAGCAGCATCTGGAACTGACCCGGGATATCGCCCAGAAGTTTAATAGCGACTATGGCGTGGATTTCTTCCCGGATGTGGAACCACTGATTCTGGGCGAGGCCACCCGGGTTATGTCCCTGCGGGACGGGACCAACAAAATGAGCAAGTCCGATCCGTCCGACATGTCCCGTATTAACCTGACTGACGATCGCGAAACCATCGCCAGGAAAATCAGGAAAGCCCGCACCGACAGTGAACCGCTGCCGTCCGATCCCGACGGTCTGGAAGGACGCGCTGAAGCCAAAAACCTGATCACAATTTATGGCGCCTTGTCCAATAAAACCTCTGCAGAAGTCTGCAGCATGTATGCCGGCAAGGGGTTTGCAGATTTCAAACGGGATCTTGCGGATCTGAGCGTCGAGGTTCTGGGGCCCATCACAGAGGAAATGAAGCGGCTGACAGAGGAAAAAACCTTTGTTGACAGTGTGTTGCGTGAAGGGGCGGAAAAAGCGGCTACCATTGCTGAACCGATTTTACAGGAAATTCACGAAATTGTTGGTTTCTTGAAACCATGAGAGTAGGCTATTATATTACACATCATGTGGGACAGGGAAAAGAAAGGTAATGTTCATGAGAAATGTGATTAAAACCGTTTTTGCGCTCTGTCTTCTCGGCATGCTTTCCGCATGCGCCAACACCTTTACCTCAGATGTGACCAGTTTCCATTCACTATCCCGGCCGACCGGGGAAAAGATCGTGATCGTCCCCATGGATGAGAGTTTGCAGGGAAGTCTGGAATTTGCCACCTATGCCAATATTCTTGGCAACGAGCTTGGCAAACTGGGGTATAAGCCGGCCGCCGGCGGGACTGCCGACCTCATCGTGGAACTGGATTATGGCGTGGATGACGGCAAGGTCTTTGTCCGTACTTTTGGCGGGTTTTATCCTCATAGCTACTGGGACTGGGGGTTCTATGATCCCTATTACTATGGGTACTACAGCTATTATTACCGTCCCTACTGGCCATATCGGTCACCCTGGATGTATGGTGGTTTCCATCACCGTCCCGAAGTGCAGAGCTATGTGAAATACAATCGCATTCTAAAAGTAAATATCAGGCCGAATTTTGAAGGCGCCAAGAATATTTATGAAGGACGGGTAGAGGGAATCGGACGAAGCAAAGACCTGACGGAACTTGTACCTCTTATGATCCGCGCCCTGTTCCAGAATTTTCCGGGAACAAGTGGTACAACCCAGAAAGTTGTGCTGGATCTTGACAAATAACATCATATTCAGCCGGGGGCAGGTTCATGTGGCAGAAGTTCACTGATTTCAGATACTGGGTCGCAGACCATATGAGCTTTTCCCTGGTCCGGTCCCTGATGCTTGGGTTGTTGGTCCTCGTCATCCTCTATTTTACACTGGGAGCCATGCTTATCCACACGGTGGGTGACGATCCCGAGTTCGAACCGGACAGCTATGTTCGCAAGGGTAGTTCCAGCTATGCGGTGGCCATGGCGTCTGCCCTTGTTGACCGGGAAGTGAACAAACATGCCTGGATCAGCAATGATCCCTTTTTCTACCCCAGCGCCTTTCTCGATAATATGGCCCATTTCCAGCAGGGTATTGTCGCGGCGGTGGCCCGCTTCAGTTATGATCTCAAGGACCAGCTTGGCCGCACCCGCGGGTCAAGCATGGAAGACCCTGATCTGAAAAATGCCACCAGCGCCCTTCAGTATGCCGGCGACCAGTGGGTATGGGAACCGTCCATTTCCCTGCTTCCGGTGTCCTCGTCCGAAGCACAATACCGGGCCGGGCTGAACAAGCTCCGCGCCTATAACAAACGTCTTGCAGACGGGGCGGCGGTGTTTGAGAGGAGAGGGGACAACCTGCTTGCCACCCTTGACCGTTTTTCCCTGGATGTCGGCGCCTCCTCAGCCAGCATTGACCGGCATATCCGGGAAGGGATTGGCTGCATGTTTGATATGGAGGCAGATGATGTTTTTTATAACGTCAAGGGACAGGCTTATGCCTACTACATGATTTTAAAGGGACTTCGCCAGGATTTTGACCAGATCGTCTCGGATCGTGAGCTATCGACTACCTGGGATGAAATGGAAAAAAGCCTTGCTGCCATTATTGCTCTTGACCCGCTAGTGGTGTCCAATTGCTCGCCGGATTCCATGTTTTTGCCAAATCATCTTGCCGCTCAGGGGTTTTATCTGCTGCGGGCCAGGACCCAGCTCAAGGAACTGGCCAATATTCTGCTCAAATAATTCCTGTTGCCAATCCCTCCCTGCGGGTGGCACAATGTGTCCAAGAATAATCATACAGGGATAGGAATGGATGTCCCACCTGGACCGTAAGTGGAAGTTTCTGGTTGTCGCCGACGATACGCCGGAGTTTAAGAAAGTTCTTCGCCTGGCAAGCCTGCGGGCATCCAAGGTTGGTGGAAGTCTGGTGATGCTGTACATCATACCGCCGGCTGATTTCCAGCACTGGGTAAGCGTCCGCGAACTGATGGAGGAAGAAGCCCGTCAGCAAGCCGAGGAAATGCTGACAGGTTTTGCCCGTGAGGTTGAGGCGCTGTCGGGTATGACACCCGAAATCGTTATCCGCTCGGGCGAACCGCGGGAAGTGATCGCGGAATATATTTCCGAGGATCAGGATGTTCATCTGCTGGTATTGGGGGCTGAAGTTGATGGAGACCCGGGGCCATTAATCAGAATATTCCGAGAAGAATTGCTTGGGGTCTGCCACATGCCGGTTCTGGTCGTCCCGGGGAATATGACCGAAGAGGAAATTGACAAGTTTGTCTGAGTTCTAGTCGGGCATGGAATTTCGTTCCGCAATAGTCTTTTTAAATTCTGCTTCCAGCTTTTCGACGAGCGCCTCATGTTTCCGGTGAAGGATGTGATATCCTTTGATCTCAACGTAATTTTCCCTGATCAGAGTGAGGTCATCAACATTGGAACCGGCTTTTTTCAGCCGCTGGAGTTCTATTCTGGGAATTAAAATATAATCGACCCGACCTTTTCTCAGTAACTTTATCATATGCTCACCACTGTTGGTGCCGATTGAATTAGGGTTGCTGACCATATTTTCAATGTAAACCGAGTTATTCGGGTAGGCTATGGTGAGTGACTGGTTGGCAAGGAGTTTTGAGGGGGCCGGAGGCATGTTTTCAGGCGTCTCAAGACCGTACAGGTCTATCCCGACAGAGAGTATCTGGACCGGAACAATGATAAGATTGGGATATCTTTCGATTACTGTGGGAGTGCGTGCGAGATCGGCATCAAGAACTCCTTCGTTGGCCATAGACAGACAACGGGCTGCCGGCAGAATTTGCCACTGAACTTTGATGTTTAATGTCTGGTATGAGCTTGTAACCAGATCCTTGAGGTTGGGATCATAGCTCAGTTCCAGTGGGGTGCAGATGTTGAAGGGTTCCCCGGTGTTGTCCAGGGTGCCGGCTTTTGTGATATCGGCCTGGCTAAGTATCAGGAACAGGCAGACACCAATACACAAATAGGCATACATATATTCTGATCCCGAAGTAATATTATTAAGAGAATAATAATACAATATATCAACTTAAGGAAGAATTTCCAGTCATATGATCTTATCTCGGGGAGAGGTCCCGGCTGTTAAGGTGATTCCGAAACAGTTTTGCAAGGTCGGCGGCCAGTGTTTTATGCTTGCTGTTGAGGATATGAAAGGCGGGAATCTTGATATACCCCTCTTTGACGAGATGCAGGTCATCAAGGGGAAAACCTTCATTTTGCAGCCGTTTTTGTTCCGCTTGGGGCAGCAGGATGAAATCCACCCTTCCCTTGCGCAGCAGTGAAATCATTTGTTCACCGTTTCTGACACCGATGGATTTATCATTGTCGATCATGTTTACGACATACAGGATTTCGGCCGGGTAACCAATAGCAAGGGATTTGTCAATGAGAAGCGCTTCAGCTTCTGGCAACGATTGCCTCACTTTTTTGCGGGCATAGAGGTTAATATCGGCGGTAAAAAGCTGAACGGGAACTACAACGAGATTGGAAAATTTTTCCGCAACAATGGAACTGCGTCCGATGTCTGCGTCCAGCACCCCTTCACTAACCATTGAAACACACCGGTTTACCGGCAGGATGTGCCATTCCACGTCGCGGCCAAGTTTCCTGTAGGAACTGACGACCATGTTTCGGAGTTCTACGGCGTAGGTTATTTCTATGGGGATGCAGATATGGAAGTCTTCACCGGATGACTCCATCTCTTTTTCCGTTGCATTTACAATTTGAAATGGAAGGAAAAGGATGAAAACTAATATGTTGCGGCAGGATGGCACTGTTTCACCTCGGATACATATGAAACCATAATATATATGAAATATAGGTATTCTCAACAAAAAGACTGAATTGGTCTTGATTTCCATCGCTCTCCCTGCCATGTAATGGGAAACTAGATCAGGGTAAAAAACATGTTTATTCAGACGGAACAGACTCCAAACCCCGCCACATTGAAATTTCTTCCGGGCGAGACGGTGTTGGAACAGGGAACAGCCAACTTTGTAAATGCCGAAGAGGCCTCCCGGTCACCACTGGCGGTAGCTTTGTTTGCCATTCCCGGTGTCGCAGGCGTTTTCTTCGGGTATGATTTTATTACAATCACCAGCGACGGGCGAGACTGGGCTGAACTCAAGCCGGTAATACTCGGCACAATCATGGAACATTTCACTGCCGGGATTCCGGTGTTGACGACAGTGTCCGGCGACGTGGCAGAGGCCTCGGAAGATGATGACGAGATCGTATCCCAGATCAAGGAACTGCTTGAAACACGTGTGCGCCCGGCAGTGGCGCGGGACGGCGGAGATATCGTCTTTCACGCCTTTCGCGAAGGTACTGTCTATCTGCATATGCAGGGCGCCTGTGCCGGTTGTCCCAGTTCAACAGCCACATTGAAGTACGGGATTCAGAACCTGCTGAAACATTATATTCCCGAAGTGGAAAATGTTGAAGCCGTTTAACCTGCGGATCAGTTGACCGGCTCTGTGCCGCCGGGAATGAAAAAGGGTAATCCGAACCAGTACCAGCGGCCACCCGGGCCAGGCATGGTGCAGTTTACCCTGCTTCGGCCTTTGGGCAAGGGCGCGTCGAAGCGAATTTCCACCCGGTTACCGCCAATGAAATTCAGTTCTGCTGCCTCACTCAGGTGCGAGGGGAAACAGCTCATAGCTGACAGTCCCCTGACATCGCTGTCCACGGTAAACCCGATCAGGGGCGGATTATGGGTAATGACCGGGTCTGCCGGAAGAATATCCCGCACCGGCAGGGCGCGGGAGTTGCTGATGAGCCGGAATCTGTTGATGTCAGCATATTTTTCATTGAATGCAAACCTGGGCAGGCTGAAGAGATCAAACCTGCTGCTGGCGGTCCCGGAATGCTGACCGAAGGCGGCTTTCAGGCCGAGGGATTTGACTATTTTACCAATTTCGGCGCTGTATTCGCCAAAGGGATAGGCGAAAATATCGGGGATATATCCCAGCTCCGCCTTGTAGCGTGCGGATGCTGTTTCCAGGTCAGCCCGGGCCTGTTCAGGGGACATCTGCAAAAGGTGCTTATGGGTATGGCCGTGGTGACCGATGCTGACCAGGGGATCTTTGTCCATTTCCCGGATCTGATCCCAGCTCATATACCCGTTCACGCCAAGGTCGACTGGTTCGGAAGAGGTGAAGAGGGTGAAGGGGAAACCCGCCTCTTTCAACAGCGGCCAGGCCTGTTCGTAAATTGAAACATAGGCGTCGTCTATGGTGATGACGACCGTTCGCGCCGGCAGGTTTTTGTGGTTCCGAAAAGCGTCCACTACCTCTGAAAGCGGCACCACATTGTATTTTTCCTGTTTAAGTTCCTCGATATGAGCCTGGAACTGCTCAAGCCTGATATTGGTGGTGGGGTATTGGTCTTCGCCAAAACGGTGATACATGATGACAACCGCGGAATCCTCCGTTTCCTGTGCCGCCAGAATGGCCGGAAAACCCAAGGCCAGTAGGCTGTAGAAAACAAAAAACACCAGCTTGTGGACGTAAGAAAAAACTGTCATGCCAACCCTGAAAACTGCCGAACTCATTATTTGAAAACGGAGTATATACAGGTTTGAGACAAAAGGGAATTCCTCGTCCGACAGAACCGGATCGGAAGGGCGGCAGGCTGGAAACAACCTGCGCGGCAAATAAAGTGAAATTAGTCATTTTCAAGCGGGAGACCGGTTTGTATATTCGGTCATGACCAATAAGGTTCAAAGAAGATTATCGGATAAGGGCACAAATTATGACTGATCAAATTCTCTCTGACCGGGACATGGATGTAATTTTCCGTGAAGCCCGTTCCTTCAAGGGATGGCAGAACCGTCCGGTTTCCGACGTTACGATCAGGGCCGTTTATGATCTGCTCAGGTGGGGGCCAACCGCCTTCAATGCCTCGCCGGCTCGTTTTGTGATGACACAGAGTGCCGAAGCCCGGGAAAAGCTTGCCGCCTGTGCCATGGACAGCAACCGGGAAAAAATCCTCACGGCGCCCTTTACCGTCATTGTCGGCTATGACATGGATTTTCCAAAGACCCTGCCGGAACTGTTCAAGCTGGCGCCGGGGGTGGAAAAATACTTTGCGGGCAATGAGAAATTTACCCGGGAAACTGCTTTCCGAAATTCGAGCCTGCAGGGAGCGTATCTGATGGTTGCCGCCCGGGCCCTCGGGCTTGACTGTTGTCCCATGTCAGGTTTTGATGCCGAAGCCGTTGAGAAAGCTTTCTTTGACGGGACAAATGTAAAGGCGAATTTCATCTGTGCCATGGGATATGGTGACAGGGACAGTCTTCCGCCCCGTCAGGAAAGACTGACGTTCAATCAGGCCTGTAAAATTCTGTAGGGCCGATAGAAGTCGGTTAAGGTAAATAATCAAATGAATATTCTGGCCATTGATACAGCCCTGGGGGCCTGTTCCGCAGCCCTTCTGGTGGAGGGGGAGCTTGTTGCCTGGCGCTATGAAGAGCGCATGCGGGGACATGCCGAACGGCTGATGCCCATGGTCGAGGAGGTGCTTGATAAGGCTCGTTTTGCCAGATCTGACATTCAGGGGATTGCGAGTACACGCGGGCCGGGAACCTTTACCGGGGTACGTATCGGTTTGTCCGCCGCCAAGGGCTTGAGTCTGGCCCTCGGTATTCCGCTGGCCGGTTTTACCAGTCTGGAAGTGGTCGCCCATAACATTATCGGGCGGGAAGATATTCCGGAGGGGCCCGTCTGTGTGGCCCATGATGCCCGGCGCGGTGAGGTTTATTTCCAGATTTTTTCCTATGAGGGTGGACTTTTAGAGCCGCAGTCGGAGGCGAGGGCAGTGGTTCTTGAGCGGATCGGGGACGATATGCCAAAGGAAAAATGCATCCTGATTGGTACCGGAGTTGATCTGATCAGGGATATCCTGCCGGAAGAACGTCTGGAAAATATCCAGTTGCCGAATGTCAATCCGCAACCTGACGCCAGAATTCTGGCAAAAATGGCCGCCCGGTCACCTGAACGTTTCGAAGGGGAACGCCGGGTTGCCCCTCTTTATCTGCGGGCGCCGGACGCCATAAAACCAAAAGTCGTGCCGCTTCCTTTTCAGGAAAGTAAATGACCGGTCACGCCATAACCTTTCAAATCATGGGGAGGGAAGCGGCCGGTATCCTGGCGGAACTTCACGACATGGGGTTCAGCGACGGGCCGGAGAGAGTCTGGACAGAGCAGGAATTCGAAACCCTTTTGGCCATGCCCGGGACTTTCACTTTTCTGGCTCTTCGCATTGATGTGCCGGTCGGGTTTGTTCTTGTCCGGCAGGTCGCCGACGAAGCCGAAATCCTCACCATTACCATCGTGCCGGAATTCCGGCAGCAGGGACTGGCTTCAGAAATGATGGCGCACGTCCGGGAATTCCTGGGTAACCAGTTTAGTGTGAACAGACTTTTCCTGGAGGTAAGGGCGGATAACGTGGCGGCCCGGGCGCTTTATGACAGCCAGGGATTTCAGGAAGTCGGGCGGCGCAAAAATTATTATTCTGGCGAGGCGGAAAGTTCGCAGGATGCGGTTGTCATGGCCTCTACCCTGAAATGAATTGTGTGCCGTCACAGCGGGGCCGGTGTTTTTCTACAGGCCGGGAACGCAAGCTTGATAAACACTGGCGCAGGGTGCTAGAATGTGTATATTTTACGGATACCTAACATATAACAGGGAAAATAGTCAGGGCAAAAAATGACATCAGAAATCGAAAATCTCTGTATCGAGAAAGGCATGCGAATGACCGACCAGCGCAGGATCATTGCGCGGGTTCTGTCCGAGGCTGAAGATCATCCCGATGTGGAGGAAGTATACCGCCGTGCTGTCGATATCGATTCAAATATCAGTATTGCCACGGTCTATCGCACAGTACGTCTTTTTGAAGAAGCCGGCATTCTCGAACGTCATGATTTTCGGGACGGCCGTTCCCGCTATGAGCCTGTGCCCGATGAGCACCATGATCACCTGATAGATATCGAGACCGGTGAGGTTATCGAATTCAACGAAACGGAAATCGAGGCCCTGCAGGAAGAAATCGCTAAAAAACTGGGCTACAAACTGGTCGATCACCGGCTGGAACTTTATGGAACCAAAATCAAATAGGTTTCTAAAAGCTGGCATTATTACTCATCTGATGATATAGACGCAGCCTTGCAGGTATATGCGTGGTATTGTGTATGCGATGAAGAAATTTTAGACGGTATTATATGCGGACATACTTCAGGATTGTAAAAGCGCTGTTCTATTTGACTGTCCTTTTGCCGCCGACCATCCTTCTTAAAAAGATCAGATTTCCGGGATATAAAATCTGGCCCCACTGGGTGCATGGAAATCTTTGCCGGGCGCTGAACATACGTATTATGACAGAAGGCAGACCGCATGAAGGCGCTACTACTCTGTTTGTGTCAAACCATGTGTCCTGGGTCGATATACTGGTTCTGGGTAAGGTTATCAAAGGCGCCTGTTTTATCGCCAAGCAGGAAATGTCCGGCTGGCCTGTCCTGGGCTATCTGGCCGGTTTGCAGCGGACGATTTTCATTGACCGCGGCCGCCGGTCCGATGCCGTCAATCAGAAGCAGGAACTGCATGACCGGATGAAGGAAGGCGATAACCTGATCCTGTTCCCGGAAGGTACCACCTCGGATGGTGCGCGTGTTTTGCCCTTCAAGAGCGCCCTGTTCGGGGTGACGGAAAAGGTAATGCATCTGCATGTGGATGAGCAGGGGCATGTGGATGAACTGATGGTGCAGCCTGTTACCATCGTTTACCGGCGCATCAACAACATGCCGGTAAACCGAAACAGCCTGTTCAAGGTCGCCTGGATCGGGGACATGGATCTGGGGCCGCACCTGTGGAGTTTTCTGCGCCTTCTGAAGGTGGAAGTGGAAGTGCATTTCCACAAGCCGGTGTCGCGCAACCTGTTTAAAACCCGCAAGGAACTGGCCACATATTGTCACCGGACTGTCGAAAAGCGTCTTCAGGATTGTCTGCGCGGTCGGCGGGCAGAACTGTCCCGTGTAACAAAAGTTGACTCCTGACCTCACAGTGATAGATTGCGCGCGCATTTAAAGGCGCTTTTTGGTAAGCTCGGGCCCAAGGTTGGCAAAGTTCCGGGATACAGGTAATTTCCAGATGGACAAGACGAACACAAAGAAATTTTACATCAAGACCTACGGGTGCCAGATGAATGTCTACGATACGGAACGTATGGTGGACGTGATGGCGCACGAGGGATATTCGGTGACCGAAACGCCGGACGATGCAGATCTTGTGGTTCTGAATACCTGCCATATCCGGGAAAAGGCGGCGGAAAAGGTTTACTCCGACATTGGTCGTCTGCGTGTCATGAAGGACAAAAAGGCCGGGGACGGCAAGGATATGGTGCTGGCTGTCGGCGGCTGTGTGGCCCAGGCCGAAGGCGCACAGATCATGAAACGGGCGCCGGTCGTGGATATGGTGTTCGGGCCGCAGACCTATCACCGGCTGCCGGACATGGTCAAACAGGCGGTCGCCAAAAAAGAAATTGGCGAACGGCCGCGTATCCTGGATACCGACCTTTCCGTTGATGAAAAATTTGAAAGCCTGGGTAAAAAGGATGTGGGTCAGAAGACGTCCGCGTTCCTTACCGTTCAGGAAGGCTGTGATAAATTCTGCACTTACTGCGTGGTTCCCTATACCCGCGGCGCCGAATTTTCCCGCAATATCGGGGATGTGATGACCGACGCCCGCAAGCTGGCGGAAGCCGGTGTGGTGGAAGTCACCCTGCTGGGCCAGAATGTCAATGCCTACCACGGGATGGGGGAGAATGGCGAAGAATGGTCATTGGCCCGCCTGATCCGGGAACTGGCCGTTGATCCGGGATTTCAGCGTATTCGATATACCACCTCCCATCCGTCAGACATGACGGATGAACTGATCCGGGTTCATGCCGAGGTGGAGCAGTGTATGCCCTACCTGCATCTGCCG
Organism: Emcibacter sp.; assembly: GCF_963675455.1. GTDB lineage: Bacteria > Pseudomonadota > Alphaproteobacteria > Sphingomonadales > Emcibacteraceae > Emcibacter. The sequence goes on along the minus strand of NZ_OY776217.1, from coordinate 3,484,496 downwards.
GTGCAGGCCGGGTCCGACCGCATTCTCAAGGCCATGAACCGGCATCATACGGCTGCCTCCTATCGTCAAATCATTGAAGATCTGCGCAAGGCACGGCCGGAAATAGCCCTGTCCGGCGACTTTATTGTCGGTTTCCCCGGTGAGACTGATGAGGAATTCCAGGAAACCATGCAACTGGTGCGCGACATCGGTTATGCCCAGGCCTATAGCTTCAAATACAGCGCCCGCCCGGGAACGCCTGCAGCGACCATGGAGGACCAGGTGCCGGAAGAGGTCAAGGCCGTCCGTCTGGCGGAACTGCAGGCCGAACTGAGCCGCCAGCAGGTCGCCTTCAATGAAGGGGCCGTGGGCAAAATCATGCCTGTGCTGCTGGAACGTCGCGGCAAGGAAGCCGGCCAGCTCGTGGGACGAAGTCCCTATATGCAGGCCGTTCATGTTATGCTGGCGGACGACAGCCTGCTGGATCATTATTTCGGACGGATTGTCGATGTGGAAATCCTGTCGGCCGGTCCGCATAGTCTGAAGGGGCAACTTGTAGACAGTGCTGCTTTACCGGCCGCGGCTGTCAGGGGCTGATTGATCATGGCGGGGAAAAATAAAGGCGTCAGTGAAGAAATCATTCTCGAGTTTGAAGACAATCGCCTTCTGGCGCTGCTCTGCGGCGAGCATAACGTCCATCTGTCCCGCATAGAGCAGAAACTGGATGTCACCCTGATCGGTCGGGGTAATCTGATTTCCATTATCGGTGGCCTAGAGGCAAGTGATCTTGCCCGTTCGGTCCTGCTCAGGCTCTATGACCAGCTGGAACGGGGGCATGATGTGACCATGGCAGAAGTTGATGCGGCCATCCGTATGGCTTTTGTCACCGACAGTCCGAAGGATGAGGCCCTGCTGCTGAAAAAGCGGGAATCCGAAAATGAGATCGTCATCCGGACCCGGAAAACGGTCCTCAGCCCCAGAAGCCCGAACCAGGCTAAATATATTGAAGCCCTGCGTGAGCGCGAAATGGTGTTCGGCCTTGGACCTGCGGGAACCGGGAAGACATTCCTGGCTGTGGCCATGGCCGTGTCGCATCTGCTGGAAGGCCGGGTTGAAAAAATCATTCTGTCCCGTCCGGCGGTGGAGGCAGGTGAGAAACTTGGTTTCCTGCCCGGTGATATGCGGGAAAAGGTGGATCCCTATCTGACCCCTTTGTTTGATGCCCTCGGGCAGATGATCTCCCGCGAGCAGACGGAGCGCCGTATTGAGCGCGGCGACATTGAAATTGCGCCACTGGCCTTCATGCGCGGTCGCACGCTGTCCAATGCTTTTGTTATTCTGGACGAAGCCCAGAATACCACCTCCATGCAGATGAAGATGTTCCTGACCCGTTTCGGGGAAAATTGTCGCATGGTGGTCTGCGGTGATCCGTCGCAGGTCGACCTGCCGAACGGATCCCGCTCTGGCCTGGTGGATGCCCTGGATACACTTCGCCATATTCATGATATCGCCTTTGTTAATTTTACCTCTGCCGATGTTGTCCGTCACCAGTTGGTCGGAAAGATTGTTGATGCCTACGACCGCCAGGGCACCAAGAAGAAAAAGCAATGACCGCTGACAATATCCAGCTGGATATCAATCTGGAAGAAACAGGCTGGGACGAGGAACTGCCCGGGGCAGGGGATCTGGTGCAACGTTGCCTGCAGAAGGTGGTTGCCGGGACGGCGGAAGGGAAGGTGCTGGCAGAATTTCCCCATCTGGAACTGAGTATCCTGCTGACCGGCGACAAGAGTATCCAGGTTCTGAACCGGGAGTATCGGGGCAAGGACAAGGCAACCAATGTGCTGTCTTTTCCGGCCCTGTCAGATGAAGAAATTGAAGACTATTTTCACCGGGGAGCGATACTTCCCGACTACCCTGTGTCACTGGGCGATATCATCCTTGCCCTTGAAACCGTGAAAAGTGAAGCCATATCAAGCGGGAAAAGTCTCGAAAACCATTTTTGCCATCTTGTTGTTCACGGAATTTTACATCTTTTGGGATATGACCACCAGAATGACGCCGATGCTGAGGAGATGGAAGGGCTTGAAAAGGCCATTCTTGGCACATTAGGGATTGACGATCCCTATGACGAGATGTCAACTTAACTGAACTATTTTGAGAGAATTGCTCAAAGAACGGGAAAATGAACCTACAAAACGGCACAATTGGGGAAAAGTCGGATTCCGAACCTTCCTCGAGTAACAAGGGTGGTTTCTGGAACTGGCTTAAGAAGATCCTGACCACCCGAAATGGCGATACCTCCCTCAAGGAAAGCCTCGAAGGGGTGATTGAGGAATATGAGGCGGATGATTCCTCCCTGCGGGAAGAAGAACGTTCCATCATCAAGAATACACTGGCATTCGGTGAAAAGCGTGCTGACGAAGTCATGGTGCCGCGGGCGGATATTGTTGCTGTCGAGGCCTCAACGAGCTTTGACGAGCTGATGAAGGTGTTTCTGGAGGCCAGTACATCACGGCTTCCGGTTTATCGGGAAAGCCTTGATGAAGTCATTGCCATGGTTCACATCAAGGATGTCTTCAAGACCGTTGCCTCAAGCGGCGCATTGTATAATGGCAAGATGCCGCCCCTGAAAAGCCTGCACCGGCCGATCCTGTTTGTACCCCCCTCCATGAAACTGATGGATATTCTGGTCAAGATGCAGGCGACGCATATTCATATGGCCCTTGTGGTTGATGAATATGGCGGGACGGACGGGCTTGTAACCATCGAGGACCTGGTTGAACAGATTGTCGGCGATATCGAGGATGAGCATGATGTCGTGGCTGAAGAACTTCTGTCCGAACTGCCCGGTGGACGTCTCCGGGCGGATTCCCGCCTGACCATCGAGGAACTGGAAGATCTGCTCAGCATGGATCTGCTACCGGACGAACAGGATGATGATGTTGACACCTTGGGGGGGCTGGTTTTTACCCTGGCCGGAAGTATCCCGAAAGTGGGAGAAATCATCGAACATGAAAATGGTTTGAGGTTTGAAATTCTGGAGGGCGACGGCCGCCGGATAAAAACCATCTTGATCCATCGGCCAAAGCCTGAAAATATGCCGCAGAGCGATCAGGCTAAGGGCGGGGATGCAGGGAATGGAAGCTGAGGCAGTTGATCAGGCGAAAGTTGCCGGTAACAGTCCGCAAAACAGAATGGAACACTGGCTTGCCGGACGAACAGCCCTGCAGCTGATCCTTCTCGCCCTGACTTCCGGGGCCCTGTCGGCCCTTGCCTTTGCCCCCTTTTACCTGTTGCTTCTGTTGTGGGTTTCCTATCCAGTTTTGTTCCTTATGCTGCGCGGCCTCGATAAAAAATCCGAGGCCTTTTCCATCGCCTGGTGGTTTGGTTTGGGGCAGTTCTTTGTCGGATTTCTGTGGATTGCCAATAGTTTTTACCTGCAGGATGATATTCCCGCCTGGACGGGCTATCTTGCGGTAGGCTGCCTTGCCGGCCTGCTGGCGATCTATAGTGGCTTTGTTGGCCTGGCGATGAATGTCTATTGGCAAAAGATTGACCGCAGCCGCAATCTGCTGATCTCGCTTCTGCTATTTGCTGTCTTCTGGAACCTGTCGGAATGGGGCCGGGGTCATTTCTTCACCGGGTTTCCCTGGAACCTGAGCGGCTATGTCTGGGGTATTTCCGACAGCATGCTGCAATCATCGAGTATCTGGGGAATTTATGGCCTGGGCCTCTTCACTCTTATATTCGCCCTGGCTCCTCTCTATTTCCTGTCCCTTGGCCGGGAGCGGGGAAAACTGCTGTTGGCGGCCGGGGTATTTGGCGTGTTGTTTGGCGGCCTGTTTCTGTTCGGCGCCCAGCGCCTGACGCAGGAAACGGAATTTTCAGAGGACGTGACGTTGCGACTTGTTCAGCCGAACATCAATCAGCGGGACAAATGGGCACGGGAAAAAAGAGCGGACAATTTTCTGGATTACCTGACGTTGAGTGATCGTAATGGCAAGGGGGATGCGACCCATATCATCTGGCCTGAAACGGCGGTGATCTATTTTCTGGATCAGGAGCCTTCACGTCGCTATCTGATTGCAGACATGCTGGGGGATGATGACCTCCTGTTGACCGGCTTCCCGCGCCGGGAATGGCATGAGGATGACCTGAAAATATATAATTCCTTCGCCGCCATAGACAACAACGGCCAGATCGGCGCCATCTACGATAAAAACCATCTGGTGCCGTTTGGCGAATATATTCCGTCCTTTTTCAGAACACTCCTGTCTGCCATCGGCCTGCAACGTGCGGTTGGCGGGCTTGATTACAGTCCGGGGCCCGGACAGGTGACCCAATATGTGCCGGGTACGCCCCCTTTTGGGGTTCTGGTTTGTTATGAAATAATTTTTCCGGGAGAGGTCGCCAATCGCGAGGACCGGCCCGACTGGCTTCTGAATATCACTAATGATGCCTGGTACGGTACCATGACCGGTCCTTATCAGCACTTCCTGCAGACTCGGGTAAGGGCGATAGAGGAAGGATTGCCTGTCATCCGCTCCGCGGGAACCGGGATTTCCGCCGTTATAGACTCCTATGGGCGGGTCATAAAGAGTATTGAACTGCAAAAACGTGGTACAATTGACCAAAAGTTACCGTTGAAACTGGTGGAACTGACTTTTTATTCCCGTTATGGGGATATCACTTTTGTATTTACAATGCTCTTTATTATAATAGGTGCAATAACGATATCCCGACGTCGGAATACGTTATAAATCGAGGCATATAAGATAATACTTGACCTAAATATTAATCGTTACTAAAAAATAACGTGCTATGCGTGGGGTCGGACCTAGTTTTGAGTAACATTTGATTTGGAAAAAAAATATGAATAAACCTGTTCCTAATCCTGTAGATGTACATGTAGGTTCACGTGTAAGACTTCGCAGAACACTTCTTGGAATGAGTCAGGAAAAACTTGGCAAGGCGCTTGGTCTGACATTTCAGCAAATCCAGAAATATGAACGTGGCGCGAACCGGATCGGCTCCAGCCGCCTGTTCCAGCTTTCCCAGATTCTGGATGTCCCCGTTTCATTCTTCTTTGACGATATGTCTGCGGAAGTTGCTTCCGGGCAGGGATCAAAGGACAAGGACGCCCAGACATTTGAAGTTGATCAGATGTCACGTCGGGAAACTCTTGAACTGGTACGTGCGTACTACAAGATCTCCGATCCTGCAGTACGCAAGAAAGCATTCGAACTGGTCAAGGCCCTGGGTAACTCGGCTCTGGCAACCGAATAAAGCTTTTCGTTGCGGGTGTAACTTCAGGGATATAGACTGTGCCGGAATTTGTCCGGATATCACATGTTATGCGTTTGTTATTTAAAATTATATCCCGCGCCGACTGGCAGCGTTTGAAGGACGACGGCTGCTTTGCCGGTGCAGCTGTCGACGTGCGGGACGGTTATATTCATCTTTCCGCGCACAATCAGGTAGCCGGCACCCTTGAAAAGCATTTCAAAGGCAAAGAAGGTCTGGTCCTGGTTGGCTTTGATCCGGACAAGCTTGATTCGTCGAAGCTCAAATGGGAGATTTCACGAGACAATGAAAAATTTCCCCATTATTATGCCAACCTGCCCCTGGGGGCCGTCAGTCAGGTCCATGATCTGACCCTGAATGAAAATAATACACATATCATCCCGCTTTGAGGCTCTAAATGGATCTTTTTTCTCTGGCAAAACCCTTGTTGTTTGCCTTTTCGCCGGAGACCGCCCATGGTCTCGCGCTACACTTGCTTAAAGCGGGGCTCGTCCCGTCCTCCCATGAAACGGATGATGTGGCCCTGCGGGTAAAGCTCTGGGGACTTGATTTCCCCAATCCGGTGGGGCTTGCAGCGGGATTTGATAAAAACGCGGAAGCGGCTGACGCCATGTTGGCCCAGGGCTTCGGCTTTGTGGAAACCGGGACGGTAACGCCGCGTCCTCAGCCGGGAAATGAAAAACCACGTATTTTCCGCCTTTCCGAAGATCAGGCTGTTATCAATCGCCTAGGCTTCAACAATAAGGGCCTCAATGCCTATGCGGCGCGCCTGGCCCGGCGCAGGGGACTGGAAAAACCGGGTATCGTCGGGGCGAATATCGGCGCCAACAAGGATAGCGAGGACCCGATCCAGGACTATGTCACGGGCCTTGATCGTCTGTTGTCCTATGCCGATTATTTCACAGTCAATATCTCGTCCCCCAATACACCCGGTCTGCGGAAATTGCAGGGACGGGAGGCGCTGGATGAACTTCTCGGCCGTCTGATGGCAACCCGGGAAGCGGCCATGAACCGGCTGAGCGTGATCCCGCCGTTGCTGGTCAAGATCGCCCCTGACCTGGACGAAGGCGAAAGACAGGACATCGCGGAAATCGTCCTGAAACACAAGATGGACGGCCTCATCGTCAGTAATACAACTGTCGGGTTGAGGGACAGTCTGAAATCTGCACATCGGGACGAGGGCGGCGGCCTCAGCGGTCAGCCCCTGTTTGAGTTTTCGACGGGTGTACTGGCGGATATCTATCAGCTGACGGGCGGCAAAATCCCGCTCATTGGCGTCGGGGGTATCGGCAGTGGCCGGCAGGCTTATGAGAAAATCAGGGCAGGAGCCTCGCTTGTGCAGCTATATTCGGCACTGGTCTATCAAGGCCCCGGACTTGTCAGGAAGATCAAGAAAGAACTGCTGGAATGTCTGTATGAAGACGGCTATTCGGAAATATCACAAGCGGTCGGGGCAGCCCACAAGCAGGTGCAGGCTGCTGCAAAACCATAAAGATCAGTCGTCGCCGTTTTTCATCATGGACTGCAGGTAGTTCTGTTCGCCGACCTTGTCCATCAGGCTGAGGTTGGTTTCCAGCCAGTCCACATGCTCTTCTTCGGACTCCAGAATATCTTCCAGAAGTTCCCTGGTAATGTAATCCTTGACCGATTCACAATAGGGGATAGCTTCCCTGAGATCCTTCAAGGCATCCATTTCAAGGGCCAGGTCGCCTTCAAAAATCTCGCGAACATTTTCACCTATCCGCAGGTTGTTGAGGCTCTGCAGGTTCGGAAGGCCCTCGAGGAACAGGATTCGCTTGGTCAGTTCGTCCGCATGTTTCATCTCATCAATGGATTCCTCATATTCATGCTCTTCCAGGGACTTAAGGCCCCAGTCGCCCAGCATACGGCTGTGAAGGAAATATTGATTGATGGCGGTCAGTTCGTTTTTGAGGATCTTGTTGAGATATTCGATGACCTTTTTATCGCCCTGCATGATCTTTGCTCCTGATTTTATCGCTGAAAATCAGTATATAACGACGCGGGTTTTCAGTCAACGTGTTGATATTATTTGATTTTTTTATCGTGATAATGAATGACGTTATAAGGGGGAGGGATATGGTCAGGCAACCTGACAGGTCCTTGTTTCCTCTTCAAGAACGTCCTGCGCCCGGCACAGGCACTGGCCGCACTTGGGCTCCACGCCCATGCTTTCATAGAGGTCGGAGACGTGAATATCCGGTGTGCAGTTCCTTGCGGCCTGCCGAACGGTGGATTCTTTCAGAGCATTACAGATGCAGATATACATTTCGATTCTCCAAAGCGGTCCTTGAAATATCATGTAAATGAGAATTATTGTCAACTAAAATAATAATCACTCTTAATAGCTTCATCGTTGACATAGATCAGCCGGGGTGGATTTTTATTTTCTATCAGCTATATAAGGTAGAACAGCAGGAGGAAAAAATGACAGTAACAATTTATCATAATCCCCGGTGCAGCAAATCCCGCCAGACCCTGGCGTTGCTTGAAGAAAAGGGAATCGCACCCGAGGTGGTGGAATATCTCAATAATGTGCCCACAACGGAACAGCTTGCGGATATTCTGAAAATGCTGGGCATGTCTTCAGCTCGCGACCTGATGCGGAAAAAGGAAGCCGAGTATAAGGAAAACGGTCTCGATGATGAAAGCCTGAGCGAAGATCAGCTGCTCAAGGCGATGACCAGGCATCCGAAACTGATAGAACGCCCCATTGTTCTGAATAACGGTAAGGCCGCCATCGGCAGACCGCCGGAATCAGTGCTGGAAATTCTCTAGTTTTTAGCGTCAGCCTATCTGGACAAGTCGCCCGTTGTGGCGGCTTTTTCAATTTCAGGATAGTGCCGGGCGAGGGTGAGGGCCCGCATGATCAGGAAAGCGGCATAGCTGAACCACAGGCCGTGGTTTTCCCACAGGGGCAATGTGACCCACAGGCACAGGGCATAAAAGCCGACCGACAGGACCATGCCGTTCCGCATGTAAGATCCGGCGGTGGCGCCAATAAATACGCCGTCAAACAAAAAGCTCCAGATCGACAGCAGGGGCAGCACAATCAGCCAGATCAGATAATGCCCGGCCTCGAGCCGGATGGCGTCGATGTCCGTCAGCAGGGAAATAATATTCTGTCCCACTATAGCATAGAATAGGGTATAGGCCAGCGCAGCATAAAGCGCGAACTTGCCGGAAACCAGGGCGGCGCGGCGCAGGGCGCCGGGGTCTTTGCGACCGGTTTCCCGTCCGACCAGGATTTCCGCCGCCTGGGCAAAGCCGTCAAGGCCGTAAGATGTCAGCATCTGCAGGTTCATCAGAATGGCATTGGCGGCAAGAACGGCGCTGCCGTATCGGGAGCCGAGGATGGTAAAGCTGGCCATGGCGCCCATCAGGCACAGGGTGCGGATGAAGATATCAAGATTGAGCTTGAAAAGTCTGGTAATTCCGTCGCTTTTAAACACCTCCGAGAGGGCCGCCCTGTTAAAGAGGGATGTCTTGAAATGACGCCGGTAGTGTCGATAGATAAGCGTGAAAGACAGAATCGCTGCAGAAAATTCAGCCAGTACCGTGCCCAGGCCGACACCGTCCACATCCATGCCTTGCACATACACCAGATAAAAATTCAGGCCGATGTTGGTCACATTCATAAAGACCTGAACGATCAGGGCATCTGTGGCTCGATGCATACCCAGAAGCCAGCCAACAGCGACGAAGTTGAACAGGGCGAAAGGGGCGCCGTAAATGCGCAGGTTGAAATAGCCGTCAGCCAGACGCTCGACATGGGCCTCCGCTGAGGTCAGTTGGAATGACAGGGCAGTAATCAGGGGACTGGCAAGGATCAGCAGGCTTCCGATCACAAGAGAGAGAAAGGTCGCGCGAATTAAAACGACACTGCTGTCACCGGCATCATCCCGTCCGTAAGCCTGGGCGGCAAAACCGGTCGTCGCCATACGCAGGAAATTAAAGCCGTTATAGAGGATGCCGAATATCATCGTACCCAGGGCCAGGGCCGCCAGATATTCGGGGCCTTCCAGATGACCCATGATAAAGCTGTCTGCCAGTCCCAGCAGGGGGATGGACAGGTTGGCCAGGATGGACGGCACGGCGATCGCCCACATCTCTCTCGTCAGTGACCGGGGTCGGGCTGCGGTTTGGTTTGTCATGCCGGCATCTTAGATAAAAATGCGGGGAATGAAACAGATAAATTGATCCGGGTGCCGGGCGGATGGTGTTCTGGGAAAGGTGCGGTAAAGGGGCTTTGGGATAGAATAAACACAAAAAAAATGTATATTAAAATATTTTACATTAAATCTTGAAAAAATTGTTTTCGTGCTTTAATGAGCAATATGAAGAAAAATCCCGGCGTGGTATGATGTCAGTTATATTGCTTTCCGGACCGTTTGCCCATATATCAGGGAGCTATTGACTATTCCCTGATCGGGAGACTGAAGAATAAGGACTTAAAGATGGACGGGCAAGCTACTGCTGCTGTTGGGGGCAATACCCTTGAAGAAATGGAATCCGTAGTCGTTCGGTTTGCAGGCGATTCCGGGGATGGAATGCAGTTGACGGGGACACAGTTTTCGGTGGCAACGGCCCTCGAGGGCAGCGATCTTTCCACATTCCCTGATTTTCCGGCAGAAATCCGCGCCCCCGTCGGCACCACTTTCGGGGTCTCGGCCTTCCAGATCAATTTCGGATCCGTGGAGGTTTCCACTGCCGGTGATGCGCCGGATGTACTCGTGGCCATGAACCCGGCTGCCCTGAAAGTCAATATCGCCGGACTGAAACAGGGTGGACTGATCCTGGTGGACGAGTCCGCTTTTAGTGCCAAAAACCTCAGCAAGGCCGGCTATGACGGCAATCCGCTGGAGGATGGTTCCCTGGCGGCCTACCGGGTTGAGAAAATAGACATCAGCAAGATGACCCTGGAGGCGGTGAAGGAATTCGGCCTCGGCAACAAGGATGCGCTGCGTTGTAAAAATATGTGGACGCTGGGCCTTGTGCTGTGGATGTTCGGGCGTAAACGCCAGCCCATCATTGACTGGCTGACTGAAAAATTTGCCAAAAAACCGGAACTGGCCGAAGCTAATATCGCGGCCATCAATGCCGGTCATGCCTATGGCGAGACCATCGAAATCTCCGGCAATATCCGTCAGTATCATGTCGGCAAATACCAGGAAGAACCCGGCGAATATCGCACGGTAAACGGCAACCAGGCCCTGTCCTGGGGGTTGCTGGCCGGATCACAGCTTGCCGATCTGAAACTTGTGCTGGGATCCTATCCCATTACGCCGGCGTCGCCGCTGCTGCATACCCTGTCCGGGCTCAAGGATTTTGGCGTCGTGACATTCCAGGCGGAAGATGAGATCGCCGCGGTTTGTGGCGCCATCGGAGCATCCTTTGCCGGCGGTCTGGGTGTGACTTCCAGTTCGGGTCCGGGCATCGCCCTGAAAACCGAGGCCATCGGCCTGGCCATCAGCACCGAGCTGCCGCTGGTGATCGTGGATATTCAGCGGGCGGGTCCGTCAACCGGCCTGCCGACCAAAACAGAACAGTCGGACCTGTTCCAGGCTGTATGGGGCCGCAACGGTGATGCGCCGCTTGTGGTGCTGGCCACATCAAGCTCGGCCGACTGTTTCGAGGTCGGTGTCGAGGCCGTGCGCCTGGCGACAAAATATATGACTCCGGTGATGGTGCTGTCTGATGGCTATATCGCCAACGCGTCGGAGCCCTGGAAAATACCGGATGTGGATAAACTCGAGCCGTTCCCGGTGAAATTCCATACGGAAAAAGAGGGTTTCCATCCGTTCCTGCGCGATCCGGAAACACTGGCCCGTGTCTGGGCCAAACCGGGCACCGAGGGGCTGATGCACCGCATCGGCGGGATCGAAAAGAGCTATGACAGCGGTCATATCTCCTATGATCCGGAAAACCATCAGAAAATGACTGACACCCGGCGCCTGAAGATCGCCGGCATTGCCAATGACGTTGCCGAACAGGAAGTTACCACCGGTGAAAAAGGCGGTAAACTGGCTGTGGTCGGCTGGGGGTCAACCCGGGGCGCCATTCACCAGGCTGTCAGGAAAGCCCGGTCGGAAGGATATGATGTGTCGCATATTCATATCCGCAATATCTGGCCGCTGCCGCGCAACCTGGATGACCTGTTGAAATCCTATGACAATGTGATTGTGGCTGAAATAAATGTAGGCCAGTTGAATACACTGCTGAGAAGTCAGTATCTGCTGGAGACCACACTGTTGTCCAAGGTAACAGGCCAGCCGTTCAAGATTGCCGAAATTGAAGAGGCCATTCATACCAGCCTGGGAGTGAAAAAATGACGGAACAGGTAAAACTTACTGCCAAGGATTTCGCCACCGATCAGGAAGTGCGCTGGTGTCCTGGTTGCGGCGACTATGCCATTCTGAAAGGTGTTCAGTCGGCTCTGGCAAATATCGGCGCCACACCGCACAATACAGTGTTTGTCTCGGGAATCGGCTGTTCCTCACGCTTTCCCTATTACATGGAAACCTATGGTTTTCATACCATTCACGGGCGCGCGCCGGCCTTTGCCACCGGCGTCAAGCTGACCAATCCCGATCTTGATGTCTGGCTGGTCACCGGCGACGGCGATGGTCTCAGCATCGGCGGTAACCACACCATGCATGTGATCCGGCGTAACCTGGATGTGCAGATCCTGCTGTTTAACAACGAAATATACGGTCTGACCAAGGGACAATATTCTCCGACTTCCAAAGTCGGGACACATACTCCGTCAACTCCGTATGGATCGGTGGATTCTCCGCTGGTGCCCTGCCATTTTGCGCTTGGTGCGGGGGCCCGTTTCATCGCCCGTGGCATCGATACGGATCTGAAGAGCCTGCCCGGTATTCTGGCCCGGGCGAAGGAGCACAAAGGCGCCTCCTTTGTCGAGCTCTACCAGAATTGTATCGTTTATAACGACAAGACGTTCGATCATTTTACCGACAAGAAGGTCGCGGCCGACCGTCAGCTGCATGCCGTTCATGGCGAAAAGCTGATCTTCGGCAAGGAAAAAAACAAAGGTGTGATCCTGAATACCAAAACCTTCGCTCTTGAGGTGGTGACCATCGGGGAAAACGGGATCACCGAAGACGATATCTTGGTGCATGACGAAACCAATCTTAATCTGGCACGTATGCTGGTTGATCTGCATGGTCCCGATGTGCCGGTGGTTGTCGGGGTGATCTACTGCAATCCGGCCGAAAGTTATGAAACAGCCGTTCATAACCAGGTAAATGCCGCCATGGCGGCAAATCCGAAGCCTTCCCTCAATGCGTTGCTGCGCAAGGGGCGCACCTGGATGGTTGAATAGGATACTTGTTCCTTATGTAACGAAAAACGCCGGTCTTTGCCGGCGTTTTTTTGTATGTGAAGGTTTTTCCGCTGACGGACGTATTATCTTCTGACGTCCGGAGTGGTATAAGACCCTATGGTCACACAGAATGAACATGCACGGCAGGCGCCGGAAATAAAGGATGAGGACCTGATCTTAAGGATCGGTGACGGTGACCGTACGGCCTATGGCATGCTGATGGACCGGCATCTGAGGATGAACCTGGCTTTTGCCACGCGGCTGCTCGGCAACAGTCACGAAGCGGAAGATGTGATGCAGGAGGCCTTTGTCCGGGTCTGGAAACATGCGGTGAACTGGGATCCGGGCCGCAACACAAAGTTTACCACCTGGTTTTACCGGGTTGTGATGAACCTCTGTCTGGATGTAAAACGCAAACGCAAACCGGCTGTGAACCTGGATGAGGCTGCAGACGTGCAAAGCGACGAAAACGGGGCGGATGGTGTGCTGGAGGAAAAACAGCGCGCTGCCAGGGTGGCAGAAGCGCTCCGCCAGCTGCCGGAACGACAAAAAGCGGCTGTGGTGCTTTGTTATCTGCAGGGAAAGTCGAACAGGGAGGCAGCAGAGATCATGGATGTTTCTGTCAACGCCCTGGAAGCGCTATTGGTCAGAGGGCGAAAGAAACTGGCGGAGATTTTATCGAGGGATAAAAATCAGCTCCTCGAGGAGACAGGATGATGGACGAAAAAAAACTGAATGACGAACTGGCCCTTTACGGTCGATACAGCACACCGGAGCCGTCACGGGAACTGATGGACAGGCTTCTGTCGGCGCCGCACCAGGTGGAGCAGGCACCGGTATCGCTTTTCCGGGCCATTCGGGAAATGGAGTTCTGGCGATATGTCATGCCGCGTCTGGCTGGGCTGGCGTTCGCCTGTGCCGCAGGAATATATCTGGGGTTGCCGGTGGATAACGCCGGTGATGAGGCGGCGTATGACCTGGCGGTAAATGACTATCTGGTATTAAGTAACGAGATTTTCGAGCAGGAGGACAACAGCTGATGAGAAAGATATTGAGCAACAAATGGGTTCATATCCTTCTGTTTGTGTCCATTATCGTGAATGTTTTTATGGCCGGATTTATCGTCGCCCGGGAACGTTTCGATCGGCCGGACCGACGTGGATTTGAAAAATCCGGCCTGGCGTTTCTGGCGAGAAGTCTGCCGAGGGAGCAACGACGGGAAATTTTCGAGAATATCCGTGACCAGCGTGAGGAGTTTCAGGAAGTAAGGCAGCAGCTTGCGCAGATCAACAGCGAGGTGTTGGAGCTGCTCGGGGTAGATGAAATCGACCGGGAAAAGCTGGAGGATCTTCTGCGCCGGGAAAGAGAATTGCATCTGCAGGGGATCAGCCGCTTCCAGGAGGGGCTGATACAGGGGATCATAAATCTTCCCCTTGAAAAAAGGCGGCATCTGCTTGAAGAAGCCCGCCGCCGTCTCTCGGAAAGAGGTCATGACAGGCCGCACTGGGGCAGAGGGCCGCATTCGGATGATATGCCGCCACCGCCGCCAGGGGGTTAAGGTGCTGATTTTGATGGATTTAAAGTGTGTTAATTATTTGTAGACCATTTCGTGCTAACATTGGCCTCAGTCAGAAAATATATACAGGTATTCTATGATCGGCGCAGTTTCATCGGTTCACACGGGAGCTTATCCGGCCCTGCCAGTCAGTGCAGCGCCTCGTCCTGCCCCGCCTTCGGAACCTGTGGAAGCTTCCCAGGGGCCTTCCAGGCCGGCTGGCGCGCCTTCTGTAGAAACCCATCGCCAACCTGCCCCCTCCGACAGCAAATCAGCGGTTGAAAGCCAGGCGCTGAGCGAAGAGGAGCAGGCCAGGGTTGATGAGTTGAAATCTGTCGACCGGGAAATCAGGGCCCATGAGCAGGCGCACAAGAGCGCCGGTGGCCAATATGCAGGCTCCGCATCCTTTGAATATCAAAAAGGACCTGACGGCAAACGCTACGCAGTAGGTGGAGAAGTGCCCATTGATGCCGCTCCGGTCGAAGGGGATCCGGCAGCAACCATTGAAAAAATGGATCAGATTATCTCGGCTGCCCTGGCGCCGGCTGAACCCTCTGCCCAGGACCGGAAGGTAGCGGCCCAGGCGCGCGCCGCCAAAAACAAGGCGCAGGCAGAACTCAATGCCGGTCAGGCCGAGCAGGGGACCAGCAACGGCGGACCTGCCAAGTCGGGCGCGGAGCCGGGTACGTCTCAAGTCAATCCGGGTATTTCCGCCTATCAGACAGCTGGCAATCTTGCCGTTCCGGCGAGTGTTCCGGAAATCTCCTTCGCCATATAATCAGCTTTGCCTTTCATCGAACCGGCAGTTGCCTGTATTTTGCTGGAATTGACGTTTTTTTGACGTTGGCAGCTCCTTTATTAACCTGTTGTTATCAAATCATCGATATATAATTACATTCTAAAGTAGAATATCTCCTCAGTTTACAGGGAATAGTGTGCCGATTCAGGTTCTGGGAATTTGCCGAAAACTTGGGGTCCAGTTTGGAATGTGAGTATGGACGTCCAAAAACCATCAAAGGGAATAGAAAACTTATTCCGGCGATTAAAGGTCAGGACCGTGTTTTTCATCCTGATGCTGATGATGGCGGTAATGTTCCTGTTTACCCATTTCTATTCCATCCGCAATTATTCTGATTTTATCGCCATCCGGTCGACGGAAACGACCGAATATCTTTTGCGTGTGATGATTCAGGATCGCCTGCATGAAAACAGGGAACGTAAGCTGGCAAAATTTGTCGATTTTCTGACGGCAAGCGGTCTGCTCGAGGTACCGAAAAATAAAACGATCGGCCGGGAGGAAGTGGACAAATTGCTGGCGGAACGCATGTCGATGTTTACAGATGACGCGCAGCACCACAATCTTGCGACACTACGCTTTTACAACAGGCAAAATGAAGTGGTCGGGGCCTGGGATCTTAATGAGTTCGTGGCGGGAGAAGTAGAGACCGGTGACATGCCGCACATTGTCGCCAGGCTTGACCCTGATGTCGCACTCGACTTTCACGGCAGGTCGGCGAAGGGGGTGCCCTATCATTTTTATCACAAACCGCTGGGAGATGACCTGAGGATGATCACGGTGACAACACCTCTCATCTCGGTGGCCGGGATGTCAAAAATCATCAAGGGGGATATTCACGTCCTGAACGATCAGGGACAGACCATATATCAGGATCTCTATTACAGCGATGCCGAGAGGAAGAGCCTGTCCGACTATATTTCTCCGCATGATATGTATCTCGATATTTCGGGGGAAGCACACACTGACCAGCTTCACCTGAGAGTGTTCGTGGACAATAAAATAGTTGAGCTGCAGGAAAACAACATCCGTTCCTATAGCATCCTGCTTGCTATCCTGGGGGCGATTTTCATCTGGATCATCGGCAACTATATTCTTCGTGTCGGCGTGGTTGACAGGATCAGGTCTGTTGCCGTTGCCCTGAATATGATTGTCCGGGGGAACACAAATGTGGAGATCCCGCCGGCAAGCGATGATTCACTTGGCAAGCTGACGCAAAGCCTGCGGCGGGTCGTGGAGTATCAGATTGAAAGAAACCAGCTTCTGGAAGAACTTGCCAGGGCAAAAAGAACGGCGGAATCAGCGAACCGGGCCAAATCGGAATTTCTGGCCAATATGAGCCATGAACTACGTACGCCGCTGAATGCCATCATTGGCTTTTCCGAAATCCTGACCAGTGATTTTATCGGGATTAATAAAGAAGAAAAACTCAAGGAATATGCGGGCGATATTCGCGATAGCGGCCATCATCTGTTGAACATTATCAACGACATTCTAGATCTGGCAAAGGTCGAGGCAGGTCATATGGAGCTTGCGGAACATAATGTTGACCTGACAGAGGCGGCCGAGCATTCGCTCAAGCTGATCACCAGCCAGGCCCGGAAGAAGAATATCAGTGTTCACCAGCATATTCCGTCCTCTATACCGCTGCTCCGGGCTGACGACAGGATGATAACCCAGATACTGATCAATCTGCTGTCCAATGCGGTGAAATTTACACCGGGCGGCGGAGAAGTGGTTGTGGCCGCCCGGCTGAGGAAAAACGGAGACTGTGTCCTGTCTGTTTCTGACAATGGCATCGGGATCGAAAAGCACAAGATTGCAGAAGTCCTGAAACCTTTCCAGCAGGTCGATAACAGCTATGCCAAGGAACATCAGGGGACAGGGCTTGGCTTGTCACTGGTCCGGGCCTTTGCCGAGCTGCACCAGGGGCGGCTGGAAATCGAAAGCGAATGGGGTATGGGAACGACTGTCAGCGTTATCTTCCCGGCGTACCGTGTTGTTCAGGAAAAGCAGGCTTCGATGTTCAGGCAGAGCATGCTGACGGAGGAGACAAACGGGTCTGCAATCCGGCCCTGAAAAAGAAAAACCCGGGCGCCTTTTGTTCGGAGGTGCCGGGTTTTAGTCTGTGGGTGAGGGAGGGAGGCCTTTTGGGAGGTTCCCTCAGGATTGATAGGGGGATTACATATTGTCCGCAGACTGAATGTGGTTTGCCAGGACGATCTTGTTTTCACCACTCATTTCAAGCGCGCGGGAAAGGATTTTGTGGGCATTTTCCTTGCGGTCAAGAGCAGTCAGGGCAACACCCTTGTTATTGAGCGCCTTCCAGTTCTTGTCATCATAACCCAGTGACTTGTCACAACTTTCCAGGGCGTCATCATAGTTTTCGTTCAGCGCCTGCACGGCACAGATATCCGAATAAACCCGGCTGCGCATGGTGCCGTCCATTGGTTTTTTGGACGCTTTTTTCAGGTACTTGAGGGCCTTTTCATACTTGCCGGCCGCGATATTTTTTTCCGCCAGCTGATTCAGTTCGCCTTTTCCGCCATGCAGAAGCAGTGAGTCTGTTGTAAGGTTGCCTGCCATTGCCGGGCTTAAGGTTGCCAGTGAGAGGGCGCCGGCAAGGGCAATGCTGCTGATAAGTGTTTTTGTATTACGTGTGGTCATTGCAAAATCTCCTGTGGTTTCCTCAAAACTAATAACAAACATATTGAATAGCAAT
Organism: Emcibacter sp.; assembly: GCF_963675455.1. Taxonomy (GTDB): domain Bacteria; phylum Pseudomonadota; class Alphaproteobacteria; order Sphingomonadales; family Emcibacteraceae; genus Emcibacter. Next base: position 3,466,774 of record NZ_OY776217.1, on the reverse strand, counting down.
TGCCAATATAGTAATAATGCCTATTCAAAAATGAATGGACAATGTTTATGGACTGGAATGCTCTCAAGATATTCAAGGTGATTGCCGAGTGCGGCAGTCTGTCAGCTGCCTCCCGCCGCCTGAACGTCAGTCAGCCGACCCTGAGCCGCAAGCTGGTGTCGCTGGAGGAAAGCCTCGACAGCCAGCTGTTTCAGCGCCTGCCCAAGGGGCTCGTGCTGACCGAGGCCGGGGAGAAAATCATCTCCCTGGTGATGGAGATGGAGGAAAAGGCGCTGAGCGTGGAAAAGGCCGTGACCGGACAGAACAAGCGGCTGGAAGGCACCGTAAGGCTGACCACAACGGAATATATAGGCACCTACTGGATTCCTGAAGTCATGAATGAATTTCGGGGTCAGTTTCCCGGTATCTCCGTTGATCTGAATATTGATATGGCGCCCCGCGACCTGTTGCGCCGGGAAGCCGACATTGCGGTGCGGCTGGGTTATCCCAGGCAACCTGACCTGATTGCCCGGAAATTGGGAATCCTGCCAAATTACATGGCCGCCAGTCCCGCCTATATTGAAAAATATGGCAAGCCGGAAAGACTGGCGGACATCAAGGACCATTATGGCATCGGACTTGAAGAGGCACTCATGCATCATCCTGATGTTTGGAAAATCTTCAAACTGTTTGAACCTATCAATCTGGCCTTCACCAGCAACAGCATGCTGGCCAACTATGAGGCCGTCAGCCGGGGGCTGGGCATCGGTTTCTTTTCCGGGCTGGCGGCAGAAAAATATCCGGATCTTGTTCAGCTTGAGCTTGAGGATGTGGATCCGCTGATCCTGGATGTGTGGCTGGTCACCCATGCGGATATCCAGCATAACGCCCGCATCCGGGCGCTGTATGACTTTCTGGGCGACAGGATGGCGGCAAAACTGAAAGATACCGGCAGGAGCACATAAAAAACCCGGCACGGCGGACCGTTCCGGGTTTCATTGTTTCAATAGAAGCCGTTACAGCGCCCCGAACCTATAGCGCCTTGACGATATCCTCGACCATTTTCTTGGCGTCGGCGAACAGCATCATGGTGTTGTCGCGGAAGAACAACTCGTTCTGTACCCCGGCGTAACCCGCCGCCATGCCGCGCTTGACAAACAGCACCGTCCCGGCATTTTCCACGTCCAGCACCGGCATGCCATAGATCGGGCTCGACTTGTCGGTCTTGGCGGCCGGATTGGTCACGTCGTTGGCGCCGATGACAAAGGCCACGTCGGTCTGGCTGAACTGGCTGTTGATATCCTCCAGTTCAAAAACCTCGTCATAGGACACGTCGGCTTCCGCCAGCAGGACATTCATATGGCCGGGCATACGTCCCGCCACCGGATGAATGGCGTAACTGACCTTGACGCCTTCTTCTTTCAGAAGATCACCCATTTCCTTGAGCGCATGCTGGGCCTTGGCCACGGCCATACCGTATCCGGGCACGATGATGACGGAGCCTGCATTCTTCATGATAAAGGCCGCATCCTCGGCAGAGCCCTGCTTGACCGGACGTTCCTCGGTGCCGGCTACGCCGCCGGCGGAAGAATCCTCGCCGCCGAAGCCGCCCAGGATCACACTGATGAAGGACCGGTTCATGGCCGTACACATGATATAGCTGAGGATCGCGCCTGAGGAGCCGACCAGGGCGCCGGTAACGATCAGGGCGTTATTGCCCAGGGTAAAGCCGATGCCGGCCGCGGCCCAGCCGGAATAGCTGTTGAGCATGCTGACCACCACCGGCATGTCGGCGCCGCCGATCGGGATGATGATCAGGAAACCGATGACGAAGCTGGCGGCCATGATGTACCACATCAGGTGACCACCGCCGGAGGCTGCGCCGTCACTCATGGCAAAGGCGACGATCAGGCTGATAATACCGAGCGCCAGCAGGCCGTTGACCAGGTGGCGACCCGGCAGCAGGATCGGCTTGCCGGACATGTTGCCGTTAAGCTTGGCAAAGGCAATGACGGAGCCGGAGAAGGTGATGGCGCCGATGGCGGCGCCGAGCGCCATTTCTATGCGGCTTGCCACATAGATATTGCCCAGGGCATCGGTGATGCCGAAGGCCCGCGGTTCGGCAAAGGCAGCCCCTGCCACCATCACCGCCGCCAGACCCACGAGGCTGTGAAAGGCAGCCACAAGCTGCGGCATGTCGGTCATGGCGATACGCCGGGCAGTAACAAGCCCGATGCCGCCGCCGATCACCAGAGCAATGATGATCCAGGTATAGCTGACAATTTCCGGGTTCAGCACCGTGGTAATAACGGCGATGGCCATACCCAGCATGCCGAAGTTGTTACCCCGGCGGCTGGTTTCCGGCGAACTGAGGCCGCGCAGTGACATGATAAAGAGAACGCCGGCCACCAGATAGGCGAGGGCGGTCAGGTCCGCGATCATTTGTTCAGACATTTACAGACCCTCCCTTAGGCTTTTTTATCGCCGCCGGCGGCGGGTTTCGGTTTTTTCTTGTACATGGCCAGCATGCGGTGAGTGACGGCGAAACCGCCGAAGATATTCACCGCAGCGAGTCCGATGGCGATCACGCCGAGGACCTTGGCCAGGCTCATGCCTTCCGGCCCGCCGGCGATCAGGGCGCCGACAATAATGACAGAGGAAATGGCGTTGGTCACCGCCATCAGCGGCGTATGCAGGGCCGGGGTCACGCTCCAGACCACATAATAACCGACAAAGATAGCCAGGACGAACAGGGAAAGCTGTGACAGGAATGGACTTGCGTGCGCCGTTCCTGTGGCTATATCAGCCATTTGCTGAAGTTTTTCCATCTCATTTCCCTCCATTTGAATCTTTGGCTGACGTGAAGTTGGGATGAATGATTGAACCGTCCCGGGTCAGCAGAATGCCGCTCACGGTTTCATCCTCATAGTTTATGTTCAGTGTCTTGCTCTCGCCATCCACATGGGGGGTGATGAAGTTGAGCAGGTTCTTGGCGTAGAGGGCGCTGGCATCGGTAGCGAGGCGGCCCGGTACATTGTAGTGACCGATGATTTTGACACCCTTGTGTTCGACGATTTCGCCGGGTTTGCTGAGCGTCACATTGCCGCCCTGTTCCACAGCCAGGTCGACAATCACGCTGCCCGGTTTCATGCTTTCCACCATCTCGTCGGTGACCAGCACCGGCGCGGGGCGGCCCGGGATCAGGGCCGTGGTGATGACCATATCCTGCTTGGTGATGGTTTCGGCAATCAGCCTGGCCTGTTTGGCTTTATACTCGTCGCTCATTTCCTTGGCGTAACCGCCGGCGGTTTCGGCTTCTTTGGCTTCCTCATCGTCAACCATGACGAATTTGCCGCCCAGGCTTTCCACCTGTTCCTTGGCGGCAAGGCGCACGTCTGTAGCGGAAACGATGGCGCCCAGGCGCTTGGCGGTGGCGATGGCCTGAAGACCGGCGACACCTGCGCCCATGACCAGCACCTTGGCCGGGGCAACTGTGCCGGCGGCGGTCATCATCATGGGGAAGGCGCGGCCATACTCGTAAGCGCCGTCAATGACGGCCCGGTAGCCGGCCAGATTGGACTGGGACGACAGGATGTCCATGCTCTGGGCCCGGGTGATGCGCGGCATCAGCTCCATGGCATAGGCCTCGATATTGCCCTTGGCATAAATATCCAGCATACCGGTATCCGTGTAGGGGGAAAGGCTGGCAACCAGTTTCACGCCACTACCGATCAGGGCGATTTCGTCAATATCCCCCTCGGCCGCATGCAACGGACGCTGGACCTTGAAGATCACATTCGCATCCTTATAGGTGCTGGCGGCGTCCGGCGTAATGCTGGCGCCTGCTGCTTCAAAGTCTGCGTCCGGAATACTGCTCTGTACTCCGGCACCGGTTTCCACCGACACGTCAAACCCAAGCTGGATCAGTTTTTTTACCGTGTCGGGGGTTGCAGCAACACGTTTTTCGTGCGCCCGCCTTTCTTTTGGAACTGCTAATTTCATACCGACTTTTTCCCGTTAGTTTAATTCTTATTGATTTTTATTTTATCATTGTGTTCAGGCAAGTAACAAACCTACACGAAAATGTTCCCGCATTTGAAACATACCATGGAACAGACCCGGTCATCATAGATCAGATCCTATCATGATAAACGCACGAAAGTCACAGGTGCCCTACCCATGGGATAGTAGACAAAATATAATATTGTGCAACGCAAATAAAAAGGATATTCGTGTGCAATACTAACGGTTTACAGTGAAACCTTTCACTCTAATTGATCGATATATCCGGCGATCATATCAAGGCCGGTATTCCAGAATGCGGGATCCGACGCATCCAGTCCAAACGGTTTGAGAAGGTCCCTGTGATGCAGGCTGCCGCCAGCGGCCAGCATATCGAGATATTTCTCCTCAAACCCTTCCGGCTGTTTCAGATAGGTGGCATAGAGCGAGTTGACCAGGCAATCGCCGAAGGCATAGGCATAGACGTAGAAGGGTGAATGGATGAAATGGGGGATATAGCACCAGAAATGGCGGTATTTCTCATCAAAGATAAAGGCGTCGCCCAGGCTTTCCTTCTGCACGGCCATCCAGATTTCGCTCAGGTCTTCGGCGCTTAGCTCGCTGTCCTTGCGGGCGTTGTGAACCCGTACCTCGAAATCATAGAAGGCGATTTGTCGGACCACCGTATTGAGCATGTCTTCCACCTTGCCGGCGATCAGGAGCTTCTTGCGCTGTTCATCCTTTTCCTGGTCCAGAATGGACTGGAAGGTCAGCATTTCCCCGAACACACTGGCGGTTTCGGCAAGGGTCAGCGGGGTGGAGGCCAGCAGTTCTCCCTGTCCCGCCGCCAGCACCTGATGCACGCCGTGGCCGAGTTCATGGGCCAGGGTCATCACATCCCGGCTTTTGCCCATATAATTGAGCAGCAGGTAAGGATGGGCGTCGGTGACGGTCGGATGGGCAAAGGCGCCGGGTGACTTGCCCGGCCGGACCGGCGCATCAATCCAGTTGTTGTCAAAAAAATTCTGGCCGATGTCCGCCAGTTTGGGCGAAAAGCGCCGGTAGGCGGAAAGCACGGTAGTGGTGGCGTCATCCCACTGGAAAAGCTTTTCGTCGGTTTTCGGCAGGGGGGCGTTGCGGTCCCACCAGTTCATTTTTTCCACTCCGAACCATTTGGCTTTCAGTTTGTAGTAGCGGTGGGACAGTTTCGGATAGGCGGCCTTGACTGCCGTGACCAGCGCATCCACAACTTCCTGTTCGACCCGGTTGGACAGATGCCGCGATGTGGTGGGGTTTTCGTAAGCACGCCAGCGGTCCTCGATTTCCTTGTCCTTGGCCAGGGTGTTGGTAACCAGAGTGAACAGGCGGATATTCTTGTCAAAGGTTTCATCCAGCGCCTCGGCCGCGGCCTTCCGCCTGTCACCATCACTGTCGCTCAGCAGGTCGAGGCATTCTTCGGTGCCGAGCTCCCGGGTCTCGCCGCTTTTGGGATCCTTGTAATTAAATTTCAGACCGGCCATGGTTTCGTCAAACAGCCGGTTCCAGGCGGCCCGTCCGGCCACCGACTTTTCATGCAGCAGTTCCTCCAGCTTGTCCTCAAGCTGATAGGGACGGTAGAGACGCACGCCGTCAAACCAGGAGCCGTAGCGTTTCAGTTCCGCCGACTGGTCCAGCCAGCCGTCAATCACCCGGTCTTCGAGCTTGTTGAGTTCGAGGGTGAAAAACAGCACCTTGCTGACGATACTATTCAGTTTTTCGTGCGCAGTCTGGTAAAACTGGGCGATCTTGCCGTCGGTCATATCCCCGGCATAAAGCAGGCCGGCATAGCTGTAGATGCGGCCCATCTTTGTTTCCATAGCCTCGTAGGTTCTGAGCGCCGCCAGCATTTCATCAGCCGAAAGACCTGCCAGTTTGCCTTTATATTTTCCGGCAAACTCCCCGGCCTGTCCCTTCAGGGCCTCGAAGTCATTTTCCAGTTCCTTACAGTTCAGGGACGGATAAAGGTCGGTAAGGTCCCATCTGGGAAGTTTGGAAATGTCGAGGTCCAGTTTGGTCATAGATCAGATATCCTTTTGGAGATGCGTTTCTTCCTTCATATAGGCACTTACCATATAACGCCAAGGGGTGTTTGGCTGCAACGTATCAAAAGGATAACAGGTAATCAGGCTGAGCCTGTCCACATCGAGGTCAAGGCCAAGCTTTTTTGTCCCGGCATCAAAGATGGTGATGTCGTCGATGATATAGGTGATCCAAAGTCCGCTTGGCCGCTGAACGAGGATTTCATCGCCGATGGAAAGATATTGCAGGTCCCGGAACTGGCTGTTGCGATGGGCGCTGACGTAACTGTGGCCGGGATAGCCGGGCAGGGCGCTGGTGCTCAGGTGGCCCGGGCCAAAGGCCATGGTGCGCCCGCTGGCTCCGGCAAGGATGATATGGCTCCGGTTCAGGGTGGGAAAACTCAGCCGCGCCACCGGCCAGGTATCCGCCCAGCTCCAGGGTCTAACCTCCCGGCCTCCCGACAGGGTGTCCTGCCAGGAGCTTGCCAGAAGATACTGGGCCAGCCTGGCCTTGGCCTTCATATAAAGTCCGTCGGACAATATACTCAGGCCAAGGATCAGGCATAGCCCGGCAACAAGCCGCCCCGTCATGCGATCCGGCGCCGGAACAGGAGGGCAATAGCGGCGCCCAGGCACAGGATCAGGCCGAGAGCCAGTTTCAGGTCCTCATCCGTCGCCGTCTGCGGGGCGCTGGCCACCATCATGTCCGCGGCGGGAGGCGCGACCGTCGGCTGCGGCGCCATCAGGGCCTTTGCCTTCTTCTCACCAAGCACCTTGTCATGGGACCAGCCCTTGGGCATATGCTGTGGCACGGTTTTCTGATCCAGTGTTTCTTCGGGCGGACGCGCAGGCGTTTTATCCACAGCGACCAGGCTGGTGTATTTACTGACCATATGATGGGCAAGGGCGAGGGAGGTCATCTCTGCCTTCAGTTTTTCCCGGTCGCCGCCTTCGCGCATTTTGTCTGTCAGGCCTGCGATTTTCTGGCGCGCCCAGACCTGGGCGACCCCTTTGTCCTCGCGGGCGGTATCCAGGGGCAGACTGCTTTTCCACAGGGCATTGTTCAGCCGTCCTTCTATCCGGAGTGTGCCTCCGGCCAGCGGGCTTTTTGCCTTGATGATCAGGGGCTCGTTGAGATACAGGTCCGGCTGTCGCTCAGGCCACATTTCAACTTCCGTTTCCTCCGGCCACAGAATGCGGATATTGGTCATCACCGGGGCGGACAGCTTGGCGAATAGTTTCTGCATCTTGCCGGAGACTTCCTCTGTCGACCCGATATGGGTGAAGGTGCCCCGCCCGAATTCGGCCGCCTTGCGCATGAAGAAGCTGTTGGGAGCGGAACCGATGCCGACGGTGAACAGACGCCCGTCACCGAGCCGGTCATTGATCAGGCTGAAAAGCTGCTCTTCATTGCCGATGGCCCCGTCAGTCAGGAAGATAACCTGGCGCAGGCGGTTTTGATCGCCGGGTGTATTGAGGGCCAGTTGCAGGGCCGGCGCCATTTCCGTGCCTCCGTCCGACTGCAGGCCATTGACGAAATAAAGCGCTTGTTCAACAGTGGACGGCGTGACGGGACGGCTCTGTGGAAACAGGGGCGTGGTGATGCTGTTGAATTCAATAACATTGAAGCTGTCTGACGGGTTCAGGCCGCGGATGGCCAGAGCCAGGGCGGCCTTTGCCTGGGCCAGGCTCTGGCCGTGCATGGAGCCGGAGGTATCGATGATGAAGATGCTTTCCTTGGGCAGGCGTGTGCTTTCTCCATAGGAACTGGCCGACGGCATCAGCATCATCAGGTAATAATTGTCGTCGCCTGTTGTTTCCCTGAACAGGGCGGCTTTGGGTTCCTGACCCAGTTTTGGGGACCAGTTGAAAACAAAATCACGGTTGGCGATTTCGTCATCATTGGCCAGAGTGATGCGCCAGCGCCCGGCGGAAATCTCGCTCGGGGCAATGTCATGGGAGGGACTGGTCAGGCTGGAAAGTTCCATGCCGGCGTTCAGGTCGATGTCAATGCTGACCGGGTTTTTGCGGGTGCTGCCCGGCCCGATGACATCAGAGGTGATGATTTCATTATCTGGATCCTCCAGGGTCCATCCGTCTTCACTGTTGCCGGTGATCTGTTCTGAAATGATGCGCTGTGGCGTGTATCTCGGACCCACGACCAGCGGGAAGCGCAGGCTGAATTCACCTTTGTTATAGGAGAGGGTCTGCTGATACTGGATGGTGACGGAAATTTCCTCACCGGGCCCGATGTTGGCAAGTTTTGTGGTGAAGACGTTGGGACGGTTCTGGTTTACCAGCGACGCCTTTTTTCCCGCTTTTTTGGCGGCGAGATAAATCTTTTGGGCTTTCTGTTTTTCACGGATTTCTCCCTCGACCACCCGCTCGCCGATGATCATCTTCAGATGATCGACAGCGGCATTCTCCGGCAGCGGAAACATGTAACTGGCTTCCTGCCAGCGGCTGGTGGTATTTTTGAAAGTCTGGGTGACGGTCACCCGGGCGATCAGGCCGGAGATATCCATTTTGACGTCTGTATCCAGCAGGGGTGCCGGGGTTGTTTCCGCTTCTTCACTGGCCGGTTTGAATGTCAGGATGCCGCTTGTCAGGGGGGCATGGGGTTCAGCCAGCAGAGGGGCTGGCAGGAGCAGGCAGAGGAATAGTGCAAGGCTGTATCTGGTCATGATGAAACTTTCCCACATCTTGTGTTGTTGATTTGATAGGCGTGTTCATCCAACCGTCCTGAAAATAAGTATCCTTTTCAAAAATGGCATTCTTTCGGCGGCAATAAGGTAAATTCCAGACCATTTTGCGACAGATTGCGAGATTTGGACAAGGTCACCGCAAAAGGGGAACCAAATGGTTTTTGCCCTTAAATTGGCAAAATTTATCCCAAAATGGGACAAAAAGAGTGATTTTTCATGTTTTTTAACCTTTGTCCCGTATTGGGACATAAGGGAAAGAAAAATTATAACAACAATCAAAAGTAGATCTGTCGATATGAGAAAGCTGATCCTGATCGTTGATGATGAGGAAACTCAACGCAAGATGCTCCAGATCGCGCTGGAAAAAGCCGGATATAATACGGTAATGGCCAGCAGCGGCAGGGAAGCCATCGACATGCTGTGTGGTAAGGAACCCCTGCAGGTGGATCTGGTGTTGCTTGATCTGGTGCTGGGGGATATCAGCGGGATCGAGGTGCTTGAAAAAATCGCCGAGGAAAACCTGATCGTTCCGGTTATTGTCCTGACGGCGCACAGCAGTCTCGATTCTGCCGTCAATGCCATGCGGGCAGGGGCCATTGACTTTATTGCCAAGCCGGCCAGTGTCGACCGGCTCAAAGTTTCCATAGAAAACGCCCTGAAGCTGAATCAGTTATCGGGTGAGGTTTCCCGCCTGACCCGTAAATGGGACGGCATTATGAATTTCCAGGATCTGATGGGCGACAGCCCGGCGATCCACCAGGCCATCGAACTGGCCAAAAAAGGTGCCCGCGCCAATGTGCCCATCCTGCTGGAGGGGGAAAGCGGTGTCGGTAAAGAGGTTTTTGCCCGGTCCATACAGGGATCCAGCGAGCGTGCAGGAAAGCCGTTTGTTGTGGTCAACTGCGGGGCCATCCCGGCCAATCTGGTGGAGTCGATTCTTTTCGGCCATGAAAAAGGGGCGTTCACGGGGGCGACAGAAAAGCACGAGGGTAAATTTGTCGAAGCCAATGGCGGCACAATATTCCTCGACGAGATCGGTGAACTGCCGCTGGACCTTCAGGTCAAGCTGCTCAGGGTTTTGCAGGAAGGGGAGGTTGATTCCATCGGCAGTCGCGTGCCGGCCAAGGTGGACGTACGCCTGATTTCCGCCACCAACAGGAAACTGAAGGATCTGGTGGAGATAGGACAATTCCGGGAAGACCTCTATTACCGGCTCAATGTGTTTCCCATTACCCTGCCGCCGCTTCGGGAACGTGTTGGCGATATCGAAAAGCTGGCGCTCCATTTCATTGACAAGATCAGCGCCTCGGAAGGACGTGTCCGTAAACATCTGACCACAGAAGCCCTGAAATTGCTGTGCAGTTATTCCTGGCCCGGCAATGTCCGTCAGCTAGAGAATTCCATATTCCGGGCGGTCATTCTATCCGAAGGAGAATCTATAGGCCCCGAGGATTTCCCCCAGGTTCTGTCGGCTCTCCAGAAGTATCCTGAAAGTTTCGCCAGGGAAGGGATCGCCGGAATTATCCATGACGATCTGGCCGACCACTTTTCCTCGCCCGTAAATATCCTTGATGAACATGGCGACATCCGGTCCATCTGTGAGGTGGAAAACGGGATGATCATTTTTGCCATGCGCAAGTATGACGGCAAAATGTCCGAAATTGCCCGCCGTCTTGGAATCGGCAGATCCACCCTGTACCGGAAGATATCCGAACTTGGGCTTGATGAGTCCGGTCAGGATCAGGATGGGCCGGTTGCCGAAATAAATAACTCTTGAAAAACGACTGGCTTACCGCAATATATTATTCTTAAACGATATAAGGGTTTGAGGAATGATTTATCTGCTGGCTTTTTTCCTGCCGCCGCTTGCACTGATTTTTTACGGCAAGATTTTCCAGGCGATCTTCAATGCTGTGCTCTGGGTTGTGGGGATCTTTTTCGTGCTTCTTGGTGGATGGATTCTTTGGGCCATCGCTGTGGGCCATGCCATTTTTGTCATCCACGGTTCCCGCGCCGATGCCCGTACACAGAAAATTGTCGACGCCATCAAATCGGGCAAATAAAAAGGGCGGAATATCCGCCCTTTGCATTTCAGGCAATTTTCAGAGATTATCCCCGGGCCATTCCAAGAGCATGGGCATAGGTGTCAATCAGGGCTTCCATTTCCTGACGGTCATGTTCTTCCATTTTTCGCAGCCGAATGATCTGGCGCATGATTTTCACATCAAACCCGGTTGATTTCGCTTCGGAATAGACATCCTTGATGTCGGCGGCCAGGTTTGCCTTTTCCTCTTCCAGTCTTTCAATGCGTTCGATATAGGACCGTAGTGCATCTGCCGCGATGCCACCTGCTTCTGTCATGAATATTGCTCCTGATTTGAAAATTGAGCCGGATTTGAATTTTGAAGAGGCACATTATCCCTGCACCCGGGGCAAGGCAACCGGAAATTAAAACAAATTGAATGCCTGTTCCTCCGGCTTCAGAGTTCTTCGTTTTTCTTCAGACTTTCGTCCATTTTCTGCATCTGTTCCGCGGTGGCCTTGGTCTGGTATTTTTCCGTCCATTCAGCGTAAGGCATGCCATAGATGATTTCCCGGGCCTCGGCCTTGTCCAGTTTAATGCCGTGTTCGTCCGCGGCTTCGGTATACCAGTTGGCCAGGCAGTTGCGGCAGAAACCGGCAAGGCCCATCAGATCAATATTCTGGGTATCGGTTCGTTTGGCAAGATGGGAAAGCAGCCGGCGAAAGGCGGCGGCTTCAATTTCGATGCGTGTCTGTTCGTCCATGTCAGCTCCGTCAAGTTAGAAATGTCTGATTGTTGTCAGGGAGGAATCCCGGGCCAGTTCCGACAGCTCTTCGGCCAGAAGCCGGGCCCATTTATTCTGCCCGGCGGGCTTGTCAATTTCATTCTGCCGGACTTCTATGGTGACCTGGGGATAGCCGTGGTCCGCTCCGTGCCGGTTCATTGTATGGAACAGGTCGCGTCCGGAATAGGGTTTGTTGTCACCGACCATCAGGCTATGCTTTTTCTGCAGCCGATTAATCAGTTCCCGGGCCAGTCGCGGATCCCGGTTCCACAGCATACCTGCATGCCAGGGACGGGGGGCGCCATTCATCACCGGCGTAAAACTGTGCATGCCGCAAACCAGCGGTACATGGCCGCCATGGCCCTTGTGCCTGACAAGTTCTTCTGTCCGGTCATGAAAAGGATGGTAAAAACGGTCAAGCCGTTCCCGCCTGGCTTCATGGTCCAGATTGCGATTGCCAAGTATGACGGTTTCATCACTGATTTCCGGGATCAGGGTTTTATGATCAGGTTCCCTGTTGGGATCGATCAGTAACCGGGAGAATCGGGCCAGGATTGCCGGGGCGTCCAGTTCTTTGGAAAGCTGGCGGGTGATCGCTGCCATGCCGATATCCCAGGCGATATGACGCTGGAGGTCGGTCTGGTTCAGGCCAAGATTGTCATAGTCATCGGGAATGAAATTACTGGCATGTTCGCAGATCAGGACAATGTTTGCCTTTCCGTGCGGATTGAGGACTTCATAGGCCTCGTGTTGTTCCGCAGTTGGAGGCGTTCGGTGAGATGACTGCAATATATGTCTTTCGTGTTTGATTACCCTGGATGACTAAGGTATGCAGCCGTCGGATAAAGTCAAGAGTGCAGGGAAATGATCAATTAACCCGTAATTGATTAACTATTGCATCATAAAAGATTCACCAAGTTAATTCAGTATGTTATTAATAGAAGACAATGCCGTTCTCTCCAGTTTCAAGGATATATTCATGCACCGCCAGCGCCGTACCAGAATCATAGCTACCCTCGGCCCGTCCAGTTCTTCTGTGGAGATGATCCGCAAGCTCTCGGACGCCGGTGCCGACGTGTTCCGGCTCAACATGAGCCACGGTGCCCACAAGGATGTGGCGGCGTTGCATGACAAGATCCGCGAAGTTGAAAAGCAAACCGGTCGTCCCATCGGTATCCTGGCCGACCTGCAGGGCCCCAAGCTGCGTATCGGCGCCTTCGGGAATGACCGGGTGGTGCTGGAGGAAGGCGCCAAATTCACTCTGGATATGCAGAAAATACCGGGAACGGCGGAGCGGGTGGAACTGCCGCATCCGGAAATTTTCGAAGCGGTTCAGCCCGGTACCCATCTGCTTCTGGATGATGGTAAAATCAGGCTGTTGATCGACAAGGTGGGCCCCCGATCTATAGAAACCACTGTTGTGGTTGGCGGCCCGCTTTCGAATCGCAAGGGTGTTAATGTGCCCAATGCCATTCTGCCGCTGGCGGCACTGACCGAAAAGGACCGCAGGGATCTGGATTTTGTGCTCGACCTCGGAGTTGACTGGGTGGCTCTGTCCTTTGTGCAGCGGCCCGAGGATGTACAGGAAGCCCGCGATATTATCGGTGACCGGGCGGCGATCCTGTCAAAGCTGGAAAAACCCTCCGCCCTGTATGCCCTGGATGAAATTATTGCCAAGTCGGATGCGGTGATGGTGGCCCGTGGTGATATGGGGGTTGAACTGCCGATGGAGGAAGTGCCTTCCAAACAGAAAAAGATCATCAGGCACGCCCGGCGCGCCGGCAAAAGTGTTGTTGTGGCCACGCAGATGCTGGAAAGCATGATCAACAGTCCGGTTCCGACCCGGGCCGAGGTTTCCGATGTGGCCAATGCCGTTTTTGACGGGGCGGATGCCATCATGCTGTCTGCAGAATCGGCAGCCGGGGAATACCCGCTGGAGGCCGTCAGTGCCATGGACCGGATCGCGACCCATACCGAAAGTGAGCCAAGTTATCGTCAGGCCTTGCGGCGGGAGGAAACCAAACTTGAATCTACTTCTGCCGACGCGCTGAGTGCCGCGGCAAGTCAGGTTGCCAATACGATCAACGCCAAGGCCATTGTCACCTATACGGGGTCAGGGTCAACGGCCCGCCGGTCATCCCGTGAGCGGCCTGTGACGCCTTTGCTGGTTCTGACGCCCAATCTGGATACAGCGCGCCGGTTATGTCTGTTCTGGGGTCTCAACAGCGTCCATACCGCCGATGCGGTCAATTTTCAGGACATGATCGACAAGGCCTGTGATGTGTGCCTGGAATATGGCTTTGCCCGGGAGAACGACCATATTGTAATTATGGCCGGCATGCCCTTTGGCACACCGGGGAAAACCAATGTGCTGCGGATTGCCCGGGTCCAGGCTGACCACGCGGAAAGCTAGGGCAGGAGCCCCAGGCCTCGGAGGTTTTGCTCAAAAACCCCGGGTGTTGTGAAGTGGTGTGTCCGGAATCCTATTTTTTCGGCGGCGGCGATATTGTCAGCCCGGTCGTCAATGAACAGGGTGTCCTCTGCGGCGAAACCGGTCCGGTCCTTGAGGATGTGATAGATCTCGGGCTTTGGCTTGATCACGCCTTCCTGCCCTGAAACGATGACATCCCGGAACAGGCTCATAAAGTCAAAGCTGTTGCAGAAACTGTCATATTTTTCGGTCGGGAAATTGGTCAGGGCGAAAAGAGGATGCCCGGCCCTGTGAAGCCGGTTGAGAATATCCACATTTTCTTCGATCGCTCCGGCGAACATGTGGTCCCAGTGGCTGTCATAGGCTCTGATCATATCCGCATGCTCGGGATGTCGGGCGGACAGGGCGTCTATGGCATCGGCGAAGCTTTCCCCGGCGTCAAGCCGGTTATGCCAGTCCATGTTGCAGATATTTTCCAGAAAGTGGTCAAGGTCGCGGTCATCGTTGTTGAACAACGGGGCATAGGCATTGCGGGGATGCCATCTGACCAGCACATTGCCGAGATCGAAAACGATACAGCCTGGTTTTCTTTCATTCATGGGGCGACTCCGATACGTGAGGTCTCCACAATGAAGAAGACCGTGCTCTTGGGGGGGAAGCACGGTCTCCTATTAACTGCCGACATTAAGCCAGCAGCGAATTCTAGTCTTGGTCACTCAGCCCTGACGCGCCTTAAAACGGCGGTTGGTCTTGTTGATCACGTAGGTCCGGCCTCTGCGGCGGATCACACGGCAATCACGGTGACGGTTTTTTAATGACTTTAATGAATTTACAATTTTCATCGCTTTGTCCGTCCCATACTAAATAAGTGCCACAAAAAGGTGACAATTGAACTTGCGGCGGAAACTATATGCGATCTGATTAAATGTCAACTAAAGAAAAACTGCGTTCGGGTAAAAAAACCGACAAAAAATCACAATAAGATACAAGCTACTGCAAAATCTAATGTTTCTTTATCTATCGTTAACGGAGAAGGATATATGATACTACAAAATGGCGAAATTACAATGTGAAAAAGATGAACGGTCTATTGGATGAAAAGCAGACAGAACGGCTCAACAAGTTAGCGCTTGAACTGTCTCAGGAGATTGGATTTGTAACCGAAGTCAGCGGTAACGGCGTTGTTGCGCTCTGTGCCGTCAAGGCTCTGAACAGGTCTATGGAGAAGGATGACTCGAGTCTGTCTCCGGGCCAGATCGGAGCAATCGTCAAGATCAAGGTGATCAAGGGATTCGTTTATGCCTCCGTGCGGGAAGTGGTCCGGCAGGAAAATTCCACCGGTCCGGTGGAGCATGTGATCATGTATCTTGATTATCTTGGTCACGGGATCAAGGCGCCCTATACAGCGTCCGGTATTCTGTTTGATCGCGGGGTCTCTGATTTCCCGTCTCCCGGCCAGATGGTTTATGAAACCACCCTTGAGGATATCGAGTCCATTTTCGGCGCCAATGACATAAACCATTTCCATGTGGGAACCGTCTTTCCCCAGCATGTGACTCAAGCCAGTGTCATGATCGACGCCATGCTTGGCAAGCATTTTGCAGTTTTGGGCAGCACCGGTACGGGTAAATCCTGTACGGTAGCGCTCCTTATTCACCGTCTGGTGGAAAGAATGCCTAATGGCCATATTATTATGCTCGACCCGCACAACGAATATGAGGCGGCCTTTGAGGACTGTGGCGAGCATTTTGATATTAACAACCTGCGGCTGCCCTACTGGATGATGAATTTCGAGGAACATGTTGAAATGTTCGTCGGTCTGCACCGGTCGCTGGACCGGCAGGTGGAAATAGACGTTCTCCGGCGTTGCCTGCAGGCGGCCAGGATTGATGCATCGGACAGCCTGAGTTCTGAAAAGATCACAGTGGATACGCCGATTCCCTACAAGTTGTCCTTCATGCTCAAATATCTGGAGAATGAAATGGGCAAGCTGGAGAATCCGGATACGATCACCCCGTATATGCGCCTGAAGAACAAGATTGAGGAATTGCGCCGGGATGCCCGTTTCAGCTTCATGTTTTCCGGCCTTCTGGCCAATGACAACCTGGCCGAAGTAATCGGCAACCTGCTGCGCTTTCCGGTCAACGGCAAACCGGTATCGACCATTGATCTGTCCGGCGTGCCGTCGGAAATTGTGAATGTGGTGGTGTCCATGATCAGCCGTCTGGTATTTGATTTCGCGCTCTGGAGCAAGGGGCGGGATGCCAAACCGATCCTGCTGGTCTGTGAGGAAGCGCACCGTTATGTGCCGACCGAAGATCATACGGTTTTCGCTTCGACCCGCAAAGCCATCGAACGGATTGCCAAGGAAGGGCGTAAATATGGCGTGTCACTGGGGCTGGTCTCCCAGCGCCCGGCGGATGTTTCTGAATCCGCCCTGTCTCAGTGTGGCACTATTTTTGCCATGCGCATGAACAACGAACGGGACCAGAATTTCGTCGAGCATGTGATGCCTGAAGGCGCCAAGGGATCCCTTGCTGCGTTATCTTCGTTGCAGAATCGGGAAGCTCTGATCGTCGGGGAAGGGGTGCGCGCCCCGGTCCGGGTCAAGTTCGACAACCTTGATGAGAATAAACGTCCTTCAAGCACCAATCCCGAATATTCCAGCGACTGGCAGAATGACATTTCTGACCGGGCGTTTATACTTGACGCTATCAAGAACTGGCGGAGCCAGGGACGATAGCCTCCTGAAATAACTTGCTGAAATCAATTCCGGGAGTGGCCTCAAGCCGCTCCCTTTCTGTATTTATATATATCTGAACGGGAAAATTAGATTCCTGCACGTCCTGTTAACGATATTTTTAAAGTTCCCCCCCTATAAGGTGAATGTAAGGGAGAGGTCTGTCTGGAAAAAAGCGCAGATCGAACAGGATAGTTGGGTAGCTCCCTCAATATTTAAACTCAATAACGGCTTGGCGGATAGAAGTATGAGTGATAACGAAATCTTGAATTCAAATACAAGTAAAATGGGCAGCCTGTTTACCATCCGGAACTCCTTGTTCGGGATTGTGGGCATCCTTGTCCTGTCAGTTTTAACCTTCAGTGCAATATCAGCTTTTGAGGCGGCAGACAGAAAATCTGAAGCGGAATTGATTGTTCAGGTGAATGAAACATCTGACCATCTCCTGAATGCGGCTCACTATTTTTCTGTTGAGCGCGGGATTGTAAATACAGTCCTTGGCAGTGACACTGCCGGTAGCGCCGAGAAAAGGCGCCTTGCGGAAACTCAGAGTGAAAAAGCTGAAGCAGCTTATAAGAATGCTCTGCGCCTGGCTCGTGATGCAGATGATTTCGCCGGTAAAAAAGAACTGGTTGACGCCGTTGAGTCGACTTACGACGGGTATCTGAACGCACGCAAAGCCGCCTATCTGGCCATGAGCGCAGATAAGGCGGATCGTCCCAAAGCCGAATATGTTGATGAAAACGGCGAGCGCAAATCATCCCGCGCGGACCGTTATTTCTATAAAACCACAACCAGCCTTATCGATACACTGACCAACCTTCGTATGGGCCTGGTTCTGGAAACCGGTATTTCCAACAACAAATTTGCCACCTATCAGCAGCTCAAGCATGCCCTGTTTGTCATGTCTGAATATGCTGATCAGGAATGGGCCGTGATCGGTGCAGCCATTGCCAGCGAAAAGCCGCTTTCTTCCCTGCGTATGCAGCTGCTTTCCGTCTACAGTGGACAGATCAATGCGTCCTGGAGCCAGACACACGCGTTCCTGGATCGCAGCTATGTCGATACCAAAATGGCTGCCATGATGAAGAAGGTTGAGGATGTATTCTTCAAGGAATATGCCGAATCCCTTCGTCAGAGCGTTTATTCCGCTTCCCAGATCGAGGAACCTTACCCGGTTTCTGCTGATCAGTGGATTGATGCGGCTTCCGAAGCGACTACTCCGATCCTTGATCTGAGCCAGGCTGCCGGTGAAATCACCGCCCAGCTGGCCGAGGAAACCTCTGCAGAAGCAACCGGAAGCATGATTGTTGCCATTGTTCTGCTGCTGGCCACCATGGCGATTGCTGCCGGTGCCATCTGGATGGTTGTTTACCGGGTTGTAAAACCGCTGAACGAGCTTGGCGAAGTCATGAGTGTGATTGCCGAAGGTGATCTTGACGCCGACGTCCACGGCACCGAGCGTGGTGACGAAATCGGTATCATGGCCCGCGCCTTGCAGGTCTTCAAGGATGCGGCGATTGAGAAAATCCGTCTCGAGGACGAACAGCGTGTGGCCGAGGAAGAGCGCCGCCAGCAGAAAGAAGCCGAGGCTGAAGCCAAACGACAGGAAGAAGAAGCCCAGCGTCAGCGTGAAGAAGAGCGTGAAGCCCAGGCCCGTGAAGAGCGTCGCCAGGAAATGCTTGCCCTGGCCGATGACTTCGAAACCTCTGTCATGGAAATCGTCAACAGCGTTTCCACGGCTTCCGGTGAAATGGAAGTGGCTGCCCAGGGCATGTCCGCAGTTGCCGAAGAAACAAACCGCCAGTCCCAGACTGTGACTGCGGCTTCAGAACAGGCAAGTGCCAATATCCAGATGGTCGCCAGTGCAGCTGAACAGCTGTCAGCTTCCGTCAAGGAAATCAGCACACAGGTTTCCCAGTCCAGCAACTACTCACGCAATGCTGTGAGCGAGACTGAACGGGCTACCGTCGAGATCCAGGGGCTGGTATCTGCTGCCCAGAAGATCGGTGACGTGATCAACCTGATTAATGACATTGCCAACCAGACCAACCTGCTGGCGCTCAATGCGACTATTGAGGCCGCCCGTGCCGGTGAAGCCGGTAAAGGGTTCGCGGTTGTGGCTTCCGAGGTGAAAAACCTGGCCAGCCAGACAGCAACTGCAACCGAGGAAATCACGAGCCAGGTTGGCGGCATGCAGTCTGCGACCGAGAAGGCCGTTACCGCTATTACCGGTATTCAGAATGTGATCAAGCAGATCGATGAAACATCCGTAACCATCGCTTCTGCAGTGGAAGAGCAGGATGCCTCCACCCATGAAATCGCCCGGAACGTTTCCGAGGTATCTGCGGGTACCCAGGAAGTGACCAGCAATATTCATGTGGTGAACGAGGGTGCGAAGAGCACAGGTGATGCGGCTGGTGCCGTATTGACCTCTGCCCAGAGACTGTCTTCACAGTCCGGCGAGTTGCGCAAGCAGCTTGAGAACTTCCTGACTCAGATCCGCGCTGCTTAAGGCACTATATATAAGTTCAGGTATGCGTATCTTCATATGGTGAGATACGCATATCTTTTTCGGGGAACCCCGAAAAATAAAAAGAATAATAAAAAGCCTCGGCTCTTGGCAGATAACGGGAATAACAAAAAAAACTAATCCAGAGCAGTTTTAAAACAAGGGGTAGTATACTGGGGGAAGGGCGCCTTTAACGGGCGCTCTTCTTTTATCTGGAACTCAGGTTTTCAGAATAATTTTTCCGATATTTGCGCCGCTCTCGAGAAATGCATGGGCCTTGTCGGCATCCTGCAGGGCGAAGGTCCGGTTTATGACCGGCTTGATCGTTCCCTCCTTGAACAACGGCCAGACATGGCTCAGCAGGTCCCGCGCAACCCTGTGCTTGAAGGCAACTTCCCGCCCGCGCAATGTTGAGCCGGTAAAGGTCAGGCGCTTTAGCATGATCGGCAGCACGTTGACCTGCGTTTTAGGCCCCTTCTGGACCGCGATCATGACCAGGCGGCCGTCTTCCGCCATGATTTTCAGGTTACGGTCCACATAGTCGCCGGCGACCATGTCCAGCAGAACATCCACGCCCCGGCCTTTCGTAAAATTCTTTGCTTCCTCGACAAAATCCTGGCTGTTGTAGTTGATGGCAAGGTCTGCGCCCAGGTCGCGGCAGGCAACGCATTTCTCATCACTGCCGCAGGTGGCGATGACGGTGGCGCCGAAAGCCTTTGCCAACTGGATGGCAGTGGTGCCAATTCCCGAGGTGCCCCCATGCACAAGGAAGGTTTCCCCTTCTTTTAGTTGTCCGCGCTGAAAGACATTTGACCAGACCGTGAAAAAGGTTTCCGGCAGGGCGGCGGCTTCCTCGAGGGAAAAGCCGTCGGGCGCCGGCAAGCAGGTATCCGCCGGGGCGACACAATATTCCGCATAACCGCCGCCGGTCACGAGGGCGCAGACGTTGTCGCCCGCGTTGAGTGTGGTCACTGCATCGCCGGTTTTGACGACGGTGCCAGACACTTCCAGGCCGGGGATGTCCGAGGCGCCGGGTGGCGGCGGGTAAAGCCCCTTGCGCTGCATGATGTCCGGCCGGTTGACGCCGGCGGCAGCGACCCTGATCAGGACTTCGTCTGCTCCGGGCTCGGGAAGGCGACGTTCTGCCGGTTTAAGGACGTCGGGCCCTCCTGCTTCGGTGATTTCAATAACCTGCATGGTCTCTGAGAGGGGCACTGACATGGCAATTCCTGATTCAATGTTGCTGTAAACGGGGTTATACTGATCAAAATGAAAGATCTGAGGAAAAAATCAAGAGGCCAGTGATGGATAAATGTGATGGATGATGAAGAATTTGAACTGTTAAAGGGCTCTAGCCTGCAGGATGTGTGCCGGGAGGACCTGTCCGTTCATTCCGTTGAATATCTGAAGGAACGTATTGGTCTGTTGAAAGTGGAAATTACCCGCACCGAGGCAGAAATCCAAAACAAACAGGGTGCCCGCATCGTAGCAGAAGATATTTTCAAGTAGTTTTTTGTGACAAAAAGGCTCCCAACATCTCTGCGGGGAGCCTTCTGCTTTCAATCCGAAAAGGTCAGGCGGCTTCGCCCTCGATCATCTTTTCAGATTTCTTGCCTGAATTAATCATAATCTCGCGCGGTTTCAGGTGTTCCGGCACTTCGCGCTGCAGGTTGACCACCAGCAGGCCGTTTTCAAATTTGGCGTCCAGAACCCGGATGGTTTCGGCCAGTTTGAACCGGCGCTCGAAAGCCCGTTTGGCAATGCCGCGATAGAGGAATCTTTCGGTACTTTCGGTTTCTTCCTCGGTCCCTTTGCCGGCAATGACGAGAACACCGTCCTGTACGGTGATGGACAGGTCGTCTTCGGTAAAGCCGGCAAGTGCTACAGTGATTCTGTAATCATCTTCGCTGACTTTCTCGATGTCATAGGGCGGGTAGGCAGCTTCTTTGGCGTTCGCGACCTGGTCGAACATGCGGTTGATATTGTCAAAGCCGATGGTTGACCGGAGCAGGGGGCTGAGATCAAGTGTACGCATCATATATATCCTTTCATAAGCGATATTTTCCTTGGTTTCCCGCCAGTCGGCCGGGAAATCCAGTTGTCAGGTCCATGTTTGGCACCCGATAAATTGGAGATAAGGTCTGCAAAAGAGATTTCAAGATGTAAAGAAGCGTGTCCAATAGTAACGAGAAATTAAGGTCAAGGTTCTAGGGTAGGGGGAAAGAAATACGCCGGAGAGACAGATGAAAAACAGACTGGTGACCCACGAAGGTCATCTGGAACCACGATTTCTTGAAAAATCCTACCGCGAGGCCCTGGAGCTGACGATCTCGGTTGCGGACTATATGGAGAAGCAACGGGGAAAAACCCCCGAGACGGATCAGGACGCGAAAGTAGTATTTGCCAGTGAAAGTCTGCGTATGACCACATGCCTGATGCAGGCGGTATCCTGGCTTCTGGTGCAAAAGGGGGTGGTCGCCGGTGAACTGACTTCCGAGGAAGCACTGAACCCGAAATTCAGATTAAATAATCGCGAAACCTGTCTTGCGAGCGACGAAAAGATGCTGGAAAATCTTCCGGACGAATTCCGGGCCTATCTGGAACGGACCCAGGACCTGTACCGGCGAGTGGAACGGATGGAAATCATGCTCAGTGGCGGGGAAGCTGGCGATAATCCTGTGCACAGTCTGCTGGATAAAATCCGCAACCCGGACCGGCATTAACGGAAAACCACACAGTCCCGAAATAAGTCAAAATAAAAAGGCGCCCAAAACAGGCGCCTTTTTTGAATTCCGCAACAAGCCCGGATTATTTGTTGAGCTTGAAGTTTCCGAAACGTTTGTTGAAAGCTGCCACACGGCCTTTTTCAGAGATTTTCTGGCTACCGCCAACCCATGCAGGATGGGATTTCGGGTCAACCTCGAGGTTCAGTGTGTCACCTTCGTTGCCCCAGGTGGAGCGTGTCTGGTAAGTTGTGCCGTCTGTCATCACTACAGTGATAGTGTGATAGTCCGGGTGAATTTCCTGTTTCATCGCTTTTGTCTCTCCGCGAAAATAATTTGCGCCTGTATAAACAAGTCGGCAGCACAAGGCAACCCCGAAAGACTCTGAAATATCAAAAAACATG
Source organism: Emcibacter sp. (assembly GCF_963675455.1). GTDB lineage: Bacteria > Pseudomonadota > Alphaproteobacteria > Sphingomonadales > Emcibacteraceae > Emcibacter. Next base: position 3,444,414 of record NZ_OY776217.1, on the reverse strand, counting down.
GCGGATTTGCTTAAATTATATGGAAGGCGGGCGTTGTATCGTGCAGCGCGCCCTGCTATATGCTTAACCAGAAGAACATTACAGGGCATTTGTACGATATGGCGAGAGAAAACCCGGGCCTCACCCCGACCGGCGACGAGTTTGAACCTGAAAAGAAGAATGTCAGGGAGATCAGTCTGTTATGGTCTTTTCTGTCGCCCTATAGGGGAACTATTTTCGTCGCGCTTGTGGCTCTGGTGATTACCGCAGGTTCTACCCTGGCCATTCCCCAGGCTGTCAGACGCATCGTCGATATGGGCTTTTCAAGCGATAATATTGACCTGATTAATGTCTATTTTCTGGGGCTTCTCGGCATTGCTTTCATCCTGGCGACAGCCACCTTCTGCCGCTACTACACAGTGACCTGGCTGGGGGAACGAGTCGTTGCCGATATCCGCAAGGCGGTCTTTAACCGGGTCGTTACCCTGAGCCCCACTTTTTTTGAGCAGAACCGGTCCGGTGACATTATTTCCCGCCTGACCACTGACACCACGGTGATTCAGTCCGTGGTGGGCTCTTCGGTATCGGTCGCGCTCAGGCACATCCTGACCTTCCTCGGCGGTCTTATCTTTATGGCCATTACCAGCGCCAAGCTGCTGGCTGTTGTTCTGGTCGCCGTTCCGGTGGTGATTATTCCGATTATTGTTCTCGGGCGCAAGGTCAAGAAGCTGTCCAAACAGTCCCAGGACCGCATCGCTGATGCCAGTGCGTCGGCCAACGAAACAGTGGGCGCGGTGCAGACGGTCCAGTCCTATACCCGGGAGAATTATGAAAAATCAAAATTTGCGGATTTTGTCGAACATGCCTTTGGCGTGGCCATAAAAAGAACCTGGGTTCGGGCATGGCTGACGGCTCTGGTGATCCTGATGGTTTTTGGCGCTGTGGACCTGGTGCTATGGGTCGGGGCCTCCGATGTAGCGACAGGGCGCATGAGCGGCGGTGAACTGACTGCCTTCCTGATTTACGCCGTGCTTGTGGCCGGGGCGGTCGGGGCCCTGTCAGAGGTGTACGGCGAACTGCAAAGAGCGGCAGGGGCGGCCAGCCGTTGTCTGGAGATTATTTGTACTGAGCCTGATATCCGGGCACCGGAAAATCCGATTGCGCTGCCTGATCCGGTGAAGGGAAATATCGAATTCCGCGATGTGGTTTTTGCTTACCCGTCGCAGCGGGATATCAACGTCCTGAACGGCTTCTCACTGAATGTCAAAAGCGGGGAAACTGTGGCTGTAGTTGGTCCGTCAGGGGCGGGTAAATCCACAGTGTTCCAGTTGCTGCAGAGGTTTTATGATCCGGCCGCCGGTGAGATTTCGATCGACGGGGTACCGCTCAATATGGCGGATCCGGAAGAAGTGCGTCGCCAGATGTCGGTGGTACACCAGGAAAGCGTGATTTTTGCCGCAAGTATTGAGGAAAATATTGGCTACGGCCGCATTGATGCCACGGAAGAGATGGTCAGGGAGGCCGCCCGGGCGGCCCAGGCCGATGAATTCATCAACCGCCTGCCGGAGGGGATGCAAACTTATCTGGGCGAACGGGGCACCCGGTTGTCAGGTGGTCAGAAGCAACGCATTGCCATTGCCCGGGCAATCCTTCGGGATGCGCCGATCCTGCTTCTGGACGAGGCCACCTCGGCCCTGGATGCGGAAAGTGAAAAACTGGTTCAGACCGCACTGGACCGCCTGATGGAGGGGCGCACCACTTTGGTGATTGCCCACCGGCTGGCGACAGTATTGCAGGCGGACCGTATTGTTGTCATGGATCAGGGGCATATTGCGGATATTGGTACCCATCAGGAACTGCTCAAGAAGGGCGGTCTTTATGCCCGTCTTGCCGAACTGCAGTTTACGGATATGCGCGAAACCGCTTGAGGCGCACTGGTCATAACTGACCGCTCTGCGGACTATTGAAGTCTTTATTAAATTTGGATATCCTTCTATGGTGTCCTGGAGTGGGGGGCAATAGAGGAAAGACGTCAGTGTTTATTACGCCCGAGTTTTACAATGTTTGGGAGTATTGGAACAATATTCGCGGTGATCGAATAATCCCCGAAAGAAAAAAACTAAATCCGGCTGATTTGTCGGACTATCTGGGATGGCTTGCCATTCTCGACTGGAAGGGCGATGAACTAAATATGCGCCTGCTTGGTAGTGATATCATAAAAGAGGTTGGCGTCAATTTTTCCGGAAATAAGCTTTTTGAAAAAGGTTTGCCCCGTGTAACAGACTTTGCCTGGAGCAATTTTAAGAAGATTTTTAATTTCCCCTGCGGCTTTCAACTTGTTTTCGTGGAACGCAAGACTTCTGGTCTATTGGTGGAAGCGGCTATTCTCCTTTTGCCCCTGGCAGTAGAAGGCATAGAGGACAATCAGATATTATGCTATCGTCGGCATCTGGGCTCTGTGGGATATGACAGCAAATATCCCGATATTGTCCAGTTGGGTATTAACAGAATGTCCTATATCGACCTGGGTTGCGGTGTTCCCGATATCGATCTCGAGGAGCATCTGCTAACAACCCGATTTATACCCAACGAAAAGAAAAGTTTCTTCCGCAGATTACTGCTGAGTTAGGCGCATTTCGATCCGTCGGTTTTGTTCGTAGGCTTCTTCATTATCCGCATCATTGATGGGATGAAACTGGCCGAAACCGGTGGCTGCCAGCCGTTCGGCAGGGATGCCTTCGCTGATCAGATATTTCACCACAGAAAGAGCCCGGGCCGTTGACAGGTCCCAGTTGGACGGGAACCGGTCAGTGCGGATCGGCAGTTTGTCCGTATGGCCGTCAATCCGCAAAATCCAGTCAATTTCCTTGGGGATATTGGCCGAGATTTCCTTCAGGGTCTGGGCCAGCTTGGCCATCTCCCGCTGACCATCAACACCCAGCGTATCAGAGCCGGACGCAAACAGTACCGAGGAGGGGAAAATAAAACGATCGCCGTGAATGCGGATATCAGAGCGCTGACCGAGCACCTGTTTCAGGCGGCCGAAAAACTCTGACCGGTACTGGCTCAGTTCCTGAACCTTGGACGCCAATGCCGCATTCAGGCGGGAGCTCAGGTTTTTGATGGTGGCCTGCTGTTCCCGGTCTTTACTTTCGGAAGCTTCCAGCGCTACCTGCAAGGCGGACAGTTGCTGCCTGAGTGCGGCAAGTTGCCGGTTCAGGATCTCCACCTCGCGCCGGGCGGCCTGGGACAGTTCTTTTTCCTTTGCCAGGGCGGTGTTGCTGTCGCGGTAGCGTTTTTGCAGGTCCTGGATGGATTTCAGCTGCTCCTCGCTGGACTGGCTTGCCCGTTGACCGAGGTTGGTCGCATCGGCAAGGTCGGCTTCGAGTTCCTCGATACGGGCGGACATCTGCTCCCGCGACAGGTTGGAATCCTGCAGGGACGCGGAAAGCTGGGTGATGTTGGCCTTCAGGTCGAGATTGGATTGACGTTCCAGCGCCAGCAGATCGGCCAGCTCCTGGACCTGCAGGTTCAGTTTTTCCAGCGCTTCATCCCGCCCGGACAGGGCCTGACCCAGGAAAAACTGGGCCAGCATGAAGACGGACAAAAGAAAGATGATGACCAGCAGCAGGGTGCTGAGGGCATCGACGAAACCGGGCCAGGTATTTTCATTGCCGCTGCCCGGACGTCTCTGGGTCCTGAGCAGGGCCATCAGTCATCATCCCTTTTGGCAGTCAGGGGTTTGGGCGTGAGGACAGGTGTTTTCTTGGCCTTTGGTTTTGGCGTGGGCATGTCATAGTCAAGATTCTGGGCGGGTGCGGCCGTTTTTGCAGCCGGTGCAGCTGGCGCTTCGGCATCAGGTGCAGGACTGGCTTCAGGATGTGCCTTGGGCGCTTCTTTTTCAGGGGTACTCTGCCGTTTCGGACGTTCCCGCCCGGATGCGGGCATTTCCCGGCCGTCCATAATCGCGCCCAGGGTTCTGGCCAGGAGCTTGAATTCAGATCTCAGGTCGTCGGTCATCTGGTTCTGACCCTTGACGGTTGCCTCTACAAGATGTTTCATCTGAACATCGATATTCCTGAGGTGCGTGGTGTCCGTTTTTTCCCTTTCACTGCCCATAACATCCGCCAGCTTTTTCAGCACGCTATTTACTTCGTTGTTGCTGTCCGACATGCCGGCAAGCTGTTCGGAAAGGTTGATCAGGGCGCTGTTGACCTCCAGGCGCTTTTCCTCGCTGCGGCTGATCACCTTGTGCAGGTTGTCGAGGCTGTCGGCAGTCTGTTCCAGCAGGGCGCTGACATAGGCGGGGACAGAGCCGTCCCCGGTGTCGCTGACAATGCCGCCACCCCGGGACAGTTTGGTTATGCCGGACAGCCAGTCTTCCAGGCCGTTGAAGAAACTGCGCTGGGCCTGACCGGTCTGCAGGTCGATAAAGCCGAGTATCACAGATCCGGCAAGACCGAACAGGGAGGAACTGAATGCCGTCCCCATGCCGCCGAGGGGGGCGGCCAGGCCCTGTTTCAGGTCTTCAAACAGATGGGTGATATCGCCGGAGCCGACGGTCAGGCTGTCGATGGTGTTCTTGATGGAGCCGATGGTGCCCAGAAGTCCCCAGAAAGTGCCCAGAAGGCCAAGGAAGATCAGAAGTCCGATCAGGTAACGGGTGGTCTCCCGGCTTTCATCCATCCGGCCGGCGATGCCGTCAAGAATGGTGCGCAGGGACAGCGCGGACAGGGATTTTCGTCTCTGATCCTCTTCCATCATGGCTGCCATGGGGGCCAGCATGTCCGGCGGAACAGGCAGACTGTCCGGGTCGCCATTTTCCTGGAAGGCCTGGAGCCAGCTTACGGCGCTGGAGATTTTCCTGACCTGGGAAATGGAAAAAGCAACACCGATCACCAACACCAAAACAATAACCCCGTTCAGCATGTAATTGGTCAGGAAGGCCTCTTCCATAGAGGGGAAGAGTACTGCGACAAGCACAATTACTGCCGTCAGAAACAGGATAATGGTGTTCAGGTATTTTGAAGGGCGTGTCATTTTATGCCTTGTCCTTGTGTTTGTCGCCTGAAAATTTATGGCAATGTTATCAGGGCGCTAGACAAGAGTCTAAGTTTTAGTTGGGCGAGATTATGACATCCGCAGGGCTCTAGTCCTGTCGAATGGTGATTTTAAGGTTTTCGCTGGAGTGAAGTGTGCCGGAACCTATGGCGTGCAGGCGAATTCGGTTGCTGGCAATTCCAGTCTGTTCCAGGAGGGCCCGGGCAATCAGGCCGCGGTTGAAGGCAACCCTTACCGCTTCGTGCTTTGCCCGGTTCTCGGTCATGTCCCTCAGGCTTTCCGGTGTGGCTGCGTAACTATAGATATGAATGGGGAAACTGTATTTTTTGATCTGCTCCGCCCATTGTTTCAGAAGTTCGCGACTATTTTCGCCAAGCTGAAACTGGCCCTTATGAAAATCAAACTGGAGGGGCTTGAGATCGGTAAGGGCGGAAGCATTGAGGAAAAGACGTTCACTATGGGAAGAGGGGATATCGGCCGCAAGGCCAGATGATGCCAGTCCAAGCCAGAAGGCTGTAGTCATGGACAGTTTGATCATCTTTGTCGAATTCCCCGTTTACCTGGTTGCAGATTTCCTGACATTCTTGCGGGCGGTGGCCAGAAGTCTGGTGACCGGGCCATGAAGGGCGCCGTTGGTTGCCAGAATCTGCTTTCCGTCAAGCACATCCTTTTTACCATCAAATGTGGTGACTTGACCACCCGCTTCTGACACCAGCAACAGACCGGCGGCAATATCCCAGGGCTGCAGTTCTGTTTCCCAGAATCCGTCATAGCGCCCGGCGGCTACATAAGCCAGATCGAGGGCAGCTGAGCCGAAACGGCGGACGCCGGCAACTTCCGGCATGATGGTTTCGAGGCTGGCAATAAACTCGGCGTGTCCGGCCCGGCCCTTGAACGGGATACCGGTGGCCAGCAGGCTGTCCGCCATATTTTTACGGGAGGAAACCCTGAGCCGGCGGTTACCCAGGTAGGCGCCACGCCCTTTTTCCGCCCAGTATGTTTCGTCAGTCAGCGGGAGATAGAGCAGGCCCGCGGTAATTTCACCATTCTGTTCCAGGGCAATGGACGTACAAAAATGGGGAATACTGTGCAGGAAGTTTGTTGTACCGTCCAGCGGATCTATGATCCAGCGGGTGCTTTTATCATTACCTTCAATCTCGCCGTTTTCTTCCATCAGGAAGCCAAAATCGGGACGAGCCCGGGAAAGTTCTTCAAAGATTATTTTTTCGGCCCGGGTATCGGCAGCTGAAACAAAATCAGCCGGTCCCTTGCGGGAAACCTGCAGATGTTCCACTTCCCCGAAATCACGGGACAGTTTGCGCCCGGCCTTCTCGGCGGCCTTCTGCATGACGGTGATGATGGCTGAATGAAGCGCCATGATATTTTCCTTCGTTACGAGAGGTTACTTGGCACGTTCCGCATAGGTGCTGTCTTCGGTATAAACGACGATACGGTCACCCTGGCTGATGAAGGGGGGAACCATGACTCGTACGCCGTTTTCCATAATAGCCGGTTTGTTGGAAGAGGCGGCTGTCTGTCCCTTGACCACAGGCTCGGTCTCTGCCACTTCAAGTTCGACAGTCTGGGGAAGCTGGACGCTGAGGGGGGCGCCGTCGTAACTCTCGACAACAACTTCCATGCCATCCTGCAGGTAGACTTTCTGGTCACCAATCAGGTCGCCGCTGATTTCAACCTGGTCATAGGTTTCCTTGTCCATGAAGGTATACATGTTGTCGGCTTCGAAAAGGAAGGTGTGATCCTTCTGTTCGAGACGGACACGCTCTACTTTCTCCGATGACCGGAAACGTTCATTCAGCTTGCGGCCGTCTTTCAGGTTCTTCAGTTCAACCTGTAAGTAGGCACCGCCTTTGCCGGGCTGCGTATGCTGGATCTTTACAGCGACCCAGAGGCCACCCTGATGTTCAATGACATTACCCGGACGAATGGAGTTTCCATCTATCTTCATGATGCTTACCTTTTTAAAGAACAGTCTGTTTCGCGCGCAAATTAACAGGTTGGCTACGGCCATGCAACGCAAATTGACGGCAAAAGAGCAGAAAAGCTCAACTAATATCCAAGCGCGCTATCTACCAGATTGGCAAGCGGTGTACCGCCGCGAAGTGCCTGATAATTTTCCAGGATATAATCCGCCATATCATCGCTGCGACTGATGCTTGCGATATGAGGAGTGATCAGTATCCGGGGATGACGCCAGAGCGGGCTGTCCCCGGGCAGGGGTTCTATTTCAAAAACATCCAGACAGGCCCCGGCGAGGCGGCCCTGATAGAGGGCATCCAGCAGGTCATCAACAACCAAATGATCGCCGCGGGCGGCATTGATCAGATAGGCTCCTTCTTTCATCATGTTAAACAGGTTGCGGTTGAGGATGCCGCGTGTTTCTGCGGTGAGCGGCAGGAGACAGACGACATAATCGGCGTCATTCACAGCTATGCCTAGCTCCTTGCGGCCGGCGTAACAGGTGCAATTATCCAGTGACTTGCGACTGCGGCTCCAGCCGCTGACCTCGAAATCCATGCGGGTCAGCTGTTCTGCCGTCCGGCTTCCCAATTCACCGAGCCCGAGGATGGTGACGCGATTGCCGGCCCTCGGGGCATGGGGTGTCCAATGGCCGGCGGCCTGGTATTCCCTGTAATCCACCAGTCGCAGTCGATGGGCCAGTATGGCCCCGGCCACATAGTCTGCCATCTGCCTGGACAGGCTGTCGGCGACAAAACGGCTGACGGGTATCTCTTTGGGAAGGTCGGGATCGGCAAAGATATGATCCACGCCGGCACCATAGGATGCAATCAGTTTCAGGTTGGGGAATTGTCCGAAGATGCCATGCGAATGGTTCCAGGTAACGGCAATTTCAATATTTTCTGCTGCGCCGATCTCAGGCCAGATGAAAATCTGTTCATCAGGTATTTTCTGAAGCAGAAGGTTCCTGACCTCTTCAGCCTGCTTTTCGGGAAGAATAATTAGTATGGCCATGAAGGTGCACTTTGTCCGTCAGTCTTTGTAATCCGGGTCGAAGATATCTTTATGGTCGGCAAAGGATTTGAATTCAAGGTAATTGCCACTCGGGTCCTGAAAAAACATGGTTGCCTGTTCCCCTGTCTGGCCTTCAAAGCGCACATAGGGTTCAACAATAAAGCTGGTGTTACAGGCCCGTAACTTTCCGGCCAGTTTATTCCATTCGGCCCGCTCCAGGATTACGCCGAAATGCCTGGCCGGAATATCCTGTCCGTCTACCGGGTTGGTGGGTACCTTGTCCATTTTGTCCACAAGGTGGGCGGAAACCTGGTGACCGAACAGATTAAAGTCAATCCAGCGCGGTGCCTCCCGGCCGGTGCTGGCGCCGAGCATATCCACATAAAACCGTCGTGTCTGTTCCAGGTCAGTGACCGGAAAGGCAAGGTGAAAGGGGTGAGCTGCCATATTTGATCTCCAGAGCGCGTCGATGTTACGCTCATTATAAAGCTCTTGTAAGGGAGGCGGCAAACGATTAATAGTATTTATACATGAGAAAAAGTAATGATTAAATGAAACGCCAGCTTCCCCCATTAAACGCCCTGCGTCACTTTGAAGTGGCGGCGCGCCACGGCAGCTTTACCCGGGCGGCCGGGGAACTGGGGGTAACCCAGGGAGCGGTCAGCAAGCAGATTGCCCTGCTTGAGGATTATCTCGGCTGTACCCTGTTTGACAGGAGCGGCCTGAACCTTCAGTTAAGCGAACGGGGACAGACTTTTTTAACCCAGATTTCCCTGGCGCTGGAAACCATCGAGACGGTAACCTTCCTGACACGGGAAAGGGATGCCAGCGGCATACTCCATGTCAATATCCTGCCGTCTTTCAGCAGCAGTTGGCTTATCCCCCGATTGCAGGGTTTTGCCGATCACTTTCCCGGGATCCGGCTGCAACTAAGCACCGGTGACGGGCCGGTGGAAAAAAACAGCGTCCTGGAGGCGGATATTTATGTCCGCTGCCAGGAAAAATGGGGCGCCGGGCTGGAGCGGCAGCTCTTGTTCCCGGAGCGGCTTTTGCTGATCTCAGGACCTGAATATATACGTTTGCACGGGGGGGATGACCGGCAGGAAACCCTCGGCTGCTGCCGTTATCTTGAGCATACATCCCGCCCCGCTCTGCTGCAAAAATGGCAGTCTTCACTGGGACTGGATGTCGCCCGTGATTTGCCTGCATTGGGGTTCGAGCATTTTTTCATGATTATCGAGGGGGTCAGGAACAATCTCGGCCTGGCTCTGGTGCCGGATTTTATGGTCGGGAAGGATATCGACGAAGGACGTCTGATCAATCCTTTCGGCATTGAATATTCCTCCGGGTTTGAATATGCGTTGCTCTACCAGAGTTACAAAAAATTCGACCCGGCAGTGCGGGCTTTCAGTGACTGGATAGTGAAACTGGCGGCTCCCGTGTGATTCAGGGGACGGGAAGGTCAGGAGATCTGGCGAATTTTCTCGTTGACGATGCAGCTTTCCGGCAGGGCCATTGTCACGGTTGTGCCGCGATGAAGAACGCTTTCCAGAGTAAGCGTGCCGTCATGGGCTTCTACCAGCTTCCGGCTTAGGGCAAGGCCAAGCCCGACACCGTCCCGTTTGCGGTTATAGGAGCTTTCGACCTGGGTAAAGGGATCAAAAACCCGCTCAAGGTCCTGCGGCGCAATGCCGATCCCCTGATCCGTGACCTGCAAAATGAGGCTATTGTTGCGACAGGAGGTCGAGATGGAGATCTCATCCCCGTCATGAGAAAATTTGAGGGCATTGCCGAGCAGGTTCAGGATCACCTGCCGGATCCTGAGAATATCCACATCCAGGAGCAAAGCGGGATCATGAATGTTGGTCGTGACCGAAATGCTGGTTTCGGCATGGCGGGTATTCAGCATGCTGAGGACATTATCGATCAGCTCTCCCAGGGTGATTTCGTCCCGGGACAGGGCAAACTTGCCGGATTCAATTTTAGCCACATCGAGAATTTCGCTGATCAGTTCCATCAGGTGCCGGCCGCTTGTATGGATATCCTGAAGATAGGATTTATACTGTTCATTGCCCAGGGGGCCGAGCAGTTCCTGTTCCATGATCTCGGTAAAGCCAAGGATGGCGTTCAGGGGCGTGCGCAGTTCATGGCTCATGTTGGCCAGGAATTCAGTCTTTGCCAGGTTTGCGCTGACCGCATCTTCGGTCACATTGCGCAGAACAGCCTCTTCCTGCTTGCGCAGGGTGATGTCCGACAGGCCGACCAGAAGGAACCGCATTTCATTGATGCGAACCGGCACCATGCAGATTTCAACAATCCGGGTACCGTTTTCCTTGTGATTCAGTTTTGTGGTGTCCATGGTGTAGGTCGCCGATTTGGCGGCTTTTCGCATCATGGCCAAGAAGTCTTCGGGGTGGTCAAAACGCCCCATGAAGGTTTCGTTGCCCCGGCTCCGTGCAGACAGGGAGAAGAGTTCATAAAAGGCTGTATTTGCGGTGATCAGTTCAGGGGATCCGGTCTTGATCATGGCAAGCGGATACATGGTGGCGGTGAATAGGGAACGGAACAGTTCCTCATTCTGCCGGCTGGCTTCCTCCGCCTTTTTGCGCTGGATGAGCTCCTGTTCCAGTTTGCGGTTCAGGTCTTTTTCCCGTTGCAGGCTCAGGTAGGTGTTCCTGGTCAGAATGCTGGTATTGTGCATCTGCCAGAAACCGAAGATATTGGCTGAAAACAGCATGGCGCTTTGCATAAAAAAATTCGCGGCTTCGGGCGAGAAACGTATGAAATTAACCGCCTGAAGGCCCACAGCGAGGCTGAAACCATATATAATTCGTTGCAGGTTCGACATGGGATAAGTGGTGTAGGCGATGGTTGTGAGGACGAAGGCGCCGGCGAAGTTAACCCAGTTGTCACTGATGAAAATACCAATGGAAAGCAGAAAAATGCCTGTCAAATTCATCAGGGAAAGAAAGGTTGCCCTGAAAAATATATCCGGCCTGTTCTTTTTCATAAAGAACACCATCGTCAGATACAGGGGCAGAATGCTCAGAATTCTGGCGGACAGGTTGAAATAGGTCTGGGTCGTATATTCTGTCTTTGCCAAGCTGAAAAATATGGCCGTAAAGAAGATCACCGTGAAAGTATAGGTGAAATACCGGTAGTTTTTAACAAGATTCTGCCATTGGCTCGTAACGAATTCCCGCTCCATTTTCTTGGAGGTGAATTCTCCCAGCCAATTGATATATTTCAGCTTATCCTCATTTTCTTTGTGCATAAAATACCCAGAGTTGCATAGAGGTATACATTATTACGGCATGCAGAATAGTTTAGCTGATCTTAAATATGTATTAAAATCAATCAATATTAGTTGAGAAATGGCTGAAATGTGCCAAATAAAATAGCTCACCGTCGGGCAGGCGGTGAGCTAGTTTTTACCGGAGATTATAGTTGTTATTATTCTAGTGCAGTTCCTGGCGTATCTGTTGTCTCAGAATATCGATGGGAACCAGTTGTTCTTTTACCTGCAGGTGCCAATAGGTCCAGCCGTTACAGGACGGTGCGCCCTGTAACTGAGCACCAACCTGGTGGATTGATCCTTTATTGTTGTCGCTGATCAGCGTGCCGTCTGCCCGGACTTTGGCGATATGCTGTGTGCCGTTGGAGGCTTTCGGGCCATAGAGCAGGGTGCCGGGGGCAATCATGCCGCGTTCCACAAGGGTGCCGAAAGGAACCCGGGGCTGGGCCCGCTTGGCCGGTGTGATTTCCATCGCCTCTTCATCAAGGCTGTCGATGGCATTGATCCGGTCCATGGCCAGGCGAATATATTTTTCTTCTTTTTCAAGGCCGATGAAATGACGGCCCATCTTTTTGGCGACAGCGCCGGTGGTGCCGGATCCGAAGAACGGATCAAGGACCACATCACCCTTGTTTGTGGAAGCCAGCAGCACTCTGTACAGCAGGGCTTCTGGTTTCTGGGTGGAATGTCCCTTGTGGCCGTTGACTTTCAGGCGTTCCTTGCCGGAACAGATCGGCAGGGTCCAGTCGGACCGCATCTGAACATCTTCATTAAGAGCCTTCATGGCATCGTAATTGAAGGTATATTTATTGTAGTTTTCGCCTTTGTTGCACCACAGAATGGTCTCATGCGCGTTGGTAAAGCGTGTGCCGCGGAAATTGGGCATGGGATTGGTTTTGCGCCAGACAATGTCATTCAGCACCCAGTAACCGATATCCTGAAGTGTGGCGCCGACACGGTATATATTGTGATAGCTGCCGATCACCCAGATGGTGCCGTTGTCTTTCAGGACCCGGCGGGCGGCGGTAAGCCAGGCCCGGGAGAAGTCGTCATAGCTGGCAAAATTGTCGAATTTATCCCAGTGATCATTGACCGCGTCCACATGGCTGTTGTCGGGACGATGAAGCTCTCCCTTGAGCTGCATGTTGTAGGGCGGGTCGGCAAAAATCACGTCAACCGACTTCTCCGGCAACTGGTTCATAAGTTCGATACAGTTCCCCTGAAGGATCTGGTCCAGGGGAAGTTCGGTGTAGACATCCTGTGCACCGCCGGCTGCGCTCTTGCGGATTGCTTTGGATGTATTTTTTATGTTTGTTTTCTTGCTCATGATCCGCAGTCTGAGTCAAAAGGCGAATCGCGTCAAGTATTTTTTTTAGCTGAATCAGTAAGTTACCTAAGACTCTTGAGTCATTAGGTCACGAATTGGCGCGAACGATTTGCGATGAAAAGGACACGCTCCTACAAGCTCTAGTGCTTCCATATGTTGGCGGGTACCATATCCTGCGTTACGCTCCCAACCGTATTCCGGGTGAATTTCTGCAAGATTTTTCATGAAAAAATCTCTCTTCACTTTTGCAATAATAGAGGCCGCGGCGATGGAAAGTGATCTTGCATCGCCCTTTATGACGCACGACGCGGGGCAAATCAGGTCCGGCATCTGGTTGCCGTCGACCAGGGCGTGGTCCGGTTTTTTGGGGAGTGCGTTGACCGCCCGTTGCATGGCCAGAAGGCTGGCGCGCAGGATATTCAGCTGATCTATTTCCTCGACGCTGGCTTCTCCGAAGGCAAAACAACTACTTGCGGTGATTTGCTCATAAAGCTGTTCACGTTTTTTAGCGCTGAGTTTCTTTGAATCATTAAGACCATCTGGAATATTGTCCGGATCAAGGATGACAGCAGCGGCCACAACCGGGCCGGCCAGGGGACCGCGCCCGACCTCGTCCACACCGCAGACGACACCGTCAACAGCCTGTTCCAGGCTGAAGTCCGGTCGGGACGCTTTTGTTTTGAAAATTTCTGTTTGGCGGTTGCCGGACATATGATCACCCCTTGTACTTCTGAAAGGCTTAAGGGATGATCGCTGCCTGTGTCAAGAAGAGCTGTTCCGGTCTTTGGTTCAAAAAAGAGACATCTGGTTGCCGTCATCCAGGGGAACATGGAACAGATCCAGCTTCAGGTCGTCTTCGGAAGATCTCTGATTGAGACCAAGCCGGAAGCAGCTTTTCCTGAACCTTTGCGCGATCAGGTCCGCATAGGGGCCGCTGCCCCGCATGCGTTTGCCGTAGTCGGGTGAATAGTCTTTGCCCCCATGCATCCCCTGCAAAAGATGTAATATACGTTTGGCCCGGTCCGGGGCTTCCTCTTCCAGCCATTCGCGGAACAGCTTTTTAATCTCCAGAGGCAACCTGAGCATTATGTAACCGGCGCTGCGGGCCCCGGCCGCGTGGGCTTCTGCCAGAATGTTTTCCAGTTCATGGTCGGTGAGGGAGGGGATCACCGGAGCCGCCATCACACCAACCGGGATGCCGGCTTTCGACAGATCGCGTATGGCGTCCAGGCGTTTCTGCGGCGCGCTGGCCCTTGGCTCCATGGCCCGGGCGAGGCGATAGTCCAGGGTTGTGACTGAAACATAGACGCGGACAAGTTTTTTCCGGGCAAGCCGGGCCAGGATATCAATGTCCCGGCTGACGAGGGCGGATTTTGTGATCAGGCCAACCGGATGATTGAATTTTTCGAATGTTTTCAGGAGCTGCCGGGTGATCCGCAGTTTTTTCTCCACCGGCTGGTATATGTCCGTATTGCTGCCCATGACAATCAGTTCGGGGCGATAGTTCCTGTGCCGGAATTCCTGTTCCAGAACCCTGGCGGCGTCATATTTCACCATCAGCCGGGTTTCAAAATCCAGGCCGGCGGAAAATCCCAGAAAGGTGTGACTTGGCCGGGCATAACAATAAATACAGCCGTGCTCGCATCCCCGATAGGGATTAAGTCCTCTCCTGAAAGGAATATCCGGGGAATCATTCTGGCTGATTACGGTTTTCGACTTGTCCGGCATCAGGTAGGTGCGGACCGGCTCTGTTCCATTCTCCAGACTGTCCCAGCCGTCGTCGACCCTCTCGCGCTTCTGTATCTCGAAACGCCCGCTTTCCCGGCTCCGGGCACCGCGCCCGCGCCGGAACTCTTTGGGGATAATGTCATTTTCTGTAAAGGATCGAGTCATGCTTCGAGCATAATCAAAAAAGAACAAAAAGAGAACATTTATTTGATCTTTTCTCTTGGCAGCTAAGGTCTTGCCGGGCATGATCTTCATCATGATCAGCATCATTATCCCCACTCTCAATGCGGAAAAACATCTCGGATCTCTATTGCCTTTGCTGGGCGGACTGGCCGGTTACGAAGTCATTGTGGTTGATGGCGGTTCTTCCGACCGGACTTGCGAGGTGGCGAAAAACTACGGGGCAAAACTTTATGTCAGCTCTCCCGGCAGGGGCGGCCAGCTTGCACTGGGCGCACAAAAGTCAAAGGGAAACTGGCTGTTTTTTCTTCATGCCGACAGCTGCCTGCCCGAGGGCTGGCAGGAGCTTCTTGAGCGACACCGGCGGGATCAGCCGCAGAAAGCCCTGTGTTTTTCCCTGAAACTGGATGACGACAGGTGGCAGGCAAGGGGCCTGGAATATATCGTCCGCTTGAGGTGTCGTTTTCTGGTTCTGCCCTACGGGGATCAGGGACTGTTTATTTCACGCCGGCTTTATGAGGAGGCCGGAGGTTTTGCCGATATGCCGCTGATGGAGGATGTTGATCTTGTCAGGCGTCTGGGGCGGCGTAGAATAGCTATCTCCCCGGCGGCGATCACCACCTCGGCAGTACGATACCGGAAGGCCGGCTATATCCGGCGAATGACCAGAAACATGCTGTGCCTGACCCTTTATTTCCTCGGCATGCCGCCGGAACGGATTGTGCAGATTTACCATAAAAACAGCACTTGAAAGAGCCGAAAAGAGACCGATACAGAAGTGTTATGTATTTGATAATGTTATTGCTATATATTCTTAATATATGAATATAAGGGGGAATAGATGCGGAAGTCCGCCTGATACTTTATTATGAACCAGGCGGCAAGGTGGATAAAGTGCGAGGTAGTTCGGTGAGTACGTATAAAACCCGGGACAAACTTACAGGGTATGGCATTGACGAGGATACCCTGGAAACTTTGGCGGAAATATATCCATTCCTGACATCGGTTATCGATGAGGTGCTCGATAAATTTTATGTGGACCTCATGGGCAATGAAAGAACGTCGCTGATCCTCAGGGATGAAGAGGTCAGGCTCCGCGCAAGGATTGCCCAGAAGAAACACTGGATCAACTTTGTCCTGAGCGGCAACTATCACCATAAGTATTTTGAAGCGGCTGAAAGGATCGGCAAGACGCATTGGCATCACGGCGTCAGTCTGACGGATTTTTCCTCGGCCTATCATCGGGTGCTTGGCTATCTGACACAGTTCCTTGTCGGTAAGTATATCGACAGCCCCACACTTTTATTGAATGCGATGATGGCCATCCAGAAAGTAACTTTCATGGATATGGACTGTGCCAGCAGCGCCTATCGGAGATATGATCAGGAACAGCAGCGCCGGTTGTTTTTAATAGACCAGTTAACGGGTGCCGGGAACCGGGCGGCCTTTGTTGAGGACCTTGTTCATTGCCTTGAGGAGTATGATAATAATCAGGTACCCTTCAGCATTGCCCTAGTGGACATGGACAACTTCAAGGCAGTCAACGATAACCACGGTCATGTGGTTGGGGACCGGGTTCTAAAAACCGTTGCAGAGGCCATTAAGGAAAGCCTGCGGGTAGGTGACAGGGTTTATCGCTATGGCGGTGACGAGTTTACCGTTCTTTTGTCTGGTACTCACCTTTCCGAAGCAAAAAAGATTATGGAAAGAACCCTGAAAAATGTTGCCGGTAAGACCATTCCTGCCCGGGAAGGAGAAATAAGCACCACTGTCAGTATTGGGGTGGCGGAACAGGGTAAGGACACGGAAACAGCGGAAAAACTGATCGAAAAAGCGGACAAGGCGCTCTATAAATCCAAGGAAGGGGGGCGCAACCGGGTGTCGGTCTGATCCAGCCCGAGCAATTATTTGTTTTTTCGGGAAAGTTTCATGGTTTCCAGCCGACATTTGGTCATATTTCTCAAAGCGCCGC
The DNA here is from genome assembly GCF_963675455.1 of Emcibacter sp. Lineage (GTDB taxonomy): Bacteria > Pseudomonadota > Alphaproteobacteria > Sphingomonadales > Emcibacteraceae > Emcibacter. The sequence continues at coordinate 3,427,881 of NZ_OY776217.1, read as the reverse complement.
GGATCGGGACGGTGAAAACACGGCTTGCCCGGGATCTGGGCAGGGTGCCGGCCTGGGTTTTCTATCGGCGGCAGGTGCAGAAACTGATCCGGCGCCTGCGGGATCCCCGATGGGAGATGACGCTTTTTGTGTCCCCCGACAGATTTGCGTTGTCAGGTAATTTCTGGCCGCATAACTTGTTACATCAGGCGCAGGGGCGAGGAGATCTTGGACAGCGGATGCAGCGGGCGTTCGACGGTCTGCCGTCCGGTCCGGCGGTCATCATTGGCGGGGATATCCCCGACATAACGAAGGCCGATATCAGCGCGGCGTTCAGGTCCCTTGAAAATCATGACATGACATTCGGGCCGGCGGAAGACGGCGGTTACTGGCTCGTTGGCATGCGACGTCGCCCACGCATTCTGCGTCCTTTTGAGAAGGTGCGCTGGTCGACCGAGCATGCACTGGAGGATACACTCGCAAACATCCACCCGGAATGCCGGATTGCCCGGCTCAGAACACTGACAGATATCGATGATATTACGGATTTCGAGAGGGCGGGACTGCCACGTCCTCTCTAAGGCCTTGTCACTGTTCTTTCAACCGCCCCATGATGCCGACGAAATTGCAGGGCCCGTGGCGCGAATCCAGCTGTTCCGCCAGGATATTGTCCCAGCCGTCCTTGCAGGCGCCGGTGGAGCCGGGCAGGGCAAACAGATAGGTGCCGTTGGCGATACCGCCTAGCGCCCGGGACTGCAGGGTACTGGTGCCGATAAATTTGAAGCTGATCATGCGAAACAATTCGCCAAACCCCGGAATTTCCTTGTCAAACAAAGGCGTGAGAACCTCGGGCGTGATGTCCCGGCCGGTCAGCCCCGTACCGCCGGTGGAAATGACCACCTGAATATTGTCGTCATCGATCCATTTTTTAAACTGGTTTGTCAGTGTGTTCCAGTCGTCGGGCAACAGGGCCCGGTCGGCCAGTTTGTGACCGGCTTCGGTAAGCCGGTCCACCAGCAACTGACCCGAGGTGTCTGTCTCCGGGGTGCGGCTGTCAGAAACGGTAAGGACGGCAATATTCAGCGGGATGAATTCATCAACGTTGGGCATGTCTTTGTCTTTCGGCTTTGTGGTCTTCCTGCTGTTGATACAGTGGCCAGTCGCCGGATGCAATGTCTTTCAGGGAGGTAACGTCCTGACCAAACCGCATGCGATAGATCCAGTAGTTACTGAGGACCCGCTCGATATAGTGACGGGTTTCCCGTGCCGGAATGCTTTCGATGAATAGCAAGGGATCGTCCTGGAAATTGGTTTTTCTCAGCCATTTTCGCAGGTTGCCCGGACCGGCATTATAGGCGGTCAAAAGTTTGAACAGGTTACCGTTCGCAAATTCCGGCGCCAGCATGTCGACCAGATATTTCTGTCCCAGCGCCATGTTATAGCGCGGATCGTCAAGCTTGATGCGGCTGCTGGACCTGAGGGAACGGTCCCGGGCGATGTAGCTTGCGGTCCGCGGCATGACCTGCATGATGCCGCGGGCGCCAACCGAACTTCTGGCCCAGCTGTTGAATTCACTTTCCTGGCGGACAATGGCAAACAGCAACGCCCGGTCGAGGACAAAACCGCCCTCCGGCTCCATATCGGGCAGTGGGTAAAGGGTGCTATCGAGGGCTGCCAGCCGTTTTTGTTCCTCGATCTTGCCGATTTTAAGCTGGGTCCCGGCAAGGCCAAGTGTGCTGGCCAGGCCCAGAAGGGCGGCGTGCTTGTCGCCGGAGGTGCGCCGCCAGGCATCGGATAATTCCATGTCGGCGGCCATGGTTTTCTTGACTTGGGCCAGAGCGATGGCGCGTTTGACGTTGCCAAGCGAACTGATGCTTTGGAAAAGCTCGCCGCTGAATTCAGGCTGATCCCAGTTCAGGGCTGGCGTCTGACCCAGTTGATATTCAGCGATCAGGCCGTAAAAGGTGCGGTTAAAACTGGCGGCATGGGCAAGCAATGGCCGGACCCGCTCGGGTTGCCGGCAGACGGTATTTGCCCGGGCGCCCCAGTATGCTCCGGCCGAGGACATCCAGTCGCCGGCCACCGGTGAAAAGGCCACCTTTTCAAAATGATCTGCGGCGCGCAGGCAGTCTCCCAGTCGCCAGGCGGCAAGGCCGGCGACCCAGTCTGACTGAGAGGCTTTTTCGCGTAGGTTGTCCGAGGCGATCAGGGCCAGGGCATAGGCCTTTTCGTCCTGGTTCTTGAAATAATAACTTTGGGCAATGTCGGTCAGCAGGTCGTGAAATTCTTCCTGGGTAAGCAGATTGAGGGGTTCAAAGGCCCATAACCTTTTTTCCGCCCGCTCCGCATTCTGGCGGCGCAGGTAACGCCGGATGCGTTTTTTCAGGTTGGCGATCTCGACACGTTCCGCCTTGCTTCTCTTGGCATTTGGCTGGGGCGCGGTAGGATCAAGACCTTCCGGTACTGGTGCGGATGTCTGCTGTACCAGCACAGCTTTGACTGGTTTGTCCGCCGGAAAAGAGGCGGCCAGAAGGGGCACAGGCTTGTGCAGCCGGCTGTTTCTTCCGCCGTTTTTCTTGACGGCCAGGTCGTAAATTCTTTTGGCGCCGGGATGATCCGGATATTTCAGCATCCAGGCGGACAGTTCCCTGTACTGGGAGGTATAGGCCGTCGGGTGCATGAAACGTTCATAGAGCACATGGCCCATCAGAATATTATTATTCAGTTTTTTAATCAGCCGGTCGGCGCTGGACCATTTGCCGTCCCGTTGCAGCTCGAAAATTTCCTGATACAGCGAAACATCCGCATCGCTGAGCTGTGCCAGATCAACAAGAGTTTCAATCTTTTTCTCTTCCACAGCGGAGGGTTCCACCGGGCTCAGCAGCGGTGCGGCGAGCGGTGTCGGCACAGCTTCCTGGGCCAGCGCCGGACCAGCGGCGAGAACAAACAGGGAGGCAATTATACTCAGTACCTGAACTTTCATGCCGATTACCCGTCCAGTTCGTTAAGTTTGTCCCGGATCTTCTGAAGGTCGCTCCAGGCCTGGGCCTTGGCTTGCGGCTGGCGCAACAGATAGGCGGGATGATAGGTGGCCATGGCGGGAATTTTACGACCGGCAACATCGACCTCATGCCATTTGCCCCTGAGACGGGTGATGCCGGCATTGCTGTCCAGCAGGCTGCCCGCAGCAGTGCCTCCAAGCAGGACAAGGACTTTGGGGGCCGCCAGTTCGATATGTTTCATCAGGAACGGTCGGCAGATAATAAGTTCCGGGTCTGAAGGTTTGCGGTTGCCCGGCGGGCGCCAGGGCAGGGTATTGGAAATATAAAGATTTTCCTGCCGGCTTCGGCCAATGGCGGCGAACATTTTGTCCAGAAGCTGGCCACTGGCGCCGACGAAGGGTTTTCCCTGGCGGTCTTCCTCGACGCCCGGGGCTTCGCCGATCAGCATCAGGTCGCTGCCGGGAATACCATCGGAGAATACGGTTTTGGAAGCGGTTTTTTTCAGGGCGCAGCCGTCGAATTCCTCGATCATCTGGCGCAGGTCATTAAGGTTTTTGCAGTCCCTGACCAGTTCTTTCGCTGTGGACGCAATCTGGTCGGTGGCGAGAAGCGGTGAGGGAGCTGCTTTTCGAGCCTGTGAAACAGGGGTGGGGCTTTCGCTTTTCGAGGTCGCCGGTTTTGCTTCGGTACTGATGGCAAACCAGTCGGTGGCCTCCCCGGAAATACATTCGTCGACCCCGCTGTCCAGATACCACTGGAGCAGGGCGAGGGGAGACTGATCGTGCGACTCTGTGCTGATATGGCTCATAAAATGAAGTGTGACTCAAATCCGTTAAAAATACATTAGAATGTGGTTTGTATTTTAACCATGTGCGCGGAGAAAACACAATATGGGCTCTGAAAACATTTGGTAAAAGTCAGAGTGACGGAATTCTGGGGCGAGAATATGTTGGAAAATAAATTAAAACGATCGTTTGAAAGTTGTGCGGCAATGCGCCATAATGCCGGTGTGAAAGTGATATAACGTTGACCCGCGAGTAACATAGAGGCATAAACTGGATTTCAAGGGTATTTTGATTCAAAAAAGAGCAGCTGTCACGGCTCTTCGAGAAGAGGGAGAAAAATCATGGAACGCGAATTTATGGAGTATGACGTCGTCATCGTCGGCGGCGGTCCAGCTGGTCTGAGTGCGGCGATCCGCTTCAAACAGCTGTGCAATGAACAGGGTCAGGACCTGTCCGTCTGTGTGCTGGAGAAGGGCTCCGAGGTTGGCGCGCATATCCTGTCTGGCGCCGTTATTGATCCCATCGCGCTTGATGAACTGATCCCCGACTGGAAAGAGCAGGGAGCTCCTCTTCTCACCGAAGTCACCGACAACCAGCACTGGATACTGAAAGAGGGCAGCAAGACCTCCATGCACCATTTCCTGATGCCGCCGCTGATGAGCAACAAGGGCAAATATATTGTCAGCCTCGGCAATGTCAGTCGCTGGCTTGCCCAGCAGGCTGAAAATATGGGCATCGAGATTTTTCCCGGCTTTACCGGCGCAGAAATCCTTTATGGCGAAGACGGTACGGTCAAAGGCGTCATTACCGGCGATATGGGCGTGGCCGCCGATGGTCATCACAAGGACACCTATATGCCCGGCATGGAGCTCAGGGCCAAATATACCCTGATCGCCGAAGGTGTGCGGGGGTCGCTGGCCAAACAGCTGATCCATAAATTCAATCTGCGCGACGGCGTGCAGCCCCAGTCCTACGGCATCGGTATCAAGGAACTTTGGGAGATCAAACCGGAACACCACAAGCAGGGCACGGTAATCCATACCCAGGGCTGGCCGCTGGACAGCAAAACCGTGGGCGGTGGTTTCATCTATCATCTGGAAGATAACCAGGTGGCGATCGGTTTTGTGGTCGGTCTGGATTATGAAAACCCCTATCTTTCCCCCTTTGAGGAAATGCAGCGCTACAAGACCCATCCGGCGATTGCGCCGATGCTGGAAGGCGGACGTCGTATTTCCTACGGGGCCCGCGCCATCAACGAAGGCGGGTTCCAGTCCATTCCCAAACTGACGTTCCCGGGCGGTGCTCTGATCGGCTGTTCTGCAGGGTTTGTCAATGTGCCGCGAATCAAGGGCTCTCACAATGCCATGAAGACCGGCATGCTTGCGGCTGAAGCGGCCTTCGACGCCGTTGCCGGCGGCAGGGAAAGCGATGAACTTGTTGCCTACACAGAAAAATTCAAATCAAGCTGGGTCTATAAAGACCTTCACATGGTGCGTAACGCTAAACCATCCATTCACAAGTTCGGCGCCTTCTGGGGCACGCTTTACAGTGGGTTGGATATGTGGCTCAACAACCTTGGGCTCGGTTTCCTCTTCCCCTGGACATTTGGCCATGACGAGGATCACAAGTGCCTCAAACCGGCGGCGGATTGTGAGCCCATTAATTATCCCAAGCCGGATGGCGTGCTGACCTTTGACAAGCTGTCTTCGGTTTTTCTCTCCAACACCAACCACGAGGAAGACCAGAAATGTCACCTGACGCTGATTGATGAAGACGTGCCGGTGAAAGTCAATTATACTATCTATGACGGTCCCGAGGCCCGCTTTTGTCCGGCAGGTGTTTATGAATATCTGACAGAAGATGACGGCAGCAATCCGCGTCTGCAGATCAATTCCCAGAATTGTGTTCACTGCAAGACCTGTGATATCAAGGACCCGACACAGAATATCAACTGGGTTGTACCGGAAGGCGGCGGGGGGCCAAACTATCCCAACATGTAGGCCCGAGCAAGTTACAGGAGAGGCGTTTGTTCGACAGAATTAAGACTATCGGTGGCGGAGCGACCATATTTTTTCGGCGCGGGGCCAGGATAGCACTTCTGACGGCAGTCCTGTTTGTCTGTAGTATGACTGCTCAGGCAAATGTGGAACAGGAAGAAGAGGCACCAAAGCCGTACGGAGCTTATCTTGCCGGTCTTCATGCCCGGGCGACGATGGATATCGGCGCGGCGGCAACTTATCATCAACAGGCGCTAGAACTGGACCCGGATAATCTGTCTCTTCTGGCGCGCACCTTTTCCCTTTGTATTGCAGATGGCCAGTATGACTGTGCCGGTCAGGTCGCCGAGCATATGGTTGAACTTGACCGGGCTGACAGCCTGATCAGGCTGTATCAGTTTCTGGAGGTGGTAAAGAAAGGGCACTTTGACAAAGCGCGGAAGTTCCTGGTTCAGGTCGGGGACGCGGGTGTTTATGCCCTGTTCAAACCACTGTTTGAAGCATGGATGTTTGCGAAGGAAGGGGATAAGGAAGAGGCAGCCAGGGTGCTGGAAGAGCTTCTTCAGAAAGACTCCTTCAAAAATTTCAAGAAATTCCAGGCCGGGCTGGTTTATGAATATATGGGCAATGATGCCCGGGCCGAGGAACTCTATGTAGATTCATTGGGTTCGCTTGATGCTCTCACCTTGCGGACGGTTGAGGCTTACGGGTTGTTGCTGGCGCGTGTGGGGCGCGAAGATAGTGCCAGCGAGCTGTTCACTAATTATCTGGATAAAGCGCCCGACAATGAAACTCTGAAACTGAGGCTGGAACAGCTGGAGAAAGGCAACTTGCCGGCCCGGCATGTCAAGTCCTATCAGGATGGAATTGCAGAAATTTTCTTTGCCGCATCAACTTTCCTGATGCAGGACAATATCCGGACCCCGGCGACCCTTTATCTCAGATATGGCAAATATATGAGGGAAGATTTCGCGGAGGCGGATTTCCTGCTTGGGCAGATTTTTGAAATTGACGAATATTATGATGGGGCGCTGGCTGTCCTGCAGAATATTAAAAAGAAAGACATCCTCTATTATCAGGCCAGAATGCAACAGGCCTGGATATACGACAAAACCGGGGATCTGGAAAAAGCGGTTTCCATTTTGCGCAGTCTGGCTAAAGAATTTCCCGACAAACATCAGCTGTTTGGCGTTCTTGGCGACCTCTATCGCATGAACAACAGGTTTGCCGATGCCGCAGGGGCCTATGACAGGCTTATTGAAAGTATTCCTGAACCGGAAGCGAAGCACTGGACTGTTTTTTATACCCGCGGAATTGTACTGGAGCGGGAAAAAAGATGGAAAGATGCGGAAATGGATTTGCTCAAAGCTCTGGAACTGAGGCCCGACCAGCCGCAGGTGCTGAATTATCTCGCCTACAGCTGGGTTGATCGCGGCCTGAATGTTGACCAGGCGCGCGGCATGCTGGAGAAAGCGGCCGAACTGCGACCCCATGACGGCTATATTATTGACAGCCTGGGCTGGGCCCTTTTCAAGATGGGAGAGCATTCACGTGCCGTAGAGGTTCTTGAAAAAGCCGTGATGTTGCAGGCCGATGACTGGGCGATCAATGATCATCTCGGCGATGCCTACTGGGCGGTTGGGCGCAGGAATGAAGCAAGGTTTCAGTGGCGTCATGCCCTGTCCCTGAAACCTGAAGACGATAAAATTACCGAGATTAAAAACAAAATCAAACATGGCAATGCATCCAAATAACAGCCCGTTGTTGACGGAACGGGCGCCGGCTAAAATCAACCTTGATCTGAGGGTGATCGGCAGACGGCCAGATGGATATCACCTGCTGGACAGTCTGGTGGTGTTTGCCGATTGCGGCGATGTTCTGGACTATTATCCCCAGGACAGCCTGACATTCGAGATAGAAGGCCCTTATGCAAAGGGGCTTGAGGCGGATGAAAGTAACCTGGTCTGCAGGGCCATAAAGGCATTTTCTGAAAAATCCGGACAGCTCGTCACCGGCCGGTTTGTCCTGACCAAGAATCTTCCGGTGGCTTCCGGGATCGGCGGCGGCTCGGCGGATGCAGCGGCGGCCCTTCGTCTCCTGACAAGGTTATGGCCGGAAAGGCTGACCGGCAATGAGCTGGAAGAACTGGCTCTGTCGCTTGGGGCTGATGTGCCTGCCTGCCTGCGAAGCCGGCCGCTGAGGATGGAGGGAACAGGTGAGAAAATTACGGAGTTGAAGGTTGATTTTCCCCTTAATCTGTTATTGGTCAATCCGGGAGTTCCTGTTGAAACCGCGACGATTTTCGGTGACTTGAAAGACGCTGGTTTTTCCTTCTCTTCGAAAAGAAACCTGCCGACTGAAGTCGCAGATATGAAACAGTTGCTGCGTATTCTGCATGACAGCCGCAATGATCTTCAGGCGCCGGCTTCTCTGCGTGTGCCAGAAGTGGCTGCCCTGATCGTGAGACTTAACGACTTTGAAGGTGGTTGCTATGCAGGCATGTCCGGCAGTGGTGCGACCTGTTTTGCTTTGTTTGAAAGTATGGAAGCTGCTGATCGCGCCGGGAAAGTAATATCAATGGATGCAAAAAATTATTGGGTGGAAACGTGCCGCGGATTTGCGAAATAATACAGTATTTCTGGTCTGGACTTGATAGTCATATTAACTATGCTAGAGTGCAGCAAAATCAGGGTTAGGCAGAACCTGACAAGGAATGGAATTCACGGGGTTGGACAGAGTATGAGAATGTTGATGTGGGCTGGGAACAAAATGCGATTTTTGTGCTGTCTTTTTTGTTTGTTTTTTGCGCAGTCTGCTACGGCCCAGTTCCTGGATGAATCGCTTCTGGAAAACCTGAGACAGAAGGCAGGAAACAGTTCCCAACCAACTACTATAACCTCACCGCTGGATCATGGACGCGAGCAGCAAATCAACTATGAGCGTGAAGAACTTCAGAAGGCAAGGTATGAAGAACTCTCCAGACTGGAAGAGGACTTTCAGGCCCGCTTGTCCAATGAAGAACTGCTCCAGTTCGGGTATGCATTATTTGAGCAAATTCCCCGTCAGCAGGAGGTCATCACCGGCTCGGTTTCTGACAACTATATTCTGGGCGTTGGCGACGAATTGGTCGTGACGTTCCAGGGATCAAAATCCAGTTCCTATAGTGTGAAGGTTGATCGTAACGGCCGGGTGATCCTGCCGGACGTTAAACCGTTGACGGTTGTTGGACGGACTTTGGGAGAAACCCGTAAAAATCTCGAAGATCTTGTTGCGGATACAATGATTGGCACAAATGTCTATGTCTCTCTTGCGTCTTTCCGGATGATTTCTGTAATTGTTGCCGGTGAGGTTTTTGAGCCTGGTGTCATCAGAACCACAAGCCTGTCATCGGGGCTCGAAGTATTGCTAATGTCCGGAGGTGTTAAAAAAACCGGCTCTTTGCGGAATATAAAGGTTTATCGGGGACATGAGGTTTTTACCATTGACCTGTACCGGTTGTTACTGGGACAGCAGGGTATTGATATTCCGCTTATGGATGGTGATCGAATTGTTGTGCCAGTAATTGGGCCGACCATCGCGGTTGATGGAGATGTCGTGCGGCCCGGAATATATGAGTTGCGGAACAATGCAGACGGCATCTCTTTTCAGAAGGCTATTGCACTTGCCGGTGGAACAATCCGACCCCGTGGATATAGTTTCAGCCATGTTACAATGGATAAGCATGGGCGCCAGACCTTTGAAGAGGTTACCGGCGACATCAGGATTCATGGTTCAGAAGCCCTGCTCGCGTCCCTGAGAGAAAACAGCCAGCTTGGAAAGGTTGAACTACTCGGTCATGTAAAAGCGCCTGGCGTCCGGTCTTTGGCGTCGGCTTCAAGCCTGAGGAAAATGCTTGGCAGTGTCGACAATCTCGAAGATGACCCCTACATGCTTTTTGGCGCTATAGACCGTGTCGATGAAACAACGCGCAGTCGCAAACTCATTGAATTCAGTCCCCGTAAAGTCTTGTTGGGGGGGCAGGATATTGAGCTCAAAGATCGGGACCGGGTTGTTTTTTTTGGCCGAAAAGATATTGGTTATCTCATTTCCGGGGATGTGCGAAAAGTTATATTGACCGGAGAATATACCGGAAAAAAATCTCTTAAAGATCAGTATCAAAGACAGAATTATTGCGCGCCTCTGGATAATCTTGCCCGGATTATCGCTGATTCGCAATCCGAAAGGTTTGCAACCGCCGTGCGGGCTGTTTTTGTTCGAAAAGGGACTGAAGAGGAAAAAATTAGAGACCGCGAGAAATTGGTTGACGGGGATCTGCGCTCAGATGTTGAAAGCAATATTCTGATGGGGGCTAAAGGCCGTACAATGGGAGAACTTCAGCAGGAAGCTGTGGCAGCAGAGCTACAGAAGAAAAGAGAGCAGGAGGACAAGGATTATGAAGAAGTTTTATGTCCTAGCGTCTTCAATGAAACTCTGAATCTTCTGCCGTTCATACTGGAATATGTTGTTTCCGTGGACGGTGCCGTTCGCCAGCCAGGTGTTTATCCAATTGTTCGTGAGACGACGCTGGAGGCACTGCTTTCGGTAAGTGGCGGTCTTTCGAATGATGCCAATAAAACACGGATCGAAGTTGCCAACTATACGATGGAGCAATCCGTCAATCAACTTTACATGAATTGGGATTATGTAGACTCCACCAGTCACGATATCTCCAACATACTGATTAATCCGGGCGGTGGTGTCCGGGTTAGTTCGCTTTTTTCAAACTTTGAACCGGGGGCTGTTTTACTCTCCGGCGAATTCCGTGAACCAGGTGTCTATACAATCCGTAAAGGTGAGAAACTCTCGGATCTGATTGTCAGGGCCGGCGGATTTACTGATCAGGCCTATCCTTACGGTGCGATATTTACCAGAAAACGTGTGAAGGAACTCCAGCAGGCGCAGCTTCGTCAGACGGCCCAGTCCCTGCAGTCGGCTATGGTCTCAGCTTCGGTCAAGAAAAATATCGATGCGGATTCCTTGATGGCAGCACAGCAACTGACAGACCAACTGGCTTCAGCTGAGGTTATTGGGCGTGTGGTTATTGAAGCGGATCCGGTCAAGCTGCTGTTGGATCCGGCAAAAGACATTGTTCTTGAAGCGGGGGATGCACTCTATATTCCGAAACGGCCGAACTTTATTGTGGCTGTCGGCGATGTTCTAAATCCCGGCGCCCTCCAGTTTGTATCCGGCAAGGGGGTCGCTGAATATCTCAACGAGGTGGGCAGTTTTACACGCTCTGCCGATGAGGACCGGGTCTATATCGTGTATCCCAACGGCGTGGCAAGGCCGGTCAATCTGTCGTCATGGGGGGGCGATAATAATCTTTCTATTCCTCCCGGAACAGCGATTGTGGTGCCGACAGACCTGAGCCCGTATGACACCCTGACCCTGGTCAAGGAAATCGGTTCTATTGTCTCAAGCCTTGCTGTTTCTGCGGCATCCCTGGCCGTCATCTTTACCAACTGATGACAGGTTTCCCGGGGTCATTGTCGTCATGCCGCGCCGAAAGAGGCATGCTGATGATGATCCTGAAAATGGCCATCATATTGCCTGCTCTCTCCAGTCTGCTGTCGCCTGCCTTTGCTGAGGGCATTTCGGCGGGTAATTTCGGCGGGATTGGTCTGCTGGATATGCGCAATGCCCGCTTTGCGCCGGACGGGGACCTGTCTGTTGGTGTACATTATGACGAAAAAACCACACGCCTGTTCACTACATGGCAGGCGACGCCGTGGCTGGAAACAACTCTGAGTTATGCTGATGAACATTCTCCTGACAAGGGACTGGACCGGTCACTGGATGTGAAGATCAGGTTGTTCGAGGAAGCTGATTTTAGGCCTGCCCTGGCTATTGGATTTCAGGATATGCTGGGGGCAGGAAAATACAGCGCCGAATATATTGTTGCCAGCAAACGCTATCACGATTTTGATTTTACCCTGGGGTTCGGGTGGGGCATTTTATCCAGTCGGGGCGGGTTCGGAAATATCTTCAAAGTGTTGGATGATAACTTCGACAACCGGGACACAGGCAGTGATGACGGAGCAATTCCTTTCGGTAGCTATTTTGCCGGAAAGGACATGTCCATTTTTGCCGGTATGCAGTATCAAACACCCATAGACGGCCTGAGTTTGAAAATGGAATACAGCAGTCTGGATACGGACAATGTTCCACAACTCTCCCATCTGAAGGACAGCTCTTCGTTTAATTTTGGTCTCAACTACAGCCCTGTGCCCTGGGTTGATCTGGCAGTGGGATATGACTATGGAGATCGGGTCACATTTCGCCTTGTCCTTAAAGGTAATCTGCACCGCCTGAGAATTGCTGACTGGTCAAAAGGCAGGAATCCTGTGCCAATTCATGTCCGGTCCACCGGTTCAGATACGCCACTCCCCGGTATAGCTGCCGAAGAAACGCTTGATAATGATATTACCTTTGAGCGCCTGAGGGGGCTTGGCTTCCGGGTTCAGGCCATTTCTGTAGAGGCCGATGGATATGTTTTCGATCTGGTCAGGAATGAGAAATCGGTGACGGATAACATGACTGCACTTGGAGCGGTTCTTCTGGCATATCCGGAGGCCACCCTGAGATTTCAGGATCAGGATAATGGGACACAGAATTTGCATGCTCGTCGCAAAGACGAAATCGGCCGGGCGGCCATTGTGCTTTTTGAAAAGAGCGATGTTTTTCTCCGGGAGAAAGCCTCCCGGAATTTAAGCAACGCAGCCGAAAACAGGAACCTGGCCGAGGCAACATTGTTAAAACTGAAAGAAAACGATCTTGAACCGTTATCGGTGCGGGTCGGGGAACTTCGGGCCGAGGTTCACAAGCAGGCAGGCCCCTATGCGGAACTTCCGAAAAATGCAGGCCGGGTGGCCCGGGTTTTGACGACAACAATGCCGGACCAGGTCGAGGTATTTGATGTTGTCTCTACCGACAGGGGACTTGAGCTTTCGAGACTTTCCCTGTTTCGAAAGGAGTTCGAGAAAGCGGCCAGTTATCAGGGTAGCCCTGAGGAAATTTATGCAACAGCCGATATAAATGAATTCGACAGTGGCATGACGGAGGATGAGGGCGTCATTGCCCGGACGTCCACCGGTCCGTTTGAGTGGGATATCCTGCCCGAAATCGCCAGTCATTTTGGCGGCACCGGCAGTGACAGGTTCAAGGCTGACCTCTATGCTGTGTTGTTTGCCCGATATAATTTCTTTGAAGGTCTCGATGTCACGGCAGAAGTTCGGCAGAAGATTGTTGGTAACCTGCAGGATATTTCACCGAGGCCGGATGATAATGTACCGGCGGTCCGCAGTGATATCGGCCGATATGCCGATACGGATACGCCGACCCTCAAAAGGGTGCAGGTCAACTATATTGAAAATCCGGCCCCGGAAATCTATACGCGTCTGAGCGCCGGACTTCTGGAGTCCATGTACGGCGGCCTGGGTGCAGAGGTTCTTTTTAAACCCCGTGACACGCACTGGGCCCTGGGCGGGGAACTGAACTGGGTCAAACAGCGCGACTATGACCAGCTTTTTGAATTCCGGGATTATGATACTGTGACAGGACACATGAGTCTGTATCTGGAGAACAGCAGATTTAATCTTTCCACTGTGCTCAGTGCGGGAAGATATCTTGCCGGTGACTGGGGGGCGACCCTTGATGTATCCCGTCGGTTTGACAATGGCATCCGGATTGGCCTGTTTGCAACCGTTACCGATATGTCGACGGAGGACTTCGGCAGCGGATCCTTTGACAAGGGGATTTATATGAAAGTACCCTTCGGTCTTTTCTGGTATAAACCTTCGAGGCACGATCTTGATCTGGAATTCAGGGCGCTGGGCCGGGATGGCGGACAGCGGTTCGACCATGGAGCCGGACTATATGACATCCTGTCTGTTGGTGAAAAACATCGACTGGAGCAGGACTGGAGGCATATTCTTGACTGACAAGCTGATTTTCGCCTGTGATCTGTGTTTTTAAAGATGTGAAGTATGTTTTTTAAGAGGCGAAGTATTATTTTTTTAAGAATTGGGCGTTATAGCTTGGGACAGGATCAGAGGAAGTTTCTAACAGGATAATAAACAGAGAACACAATGACAAATATCTCATACAATAAAGATTCACGGATTGTGGTTGTCGGCCTAGGCTATGTGGGACTGCCGCTGGCCATCGCCCTGGCTAAAAAGTTTCAGACTGTCGGTTTTGACATCAGCGAAAAACGGATCAGGGAACTGGAAGGCGGATTTGACCGCACAGAGGAAGTCAGCGAGGAAAATCTCAAGGCAAGCACGATCAGCTATACCGCCGATCCGGCAGCTATCAGGGACGCGTCTGTCTATATCGTCACCGTGCCGACGCCGGTGGATGACAATAATAAACCTGACCTGAGCCCGGTGCGTTCCGCCTGCGAGATGCTTGGTCCGGTGATTTCCAAAGGATCGATCGTTGTTTTTGAAAGCACGGTTTATCCTGGTGTGACCGAGGAACTGTGTGGTCCGGTGCTGGAGGAAACCTCCGGCCTGAAATGCGGCGAGGACTTCTACCTCGGTTATTCGCCGGAACGCATCAACCCGGGCGACAAGGAACATACCGTTGATAAAATCACCAAGGTGATTTCAGGCCAGACACCGGAGGTAGTCCAGGTTCTGACGGAACTTTATGGTGCGGTAACCAGCGGCGGGGTTTTCCCGGCTGCCAGCATTCGTGCGGCAGAGGCGGCCAAGGTCATCGAAAATGCCCAGCGTGATATCAATATCGCCTTTATCAACGAAATCACCATGATTTTCCAGAAGCTCGGCATCAGCGTCTATGACGTTCTGGAAGCTGCCGGCACCAAATGGAACTTCCTGAATTTCAAACCTGGCCTTGTGGGTGGTCATTGTATCGGGGTTGATCCCTTCTATCTGGCCGAACGGGCCAAACAGATCAATCATGATCCGCGTATTATCCTGTCCGGTCGCGCCATCAATGACGGTATGGCCGATTTCGTGGCTGAGCGCATTGCCGCGCAGCTCACAGGCAGCGGCAAAATCCTGGTGCTTGGCCTGACCTTCAAGGAAAACTGTCCTGATCTGCGTAATACCAAGTCCGTTGACCTGATCAACAGCCTGAAACGTCGGGGTTTCACGGTGGATGTTGCCGATGCGGCTGCCTATCCGGAAGAGGCCGAGAAATATTACAAGATCAAGCTGGTGCCTGACCTGAACGCCATTCCTGAAGGCGAGTATGTGGCTGTCGTCGGGGCAGTGTCCCATGACGAATATGCCGGTCTTACAGCGGACTTCTTTGAACGAGTTCTGGAGCCGGGTGGCCTGATTGCCGATATCAAGGCCATGTGGAAGGATATGAAAAAACCCGCTACCCTTCGCAAATGGCAGCTTTGATTTTGTGAAGTTAGATTTTCAGAAGACCCCGGCCTGGTTGCCGGGGTTTTTATTTGAGGTCTTCTGTGTCGGGGAACAGGCTGCTGGATCGTCCGGTCGCATAATAAACCAGAAGCCCGAGCCATTCATGGGCGGTATCGTCAAAAACGCCGAGGTTCTTGCCGCTTTCGAAGTCCGGGAACGATGTGTAGGTGAGATCAGTGCCGAAATCGACCGGGTAAGGGCGGACTTTGAACCCTGCCTTGCGGAAGGCGCCCACCGAGCGCGGCATATGATTGGCGCTGGTGACAAGAAGCCAGGTGCCCTTGTCATCCAGCCCCTTGTCCCTGATCAACTGCAGGCTTTCGGTGGCATTGGTCCAGGTGTTATAGGCCTTGTTGTCAAATAGCACGCGCGCCGGATCAAGTCCCACATCACTGAAGAAACTACCGGCCACCTTATTCTCGGTCCAGCCCTCTTCCTTGCCAAGACCGCCGGTATGGATGACCTGCAGGCCGGGAAAAAGCCGCGCCAGCTTGACCCCGGCGATGAGCCGTTCGGACCGCCCGCTCAGAATGGCCTGGTCATGAACCCCGCTCAGGTATGTAATTTCCGCCCCGCCAAGGACGATAATACCGGCGAATTCGCCTTCCGGCAGGGCCCGGTAGTCGGCAAATCGCTTTTCCAGCGGCACCGCCAGCCACTGGCCAACGGGGCTGATGCCGATCAGGATCAGGCAGACAAGGGAGAATGTGGCAAGCCTGAGTCCGCATTTGATCCGGCGGCGCCAGCTGAGGAACAGGCCGATGATCAGTATCAGAAGCAGGCTATTGCTGGGCTGCAGAAGCGCCCAGATTGATCGGGTGATGAAATTCCCCCACTCCATTTGTGATCCTGTCTAGTTGATTTTGTGGTAATTTTTGTACCAGTGCACGAACTGCGGAATGCCTTCCTCGATCTTGGTCTTGGGTTCAAACCCCAGGTCCTTCTGGATGGCGGAAATATCGGCGGCGGTTTCCTTCACATCGCCCGGCTGCATGGGCAGAAGCTCCATTTCAGCCTTCTTGCCCAAGGCTTTCTCCAGTACGCCGATCATGTCCGTCAGCTTTTCGGTATTGTTGTTGCCGATGTTATAGACCCGGTGCGGGGCATTGGAGCCGATGGTGTGCATGGTGCCGTCGTCTTTCGGCGGGTTATCCATACAGCGGACCACACCGTCGATGATATCCTCGATAAAGGTGAAGTCGCGCAGCATGTCGCCGTGGTTGAATACCGGGATCGGCTTGCCGGCCAGAATATTCTTGGTAAAGATCCACATGGCCATGTCGGGACGGCCCCAGGGGCCATACACGGTGAAGAAGCGCAGGCCCGTCTGCGGCAGCCGGAACAGATGGGCGTAACTCTGGCTCATCAGCTCGTCAGACTTTTTGGTCGCCGCATAAAGCGATACCGGATTATCCACCCGGTCATCGACCGAGAACGGCATATTCTTGTTGCCGCCATAGACCGATGAAGAGGAGGCATAGACCATATGTTCGAAATTATCCAGGTGGCGGCAATATTCCATCACATTGAGGTGGCCGATCAGGTTCGATTGGGCATAGGCGAACGGGTTGGTGAGTGAGTAACGAACCCCGGCCTGGGCGCCGAGATGCACCACATGGCTGATTTTATGCTGATCAAGGGCGCTTTTAAGGGCGTTGAAATCGGAAAAGTCGATCTTGTGGAACGTAAAATTGGGATTTTCCTCGAGCAGCGCCAGTCGGGCTTCTTTCAGCTCGACAGAATAATAATCGTTGACGATATCAATGCCGATGACTTCCTCACCGCGCCCGAGAAGCAGGCGGGAGACATGAAATCCGATAAATCCGGCGGCGCCGGTAACCACAATAGCCATTCAAGACCCCTGTATTAGACTTAATTCGTTATTTGTTTAACCGGACTTATAGCCCAAGCTTATTGCGAAATCTTTAATAACACTGCTCTGACAGAATTATGACAAAAAAATGGGTGAAGGGGAAAAACAGGATTGAAACTTGTGATTATTTTGATATGTTCCCCTCACTTCCCGCCAGTCGCGCGTGATGGGGTGTAGCCAAGTGGTAAGGCAGCGGGTTTTGATCTCGCCATGCGCAGGTTCGAATCCTGCCACCCCAGCCAATTTTTGAAACTTTCCTGAAGTGTTTGAAACTTTTTTTCCCGGGTCTCCGCGTCTTTCCTCTATGATCCGCTGGGACGGTGGGTTGAGACGAAACCGCGCGGCGGCGACCGGAACGAAAGCCTGGCGGGATAAGATGAAGAGGGGTTAAATCAAAGGACTCTGACCCCATTGATTATATGAGTGGGATTCAAAAAACCCGGGTAAGATGGGGCGTGAGGGGTGTTAATTCGGTTACTGTCACCGTAATAGCACCGTAATAACACCGTAATAAAGACTAATAAGCCGACAAAAGCTGGTCGTGATCTAGGTAACTTTCATTATGCAGCGACAGGTCGGGCATATGGAATTGATCGAGGAGATTTAGAGAATGGCGCGGATGCCTATTCTCTATATGAAAACGGGACGCTTGAAGGCGAGATGCCGATCATCATGAGAGGGGTAGACTATTACGATGCAGGTTGCTATGGGAAACCGTGAATTTCTTAGATATAGATGGCTATTTTGTAGTTTGGCAGTATTACTTTTCTTTACCATGCTAGTTTCATGTAGTGAAGAAAAGCCTCTTGAGGAGTATATTGTAAATTCGCCAGACGATGAAGTCGTAGCTTTGATCTCATCTGAAAATGTTGGGCTGAATGCAGTCAGGTCTTCGGTTTATCTTGGCACAAAACTTCAGAAAAAGAGCAATGATTTGAAACAGGTTTTTTTTGGAACTAGTGTCGGTGCTGACGTATTTTGGAGGAATGATAATACACTTATTGTGCTACTATGTCGGGGGCGGATTGAAGAGATAACTTCTACCTACTATGTTACAAATGACCGTCCAGTATATTTACAAGTGGTGACTGCCCCACAAATTATCCTTGATGGGAAATTATTATGTGATTTCGATCCAAAGACAGGATTTTTTAAATAATGGTTGGAGCTCTTGTTGGAGCTAATCAATGGGGTCAGAGTCGATTGATTTTACTCTCTCGGGGCTCAATTCGAATTACGGTGACAGTAACCGAAATTAACCGGTTCCTCTCTTTTTTGATTGAGGGGGAACTACCGCTCGTAGCCTCGCTACTTGAGCTCCCCCTAAATCTAACTTTGGCCTCACGGCCTCCCCCTCTTTTATAGCTACCGCTCTTTCTTTAATGCCCTATCGCCTTCGGCTACTTGAGGGCGGCCTCGCACCTTAGAGTTTCCCGCCCTCTTTTGTCGGGCCGCAGCCTGCGTCCGGTCTGCAGTTCCAGGCCATTCAGGAATTCCTCGCCGCCCAGGGACCAGCCAATCAATGGGGTCAGAGTCGTTTGATTTTTCTCTCTCGGGGCTCAATTTTCTCTGACCAATCCAGGCCGAAATGCAACCAAGCGCACATGATTTTTTTGGGGAAAGCATGAAAAAACTTGTCTCATTTGCCGCCTTGCTGGCTTTTCTTGCAGAGAGCAGGGGATTTGGCTAGCATGAAGGCGAATTTTCCAGCCAATGGTTTTTAAAACATGATCGAGTTACTTATTCTTCTGGCCGCGGCGGTGGTGGCTGTCCTGATTTTTACCCGTCTGGGCTTTGGCGCGACCCTGGCCTATCTGGCCGCCGGGGCCATGATCGGGCCTAATGGGCTGGCTCTTGTTAAGGATACGGAAAATATCCACCATATCGGGGAACTTGGTGTGGTTTTCCTCCTGTTCCTGATCGGGATAGAGATCAAGCCGCAGCGCCTCTGGGTGATGCGCCGTTTGGTATTTGGACTGGGCGGGGCCCAGCTTATGCTGACGGGTATCCTTTTCTCCTTTATCATCCACTATGCTCTTGCCTTGTCATTTGCCGTGTCTGTCATTGTCGGTTTTGGACTGGCTTTGTCGTCGACGGCCTTCGGATTGCAGATTTTGGCGGACCGAAACCAGCTGACGGCCCATTGGGGACGGGCAAGCTTTTCAGTTCTGTTGTTCCAGGACCTGGCCGTGGTGCCGTTGTTGGCCCTGGTGCCCCTGGCGGCAAAGGGCGGCTTCGGGGCCACGGCAGGCATGGAACTTGCGATACTGGAAGCCGCGGGGATCTTTCTGGCTACCCTGGTTGGCGGGCGGTTTGCCATCGGACCGGCCCTGAGGCTGATCGCGCGCACCCGCATCCAGGAAGTTTTTGCCGCCGCGGCCCTTTTGTTGGTGCTTGGTATTGCCTGGGCCATGGAAAAGGCGGGACTGTCCATGGCCATGGGCGCTTTCATTGCCGGCATGCTACTGGCGGACAATGAATTTCGCCATCAGGTGGAGGCCGATGTGGAGCCCTTCCGGGGCCTGTTGCTCGGGCTTTTCTTCATGAGTGTGGGCATGGCCATCAATCCGGTGGCGGTGATGGATGACCTCGGGCTGATTATCGGCGGTACCGCAGCTCTTCTGTTGCTGAAGGTGGGGGTGATTTTTGTCCTGGCCCGGTTGTTCCGGCTGGAAACGGCCGCAGCGTTTCGTTCCTCCTTCCTGTTGTCCCAGGCCGGGGAATTCGGGTTCATTCTTTTTACCCTGGCAGACAGCAGCGGCGCCTTGCCGCCGGGTCTGCTGGAGCCGCTTCTCAGCATCATCGTCCTGTCCATGGCCCTGACACCATTGATGATGAAGCTGGGGGACAGGTTGGCCACAGCCGTTGCCGGGCGTGGTGCGGCAACGATCGAAGAAGTCGCCCAGGAGGCCGAGAAGCAGGTGATGATTGCCGGGTACGGACGGGTAGGGGAGACCGTTGGCCGTCTCCTGTCCGCTGTTGATCAGCCATGGCTCGCCGTGGATATGGATGTGGAGCATGTATCCCGGGGGCGGGGCAACGGGAATAAAATCTACTTTGGCGATGCCAGCCGGCAGGAAGTGCTCAGGGCCATCGGTGTTTACAAGATCAAACTGGTGGTGGTGACGCTGGATGACCCCAAGGCGGCAGAGAAAACCATCCAGATGGTCCGGCGTCTGAGGCCGGGTCTGCCGGTGATTACCCGCGCCCGTGATTTACCGACAGCTGAAAACTATGCCGAACTTGGCGTCCAGGTCGTGCCGGAAACATTGGAGGCCAGCCTGCAGCTCGGCGCCATTTCACTTAAGTCCCTCGGGGTGGAAGATGCGGAACTGGACGAACTGATCGACGAATTCCGCACCGATAATTACCGGCGGCTCAAGGATGCTGTTTCGATACCGGCCGGGGAGTGACCTCGGCCTGATTTCAAAAAGTAAACAGCCGGGTATCGGGCGCCAGCATGGCGGCGGCGATGGCCGGCGGTTTGGCCACGCCGATCCCGTCAACCAGATCGACCGGCGTCTTGCCCGCGTTGGGCAGATAGAGGGCGCAGACCTCAACAGCGACTCCCTGGCTCATCAGGTTGTTCATCAGCATCTGCGGGCTCATGCCTTTGGGTTTCAGTCTGGTTTCGGCGGCACCTTTGAGGGCCAGGTCACCGGCCGGACCGCACAACAGGACCCGGACTGTGGCCCCTTGTTTGACCGACTGGAGGCTGAGCACAAACGCCATGCCCTGGGTCTGGGTATCGGGGCTGGTGATGACAGTCAGGATCGACGGCTTATCCTCCGCATGGACGGTAAGGGTCAGGGCCGACAGCAGCAGGCTGACAGCCAGAAACAGAACGTTTAGAAATTTCATCTCATATTCTCCATTTATTTGCCGAGGACCTGGAAGGTGGTTTTATCAAGGCCTGTATTGCCGTTGCTGGGATCATAGGCGTAGACGGTCACCTCATAGAGTCCCGGCTTATCAATCGGAAGGCTGGTTGTATACTGGCTTTTCGGGCCGCTATAGACCATGTCCAGTGTGCCGTCTTTCTTGCCGTTGTGGGTGATGATCGCCTTGATTTCAAATTTGCTGCTATCCCAGATGCCGTCCGGTTCTGTAGGGCAACCGCACATCATCACCACATTGGCGCTGATTTTCACCACTTTGGTATCACTGGACATTTTCAGGGCTGCCGGCGGGGACAGAATATCCACCACAAAACCGGGCAGTTCCAGGATCCAGCCGTTGCCGGCGGTGATATGTTTGCCGGGCACCACCCACTGGCTGGAGACAATCCGGTGCGCGCTCTGCATCTGGGCCATGGGGCCTTTGGCTTCCACTTCGATCAGCCGGGGCTCATCCAGGTCGATGGTCGTATGAAAGCCGCCGGCTGTTTTGTCCACTATCACGGCCCGGCGTCCGCCGTCCTTATGCATCAGAAGTTTTGTGTTGCCGGTGCCGCCGGTGGTCAGGCCGGTGGCCAGAATTTCACCGCTGTGGGCATCGCGCAGGGTGATGCGCATGCCACCCATTGAACTGCCGATGAACTTGGCGTCCTTGCTCAGCACATGAATGGAAATTTCGGTCGGTTCTGCCTGGGCGGAAAAGCCGGCCATGATACCCAGGGTGAGCGAGAGAAGAAGAATGATGAGGCGCATGAGGTGCTCCTGTTAGGAAGGATGAGTTCAGAACTAATATTACAATAATATACTGTGAATATATGACGAATGTAAGGGGGTACCGGAATAAATCAGGGAGGAGGATTTCCTTTATGTACGACCGGTCAAAAAAAGCCCCGCTACGAAAGCAGGGCTTTTTCTTCTGAAGCTGGAAGATATCAGAAGCTGTATTTCAGGCTGGCGGAGAAATTACGCCCCGGCTGGCTGAAGCGATCAAGATAAGTGGTATCACTGGCATACCCGCGCACATCTTCCCACATCCAGTATTCCTTGTCGGTGATGTTGAACAGGGCCGCCCGCAAAGACAGGTCCGGGGTGATGTTGTAATAGGCCGTCAGGTCCACTAGGGCATAGCTGTCCGGGGTGAAATAATCTTCATCGGACACCCGGTCTGCACTTTTGCTGCCGACCAGGGTCAGGTTGACGCCGACACCCCAGATTTCATCAGGCGCATCATAGGTCAGGCCAAACACCGCCTTGGTCGGGGAAATGGAATCGATCGGCGTTTTTTCGCCGTCAATTTCCGTATCACCCCTGGCATAAGCGAAGGCGGCCTGGAATGCGAGCCCTTCGGGGGCGCCCACGAGTTGATCCAGCCACAGGGCGGCTCTCGCCTCAATGCCCTTGATGGTGGCCTCGTTATAGTTCACATACTGGTAGATGGTCGGGGTACCTGAACGATCCACCGTCTGTTCGATGAAATTGTCATATGTGCTGTAAAAGCCGGTCAGTTCAAAGCTTCCTGCCTTGTTGTTGATGCGCAGGCCGGCTTCAAAGGAATCGCTGCTTTCCGGTTCCAGGTCCGGATTCGCCAGCGTTACATACCCGCGGGAGGCGGAACTCTGGTCTTCCCGATAGAGCTGGATCAGTTCCGGGGCCTTGAAACCCTGGCTGAACTGTCCGAAAACAGAGACGACATCGGTGATTTTATAGACACCGCCGAGGCGGAAGGTGACCTTGTCGCTGCTGTGACTGGCAAGTTCCTCCGTATAACGGTCATCCGCTTCCGGGTCGGCCTTGAAACTGTCGTAACGCACGCCCGGGGTCAGCAGCAGGTCACCGTCCAGAAGTTTGATTTGGTCCTGCAGGTAAAGACCGAAGCTTTTGCCGGTCACCACCGGGGTATAGCGGGCGATGTCGGGATCCCGGTCGATGTCCGGATAATATTTATCGGTGGTGTTTTCCTGTTCCGTGTGCTGGAAAATGGTGCCGTAGGTCAGGTGATGACTACCGAAAATCTTGTCAAACTGGGCGGAAACCTGGAAATCTTCCTCGCTGTGGGTGTAGTCAATCAGGCGGGTGAGGTAGCTGGAGCGTTCCGTGTAGTTGGTGGTCAGTTCCTCAGCTGAACTATCCTGCCAGTCCACACCCCAGACCAGTGTATCGAACAGCATGTTGTTGGCGTTCCATTCATGTGTCAGGCCGATATGCCTGCGTTCATATTCGTCATCCCCGGTATAGTTGGAATAGTTATAGGAGGAACTATAGGAGGGGCCCTCCAGGGATTTCAGTTCAATGAAGCTGGTGGAGCGGAAATATTCCCCGACCAGGTTAAGCCGGTGGGCGTCGCTCGCCTGATATTCAATTTTGGCCAGGATATTATCGCTGGAATAGTCATAGGGATCGGGCAGGGTGCGGTCGTTACCGAGGGCGTCGCTGTAATTTTCACCAAAATTTTCCGTCTCGCTGCCGTCGCGGCGGGTGTACTGGATCAGGCTCTCCAGCTTGCCGGTGCGGTTGGCCAGGGTCAGGGTTTCGGCAGTGGTATTGCTGACACTGTCATAGAGGGCTTTGGCCGCGCCGCCGGTGTCGTTACCGTCCTTATCAAGGTAGGACGCCGGGCTTTTGGTGGTAAAGGCGACCACACCGGCCATGGCGTCGCTGCCGTACAGACTTGAGGCCGGGCCGCGTAGCACTTCCACTTGCTCCAGGGAATCAATATCAACAAAATTACGCGGCGAATTCAGCCAGGGACCGGAGGCAAAGCCTTCTGACTGTTCTGTGCCGTCGACCATGATCTTGACCCGGTTGCCGGTCAGGCCACGGATGTTAAAACCGGAAAGGCCGTAACGGCCGGCATTGGTCGCTTCCACGCCCGGCTCGTAACGCAGCATGTCACGAATATTATCGGACAGCAGGGCATCGATCTTTTCCTCGGTGATGACACTGACTGTCGCGGGGACATCCACAAGCCTGTTTGCAGTCCGGGTGGCGGAAACCACAATAACCTCGAGGGGGGCTTCGGGACCAAGGTCGGAGTCGAGCTCTTCCGCGAAGGAAATGGTCTGTAATGCCAGGCAGGAGGTGCTGGCGGTCAAAAGGGATAAAAGTGCTAATTTATTCATAAAATATACTCCCGGTGCCCGAGGGCTGTTTTTACAATTAATAATGATTCGCAACTTTTGTAACAAGGATGGCGAGGTGGGTCAATGTATTAATAATGATTCGCAAAATTAGTTGCAAAAGTGATCGGGGATCTGTATGAGCATAAGGGAGATTGTTTGAAAAGAAGGGGCAACCCCTTCCATATATTAGATAATTATTGAGTGGAGTAGTCTCGTGATCCGGACTCTTGAAGAATTAATGTATCAGGTATCAGACCTGTTTATGGCCCCGGTCCTTATCCTGCTGGTGCTGTTGTTTTTCTACAGCCTTTATGCTTTGGGCGGTTTTTTTGTTCAGGGCTATCAGCGTAGCCGGGGAAAAGCCAGGTTTCGCAGGCTGCTGAAGAACGGGCTTTGGTCACAGGCGGCAGAGACGCCAAAAGGGTATCCGCTGGCGGCGCTGGCGGTGGAAAATCCCCAAGTGAGCAAAGACGAACTGGATGTCGCGGCGCTGGGTGAAATGGAGGGCGTACGCATGGTCAGCCGGGTGGCGCCCATGCTCGGCCTGATCGCCACCATGATTCCCATGGGCCCGGCGCTGAAAAGCCTTTCCGACGGGGACGTGCAGGGCATCAGTGAAAACCTCATTGTCGCTTTTTCCGCCGTGATCTTCGGACTTGTGGTGGCCTCCATCACCTTCTTTATCGCCAGCACCAAAAAGAAATGGCTGGCCCAGGAACTGGTGGCCCTGCTGCCCCATGTGGAAAACTGCAGCGAGGGACCGGGACAGGAAAAGGAGGCCCTCCGTGAAGCTTCTTGACGAAGACGAATCCATCAACCCGGCCCTGTCGGTGGTCAATCTTGTGGATGTTTTCCTGGTGCTGATTGCGGCACTGCTGATTTCCATTGCCCAGAATCCGATCAACCCCTTTCTGGATGATGATGTCATGGTGATCAAGAACCCCGGCCAGGAAGATATGGAGATGATCATCAAAAAGGGCGAGAAGATCGAAACCTATAAAAGCACCGGCAATATCGGCTCCGGTGAGGGCGTCAAGGCGGGTGTTGCCTACCGCATGCCGGACGGCTCAATCATCTATGTACCTGACGAGGGAACTGCAGAAAGTTCCGCTGACTAGTTTGATTATTTACAGGAAAATACCATGCGCATTCTGCTGACCTTGATGGCCTTTCTGGCTTTGACCACAACTTCACTGGCGGGACAGACCCACAAAATTCTCTATGTGTCGGGCACTCACGCCAATGCGGCCAAGATCACGGTGATCAAGGAGTTTGCCGCCCGGCATGATATTTCCTTTGATGAAGTGAATGCCCGGGACTTCAAGACCGGGGAGCAGGCGCTGGCCAGGTTCAATGGTTACGATCTGGTTCTAATGGATGATTCCTCCGCCCGCAGCAGTGAAAAATCCTTCGGCAAATTCCTGCCGGCGGTGGCGGCGGCAAAGGCCCGGTTGCTGGCCGTCAACTGGCTGCAAAGCCCTGACCTGGTGAAGGGACTGACAACGAAACAGGCGCAGGCGCTGCATGACTATTATGACAATGGCGGCAAGGTGAACCTCAGCCGCATGGCCGATTATCTGGCCCATCAGGTTTTCGGTAATGGCTCAACGTCTGTCCCGGCACCGGTGGTCTATCCGGAAGTGGGGATCTATGCTCCCGGATATGAAGGACTTATCTTTCAGGATGTCGGGTCCTATCTGAACTGGCGGGGTGTGGAGCTCGATGGTCAAGAGTCTGTCGTCGGCGTCCTCCTGCAACGGTCCCAGATTGAATCCGTCAATACGGATGTGGTCGATGCGGCCATTGCCCGGATCGAGGAAAAGGGGGCGCTGGCCATCCCCTTCTTTTTCGAGGTCAGTCCCCGGTCCAGTGACTATGTGCCGATGCTGCAGAAGGACGGCGAAACGATCATCGACGTCATCGTGAACTTTCGCTCTATTCACTGGGCTGGCAAGCGGAAAGAGGAATTCGAACGTCTTGGCGTGCCGGTGATGCAGGCGCTGACCTATTTTGACGGCAGTCAGGCAGACTGGGAACAGGACAGCCAGGGTATCTCGGCCACCATGACACCTTTCGTTCTTGTGCTTCCGGAGAGCGCCGGGGTGATTGATCCGGTGATCGTGGCGGCGGTGAACAAGCAGACTGGCCGGGCCGAAGTGATCGATTATCAGCTGGACCATCTGGTCTCCCGCGCCCTGAAATATGCCGCCTTGCGCCACAAGCCCAATGGGGAAAAGAAACTGGCCGTTATGGTCTGGGGCGACAAGGATATGGGCGCCTCTTTCCTCAATATCGAACAGAGCCTGCGGTCCATCAGCGCCAACCTCAATGAGGCGGGTTATGGTGTCAACAAGGTCGACAGTACCTATTTCACCGATCCCGTCGACCGTATCCTCAATCCCTTCTACCGGGACTATGAACTGGACGAACTGCTAAAGGACGACTTGGCGGAACTGATGCCGGTGAAGGATTATCTCGACTGGTTCAACAGCCTGCCGGAAGACGTCACCAAACCGATCAATGATTTCTGGGGCAAGGCCGAGGATAATTTTATGGTGGTGAAGCGGGACGGCGAGGCCTTCTTCGTGCTGCCCCGGATCCGCAACGGCAATATGCTGGTGATGCGCCAGCCGCCGCGCTCCGACGACAAGGACCAGGACAAGCTGATCTATCACCAGGGCACGGTGCCCATGAACCATTATTATCTGGCCGCCTATTATTATGCTCGCAAGTTCTGGAACAGCGACGCCATCATCCATCTCGGCACCCATGGTAGTCAGGAATATCTTTCCGGCAAGGAGCGGGGCCTGTCCCGTTATGACCAGGGCAACCTGGCCGTCTGGGACACGCCGGTCATGTATCCTTTCATCATTGACGATGTGGGCGAGGCCATGCAGACCAAGCGTCGCGGCAGCGCCGTTGTCGTGGCCCATATGACGCCGCCTTTCGCCGCCGCCGGACTGGAAGGCGAGACCGCCAATGTGCATGAACTGATGCACCAGTATAAGTCGCTGGATGACGGCGGGGTGAAACAGAAAACCGGAGAACAGCTCAAGCAAATCTGTTTTGAAAGCAAGGTCTGTGACGACCTGGGCCTGACGGAAACCGACATCGCGGCAGACTTTGATCATTTCCTGGAACAGCTGCATCTCTATCTGGAGGATGTGGCCAATGCCAACCAGCCGCTGGGCCTGCATACCTTCGGCGAACTGGCTGAACCGGATCTGGTGACCTCCACCATTGTCCAGATGCTGGGCCGGGATTTCGTGACCCGGGCGCGGGAAATCGAGGGCGACGATTATGGGTCTGCGGAAGAGTCTGGCACCGACCACCTCGACAGCAAGGCCGATAATCTGGAGGATTTGGCCGGTTTCAGGACCGTGCGCGACTATGTGATCCTGGGCAAGGATATCGGCGACCTGGATGAAGAATTACAGGCCGACATGGAAAAGGGCCGCGATTACTACAACCGCATGGAAGGCATCCGGGAAATGCCCCATCTGGTCGCGGGGCTCAACGGTAATTATATTCCGGTCAAGACTGGCGGTGATCCTGTACGGTCTCCGGACTCTCTTGCCAGCGGCTACAACCTCTATGGCTTCGATCCAGCCCGCCTGCCGACCAGGGCCGCCTGGGAACAGGGCAAGGAACTGGTCGAGGGCGTGATCAGCGATTATTACATACAGCATGGCCGTTATCCCGATAAGCTGGCTTTTTCCCTCTGGTCCATCGAGGCCATGCGTCATTATGGCGTGCTGGAAAGCCAGGCGCTTTATGCCATGGGGGTGCGTCCGGTCTGGAGCGACAGCGGCATTGTCACCGGCACTGAAATCATCCCCATGCGGGAATTGAAGCGGCCCCGGGTCGACGTGGTGCTGTCGGCCACCGGGCTGTACCGGGATGCCTTCCCCAATGTGGTGCTGCGGCTGGCCGAGGCGGTGAAGCAGGTGGCCGAGCTCAGGGAAGCCAATAACTCCATCTGGGACAACAGCCAGCGGGTCAGGGCAGAACTTCTGGCCGAGGGCATGAGCGAGGAGGATGCGGACTATTTCTCCACCGTGCGGGTGTTCTCCGGTGAAAGCGGCACTTACGGCTCCGGCGTTGATGATGCGGTTCGAGCCAGCGATACTTGGGAAACGGACGCTAAAATCGCCGATAATTACATGGCCAAAATGGGCAACGCTTACGGGGCCGATCCCGACCGCTGGGGTGAGAAAGTGGAGGGCGTCAATATCTACGGCAAGCAGCTGTCCGGCACCGATGTGGCCATGTTTGCCCGTTCGTCCAACCTCTATGGCATGATTTCCAGCGACGATCCCTTTGAGTATTTTGGCGGCCTGTCACTAGCCATTCGCAACCTGGACGGCAAGAGCCCGGACATGGTCATTTCCAACCTGCGGGACGCCAAAAATCCGCGGGCCGAGGATGCCGCCCAGTTCCTGGCCAAGGAACTGCGCACCCGCACCCAGCACAGCCGCTGGGTCAGCGAAATGATGAAGGAAGGCTATTCGGGGGCGACCACCATGGAAGGCAAGATCACCAATTTCTGGGGCTGGCAGGTGGTTGATCCCAATCTGGTGCGGGCCGACCAGTGGCAGGAATTTGCCGAGATCTATGTCAACGACAAGTTCGATCTCGGCATTCAGGAATGGTTTGAAAAAGTAAACCCCGGCGCCCAGGCCCAGATCATCGAACGTATGCTGGAAGCGGTGCGCAAGGATTATTGGGACGCCAGTGACGAAACCCGGCAGGTGCTGGTGGAGCGGCTGATTGAGCTGGTCAACACATATGACCTGATCGTGGAGAACGAAAAGCTGGCTGATTTTGTCAATGCCGAGGCCGCCGGGTTTGGTCTTTCTGCTGCCCTTCCGGCACCGAGTGCAGCGTCTCAGGGGCAGATGAGCCAGCCGGTGGAAGGTCGCGAACTGAAGAAGGTGGAAAAAACCGAGGTAACTGAGAGTGAGTGGAATATTCTGCTGATGGCCAGCTTCGGGCTGTGCCTGCTGTTCTTTGTCGGCGGCGCGATCCATCAGGCCGGCCGCCGTTCCGGCGGCTCAAGCGGGTTCAGCGCCGTGCCGGCGGAGTAGCGTCACTCCGCCCGGCGATAATGGTTGACGCCTTTGTCATCCGTTTCGCGGATGATGCTGCCGTCATGGATCAGGTAATTGAGGTGGGCGATGGTTTCGCCGGTCGCCAGGTTGATCTTGTCGTCGGGTAACTCGCGCTTGAACAGGGTGACAAAACAGTCCGGGACCCGGACCGGCGTTTGGCACAGTTCAAGTAGCTTGGCGAGATTTTCCTCATGATCGGCAATCAGATAGGCCAGCCGTTCCCTGGCCCCCCTGAAGGGATTGCCGTGGGCCGGCAGGACCAGCACGTCCTCTGGCAGGTAATCTTTCAGTTTCGCACAGGACTCGAGCCAGTCTTTCAGTGGATTTGCCTCGGGTTCCGTCGGCCAGACGCTGATGTTGGAGGAAATTTCCGGTAGCAATTGATCGCCGGCAATAAACAGGTTTTTTTCCGGGCAGTGCAGGCAGACATGCTCCGGTGAATGGCCGCGGCCGATCACAACATTCCAGTCCACGCCGCCAATGGTCAGGCGGTCGCCGTCCTTAAGCCGGTGGAAGGCATGGGGCAGGGTGCGGATCACGCTGCCGAACTTGCCGAATTCGGCCCGGTACATATCCTCCTGTTCCCCGGTGTACCCGGCCGCATGGATAAAGGTCGTTGCTTCGTCCGGTACGTCATGGTGGGTGTCGGCAATCAGGGTCCGGGCCATGAGATATTCGGTTTGCGACATATGCAGCGGAATGTTCCATTTATGGCAGATCCAGCCGGCCAGCCCCAGATGGTCCGGATGCATGTGGGTGGCGATCAGGCGGTTTACCGGTTTGTCGCCCAGGAAGTTTTTAAACACTTTCCGCCAGGCGTTGGAGGATACCTCCGTGCCCATGCCCGTATCCACCACGGTCCAGCCATCCTCCTCTTCCAGCAGCCAGCTGTTGATATAGGGGGGGCCGAACTCCAGCGGGATACGACAGCGATAGACCCCTTCCGCCACCATTTCCGGGCTGGCATATTCCAGATCGTCAGAGAAAGGATATTGCATCTGCGGGCGGTTAGGTCTGGTCATGGAGGTTCCTCTGGTAAGTCTGATTATTCAAGATATAGAACGGCTGGAAGGAAATGAAAAGACACGGCGAACGCCAAATGTGACTGGCTCCCCTGCGAATTTTGTATAGCTGACCGGCGTCCGGCTGACAATGGTGGCTGACGGACTGTCGTGGAATGCAATCAGGGCAGGGCACTTATTCCGAATATCTTCCCAGACATCTGCGAAAAGCCGGAAGATGACGGTTTTGCGAAGCATCCTGCAGGTTAAGAAGAACGTTACGGACGGAAGGGTCCTCAACTTCTTTCAAAAGACGATCATACATTTCCGCATTTTCTATTTCGGCATCGATGGCTTCGGCACAGGCGTCTTTTATTGACGCGGGGGCCTTAATCTGTCCATCCCAGCGATCCTCAGGTGGTTCAAAGCCTAGGCGTTCAAACTGGCGCAGCAGAGCCTGGGCGTGACGATCTTCTGCTTCAACAATATTGACGAACGGCCGAATCTCGCCAAAGGTCTCAATCACTTTTCTGTAGGTTGCCCGGGCTTTATATTCATCTTCAAGAGCCTCGTTCAGGGCGTTCAGGGTTTTGTCTTTCATGATTTTCCTTTCCCTTCCGAATTTTTGATTGAACAGAGATTGTCCAAAGCAGATACTTGACTTTGGACTGCGGTGCAGCACACTTGTAGATATGAAGTATGACAAAATATTCCGGGCCTGTCAGCGCGAAAGGTATGCCAGTGACGGCAAAGAGAGAAGAATTGGACCTCGATCCCGATATTTATGCCCAATGGCGGGCGTCAGAGATTGGTCAACTTACCGAGACGCTTGAGGATCGGGTACTCAATGAAATGATGGGCGATCCCGCTGGCAGGGACATCCTGGATGTCGGGTGCGGTGATGGCACGAATGCGATTGAACTTGCCCGGCGCGGGGCGCGGATAACCGGGGTGGATATCTCCGAAAAAATGATTGAAGCGGCGACGGCACAGGCTGCGCGCGATCAGCCCGATGCGCATTTTCCCGATGCGCATTTTTATGTCGCCACAGCCGAAGCCCTGCCGTTCAGCGATCAGCAGTTTGATATCGTTCTTGCCAAAACAATCCTGTGTTTTGTCGTTGATCCGGCACCGGTCTTTGCCGAAATTGCACGTGTCCTGCGACCGGGTGGCTGTCTGGTCATCGGCGAGCTTGGAAAGTGGAGCCTGTGGGCGGTACAACGCCGGTTTCGCGCCTGGTTCGGTTCGAAACTCTGGCGTCGGGCCCGGTTCCGGACGGCACCGGAATTGCGTTCGCTGGCTGAAAATGCCGGATTGCGGGTCATCGAGATCCGCGGCGCTATTTATTATCCCAGGTCGTTGTTTGCGGCACGCCTCCTGAAGAAGATTGACCCGAAGCTTGGCCCTATCACAACATTTGGTGCTGCCTTCCTGGCCATGAAGGCAGGCAAGGACAAAGTGTGATCAGGTGCATTTATCAAGTCGCAACCGGCATCCGTTCCAGGATCAGGCTGAACAGTTCGTTCTGTGAGGAAATGCCAAGCTTGGCATAGGCCCGCTTGCGGTAGGTATGAACGGTGGAAATGGCCACACCCAGATCGAGTGCAATAGCCTCGGATGTATAGCCCTGGATGATGCGCACAGAGACTTCCCGTTCCCGATCGGTCAACTGGCCGAAGACCTCGCTCTGTTCATGCAAAAGCCGGTTCATCAAATCCGGCGACCGGCCCAGCGGTACGCTGGTGACAATGGGATCTGCCGGTTTGTCGCGGAACTGGGTCAGGCGGGAATGCTTGAAAATCAGGTTGGTCAGCAGCGGCAGCAGCCGGGAAAGCTCCCTGAAATCCTGTTCCGAAAAGGGGCCGGACTGTTCCAGCCGGTAAAAGCTGCAGTAAATATTAAAGGCGCTGGTTTGCAGCAGGCTGGAGACCTTGTCGATCAGGCCGGTCTTTTCGAAAAACTGTTTGCGGTAATCTTCCGGATAGCCCGCCGTGTCGGTTTTGCCCAGCACGGTAAGCTGATCCCCTTCCGATGGTGCGCCGTCTTCGGTCATTGGCGCCAGTTGCGGATCCCGGGCCCAAAAGTCCGACACATAGGCGCGGGCGAGCCTGTTGCAGGTCTCCTCATCAAGCCGGCTCTGGGTGAACAGATGCTCGGTCTGGCCCTCGGGGCTGTTGATGAAAACCGTACAGTGATCCACGGTGACGGCCAGGTTGACCAGCTCGAACAGGGTTTCCTCGAACCCGGCCCGGCCCAGTTTGCAGATGGTGCTGGTCAGTTTCGCCAGCCACTGGTCTGTCCCGCTTGTTGACACTTTTCGTTTCCTCCCGATGCTTCTCGAGTTTATAGTGAGCCGGAATTAAATGTCTATGGGTATTGTATGTTTGAAGCCAAAGAGGGTTTATGTTCGAAGAAAGATTAAAAACCTCGATCTGGGTGTCGGCGGAAATCAGGCGGCTGGACGTGGAACTGATCAGCGCCATGGTGCTGCACAAGGGGGATGCGGACCGGGGTCTTGTACTGATCAAGCAGAACCTTTTCGGCCCCGGCTGTATCCTTTATACCCAGGCGCGGGACCTGGACGGGGTGATGGTCTGGCGCTGCCCGCTCGGCGATGACCCGGTGCCGGAAGACAAAGCCGACACTTACATTGCCCGCCAGCGCGATTATGACGAGGACCTGTGGGTGATCGAGGTCGAGGACCCGAAGGGGATCTACCGGCCGCAGGGCTGACGGCGGCAAGGGGGGAATGATGAAAAAGCTGAATTTACTAATCCTGATCGCACCGCTGCTGCTTTCGGGATGCATGATGGGTGATCCTTGCGGCTCCCGCCTGCCTGAGGGACTGAAACCCCTGTCTGGAAATCCACAGCTTGGCCAAGTCGAGGATCAGGCGCAGTTGTTTAGCTATTACCGTTGCCGGGCGGGCCAGGACGATGAGGAAGCCATGTATCGCCTTGGCCTTGCCTATGAACTGGGGCTTGGGGTCGAGGTCGATCTGGACAAAGCGGCGGACTGGTATGAGAAGGCGGCGCGGTCGAAAACGGGCCTCGAATATAACTATCTCTATAACCGGCCGGTGCAGAAGGGGCCGTCGTCAGAGGGGAATGCTGAAGCGCAATACCGGCTCGGCATGATGTATCTTGAGGGCCGCGGCCGCAAGCAGGATAACGGCTTTGCCCATCTCTGGTTCGGCCGGTCGGCGGAGCAAGGGCATGCGGCGGCCAAGAAAGAATTTGACAAGCTCGAGCGAGAGTTTCGGGAAATGAAGGAATTGTGATGGCCTATATTGAAAAGAGATTTCGCGATGTTACAGGACTCTATGATTCTGACAACCATATTTTCATCTACCAGATGTTGGGTGGGGGGCATATCCGTGACTATTTTGGCGGATTTTCGGTGAATTTACTAGTAGGGGAGGAGTTGGAGAATATTGGAGCCTTCGGGATTGGGGAAGATATCACCGAAGTAGAGGAAGGAGATAAGTTCGAAAACTCGGGAATAAAGTTCTTGTATCAGTTCAAAATCATGCCTCCTGTCTTTGTTTCTTCGGGAGCTAAAATACAGTGGCCTTTTACCGGTAAAACACAAGAAGAAACTATTCGGGTCATTGAAAGCGCTGCAAAAGAATTGTTCGATAGATTTGTTTGGAACGCACACAATGAAAAAAAATTAGAAGTTATTTTTCAGGAGAAATTACAGACCATATTGGGGGTAAAGCGAGACAATAATTAATATTCTCAGACGATGTTCTTGGCTTACATCTAGTCGCTCAGTACTTCTCCGGGGTCGGCATGGCGATGAAGCGGGGCAGGGCCTCGATATTTTTCTGCCAGCGCAGCACGTTCAGATAAGGCTCGAGGTCGAGGCCGATCAGAGGTCCCTTGGAAATATGCGAGTAATTGGCCACATCGGCGATGGTCGGGCCGTCGCCTACGAGCCAGTCGCGGCCATCGAGAAGACCGTCCATAACGCCTAATAGCTTGCGGCTTGCCTCAAGCCCGTCCCGGACGGCGGTCTCATCGGGCACGAACATGGTGGCGATCCAGGCTTTGGCCGGGCCCTGCAGGATGTCGTTGGCGGCCACATTGAGCCACATTTGCACTTCCGCCGCCCGGGCCGGATCATCGACAGGATACCATTCCCGGGCTTTGTGTTTGAGGGCCAGATAGACCAGAATGGCGTTGGATTCCCGGACCAGATGGCCGTCATCGTCAAGCACCGGGATCTTGCCGAAGGGATTGATCTTTTTATACGCGTCGGTCAGGTGCTCGCCGTCACGCAGGCTCACCGGCCGGCTTTCATAGTCCTGCCCCAGCAGGGACAGGAACAGGCGGACCCGGTGGCTGTGCCCGGAATAGGCCATTTCATAGAGTTTATACATGGCTGACCCTCTCAATTACCCGGTCCATTATAGAAAGATTTGTGGTAAGACTATGGCCCGCCCGGTGCATGAAGCACTTTTTCAATCTCAACTTCGACCAGCCGGTTTGCCTCCGGCGCGTCCGGGTCGGGCGTCCAGCCGGCTTCTTCGAAGTTTTTGAAGATTATCCGGGCCTTGCCGAGAATACGAAGGCGCGCGCCACTCAGAAAATCTATAAACATCAGTCCTGCCTTTCCATCCATCAGGATATTGCCAAGGGTGTTGAAGAAATTATTGCCCGAATAGTCGGGGAAGATCAGCCGGTCCGGCGCGACAACCTGGACAAAACCGGGCACGCCGCCGCGGTGGGAGATATCCATGCCGCTGAGCACGTCATTCAGGTGTCCGTTATAGCCGCTGGCGATAAAGAAACGCCGGTTTGCGCGGATGAAACCCTCCAGTTCCGGGGTCAGATACGTCAGAGTCACTTCCGGGCCCGGGGCAGGAAGCCGCCCTACGTCTTCAAGGTCGATATACTGGGGACAATTGCCATAGGCCTGGTCGACCCGCAGGATGATGAGATCCTCTTCCCGGGCGATGATCCGGCCGTTGACCCGGTTGCGCCGCCGGTTGGTGAGGTCCAGGCCGAGCACGCCCAGCCGCTGCCCTTCCTGCAGATCGCCGGGCGGCCCGTGCAGGATCAGGTGCTGATCATCGGGCACGGTCATCAGGGGCAGGTCGTCCTGCAGGAACAGGGGCAGGGGCCAGCCGTCCCCGTCCCGCCGCGACAGAAATAGATAGCGGAGCTCCCGAAAAAAATCCTGGTGCTGTTCCGTGAGATAGGGACGAATGAAATTGCGGCCGATCTTTTCCGTGAGACGGCGCCGTCCGGTGATTTCCTGCAGGTGCTGCTCCCCCTTGTGAAAGGGGGAGAGCTCCGTCATATTGGGGGTAAGATTGTCCATGGCCTTATGCCGGGTCGGGCATGGCGACAAAGCCTTCAAGGCCCTCCACATTGTCAAGCCAGCGCTGAATGTTGGCATAGCCGGAAATATCCACCCCGGCGATAGGCGCGCGGGAGATATAGCTGTACATGGCGATGTCGGCCAGGGTGCCATGATCGCCCACCAGCCAGTCGCGCCCTTCCAGCAGCGGCTCCATCAGGGCATAAAGCTTGTGGCTGTTCTCTACGCCTTCGTTCCAGGCCTCGTCACCGCCGCCGAACACCCGGGCCACATAGGCCTTGGCCGGGCCCTGCAGCACCTCGTTGGCGGCCACATTGAGCCATTGCTGGATTTCGGCGGCAGTTTTGGCGTCGTCGACCACCGGGTACCAGTCCCGGGCCCGATGCTTGAGCGCCAGATAAACCAGGATGGCATTGGACTCCCGGACCAGATAACCGTCGTCTTCCAGCACCGGCACCTTGCCGAAGGGGTTGCGTTTGAGGTAGGCCTCCTGCAGATGCTCGCCGGACAGAAGGTCCACAGGGACCGCTTCATAGTCGAGACCGAGCAGGTTCAGGAACAGGCGCACGCGATGGCAATGGCCGGACAGGGAGAGATCATAGAGTTTATACATCTTGGTTTCCTTTCTTGAGGGGGTAGCTTCGGGTGGAGGAGAGGTTGTTCACCAACAATCCTGTCAGCACCACGATCAGGGCGCCTGAGAGGACGGGGAATATAAGGAAAGGGGCTGCCGGCGCGGACATCATCACCAGGATCGGGTTTGCCCCGGCCGGGGGGTGGGTTGTCCGGGTCAGTTGCATCAGGGCGATTGCCGTGCCGACAGCCAGTCCCATGGCCCACCAGCTGTCCCCGAACAGATACAAGAAGATAAATCCGGTCAGGGCGGTGAGGATATGACCGCCGATGACGTTTCGGGGTTGAGCCAGCGGGCTTTTGGGAAGACCGAAAACGAGAACGCAGCTTGCGCCGAACGGCGCCATCAGCAGCGGAACGCCGGATGTGCTGGTCACGAGGCCCAGCAGGCTGATGGCGACTGCCCCGCCAAACCAGGGCCAGAACAGGTTGGGGAAATTCCGGCGCAGGGTCTCCGGGAGTGATTGTGAGTTCTGCATAGCGTTGTTCTCCGTTGTTGTTTTGATATATACAGACAGGTCTGTCTATATTCAAGATATTTCTTCAATAAAAGTGAAAAGTTGCAAGGAGGACGAAAAAGGAATATGGTTTTTGACAGATAAAATAGACAGGTTTGTATGGGATTATTTGATGGCCTCATCACGCAAAGATCATCTTGTGGAGACGGCGGTAAAGCTGTTTAACCGGGACGGTTATCACGCCACCGGCATTGATACGATTCTGAAGGAATCCGGCGTCGCCAAAATGACCCTTTATAATCATTTCAAGTCCAAGGACGATCTGGTGGTGGCGGTCCTGCAGCGGCGCGAGGCCTGGTTTGCCGACCAGTACCGGCAGAAAACTGTCGGCTGGGACAAGAAACCGGTCGGCCGGCTCAAGGTCTGGCTGGAGATTTACGAGGAATGGTTCCGCTCGCCGGAATTCAACGGCTGTATGTTCCTGAAGGGGGCGGCGGAATATGCCGATCCGAAAAGTCCGGTGTTCAGGGCCATCAAGACCCACAAGGAACGCAGCCTGAAACAGTTCGCCACCCTCGGCGCCGACATGGGGCTCAAGGATCCGATCTCCTTTGCCCGGCAACTGATGGTCATCATCGACGGCGCCATCCAGGGCGCCAAGCTGTTCGGCCCGGAACCGGCCATCGAAACCATGCGCGAAATGGTCCGCCACCTGCTGCCGTATAGGGCTTAATTTTGAGCCTTTACTAAAATATGTGAATTTATGGTAAGCTCCTTATCTAAATAATTGGCTTAAGCTGGAGCATATTTTTGACTAAAGATCATTACTGGCCAAAGGCGCTTTCCAAATTTTGGATGGACAATGAAGGAAAGGTTTGCAGATTATCTTCGGAAGGTGATTTAGTAAGGGGGGCACCAGCCAAATTTGGGGTAGTTGGCAATCACCACTATATAGATTTAGAGGGGCCTTGGAGCCATTCTATTGAATCGAGTTTTCAAGCCGCTGATGACAGAATATCTTTTGTCGTTGATGCACTGAACAGTCTGGAGGCAAAGCCGTCGAATGAAGAGATGGCTTACATGAAAAGATTTAAAGCAGGTTCGTTTGATTCAAAGAGTAAAAATGATTTCGCAGAAAGTATTGCATCGCTCATTGTGCGTAGTCCGGGGTTTAGGCATAAATTAACGCTCGAACAGAAAGCTTTTAGAAATGAATTTCTTCCGGATTTACCGTTCAGAGATTCCAATGATTTAAAAGTTTTGGAGTTACGTAATATCCAAATTAAATATCCAGAAATGATTGCCAGTCTTCGGGCGAGTGGGAAAATCATAGTAATGTTTTCAGACTCTCGAGAGTTTATTTTTGGCGAGGGTTTTTTACAGGATATAGATGGCCCTAATCCCTTATTGCCCTGTAAGTGTTTTGTTCCTCTTACTCCTGGGATGGCTATCGCATTTGTGCGGCCATCTGGACCATATTTCTCAATGCCAGAAGTTGTAACCATTCAACTAACGCCGAATGAAGTGAACCTTTGCAATGAAATTACACAAATTTATTCTCGGAGGTATATTTATTTTCGAAGTGAACAACCTGTGATCTCAAAAGAATTCACCGATAATGTTTATTATTTCTTAGACTATAGTAAGCATCCTTGGATGGATGGTTTGTTGGCAGCGGCTGTTAATTTTGAAGATAATTAATCCGTGACCTTCGTCTTGCAATTCTCTCTCCCGCGTCCATATATGACTGACAGAGGAGGGCATCTCCCGCTCTCTCTCAAAAAAATCACAAAAAGGTGAAGTTTTTTCACCCGATCCCCTTGACTCTCTCTTCCCATGGCTTATCTCTCTAGGCAGCTGTTAGCACTCTAAGGGAGTGAGTGCTAACCTTTAACTTCAACCCAACAAAATAGAGGGAATTACGAAATGGCATTTCGTCCTTTGCATGACCGCGTTCTGGTTCGTCGCGTCGACGCAGAACAGAAAACCGCCGGTGGCATCATTCTGCCGGACACCGCCCAGGAAAAACCAAGCCAGGGTGAAATCGTTGCCGTAGGTTCCGGCCACAAAGCCGAAGACGGCACTGTGACAGCACTGGATGTAAAAGCAGGCGATACCGTCCTGTTTGGCAAATGGTCCGGCACCGAAGTCAAGGTCGAAGGTGAAGACCTTCTGATCATGAAAGAATCCGATATTCTCGGCATTATCGAATAATTCGCATCCGGAAATTCTTAAGCGCGATTGAACCCCGGTTCTCGCGACAGATTTAAAAGACACAAAGGAATTTAAAATGGCAAAAGAAGTAAAATTCGGTTCTGACGCCCGTGGACGCATCCTTAAAGGTGTTGATACGCTGGCCAATGCCGTCAAAGTGACCCTCGGCCCGAAAGGCCGTAACGTTCTTCTCGAAAAATCCTTCGGCGCCCCGCGCATCACCAAAGACGGTGTTTCTGTGGCCAAGGAAATCGAACTCAAAGACAAATATGAAAACATGGGCGCCCAGATGGTCCGTGAAGTAGCCAGCCGCACCAACGATGTGGCCGGTGACGGTACAACCACTGCCACTGTTCTGGCCCAGAGCCTGATCAAGGAAGGCATGAAAGCCGTGGCCGCCGGCATGAACCCGATGGACCTGCGCCGCGGTGTTGACCTGGCGGTGACCAAAGTGCTCGAAGACCTGAAAGCCCGCTCCAAAGGTATTTCCTCAAGCGAGGAAGTTGCCCAGGTTGGCTCCATCTCTGCCAACGGCGAAGTATCCGTCGGCAAGATGATCGCTGACGCCATGGACAAAGTCGGCAAAGAAGGTGTGATCACCGTTGAGGAAGCCAAAGGCCTGGAATCAGAGCTGGAAGTTGTTGAAGGCATGCAGTTCGACCGCGGTTACCTGTCTCCTTACTTCATCACCAACGCTGAAAAAATGATCGTTGATCTTGATAACCCCTACATCCTGCTGCACGAAAGCAAACTGTCCAGCCTGCAGCCCATGCTGCCGCTTCTCGAAGCTGCTGCCCAGTCCGGCCGTCCGCTGCTGATCATTGCAGAAGACGTAGAAGGCGAAGCCCTCGCCACTCTGGTTGTGAACAAACTGCGCGGCGGCCTGAAAATCGCTGCTGTGAAAGCCCCTGGCTTCGGCGATCGCCGCAAAGCCATGCTGCAGGATATCGCCACACTGACCGGTGGCCAGGTTGTGTCCGAAGATCTCGGCATTAAACTGGAAACAGTTGGTCTGGAAATGCTGGGTACAGCGAAAAACGTCACCATCAGCAAAGACGACACAACAATTGTTGACGGCGCCGGCGCGAAAGAAGAGATCGAAGCCCGCTGCGGCCAGATCCGCTCCCAGGTGGAAAGCACAACATCCGATTATGACCGTGAAAAACTGCAGGAACGTCTGGCCAAACTGGCCGGTGGTGTTGCCGTGATCAAGGTCGGTGGCAACACCGAAGTTGAAGTGAAAGAACGTAAAGACCGTGTTGACGATGCTCTGCACGCCACCCGCGCTGCTGTTGAAGAAGGCATTGTGCCCGGTGGTGGTACGGCTCTGCTGTATGCCACACGCGTTCTCGAAGGTCTTGAAGGCGAAAACGCCGACCAGAATGTTGGTGTTGCCATCGTGCGTCGCGCCCTCGAAGCGCCGGTTCGCCAGATCGCTGAAAACGCCGGTAAAGACGGTGCCGTGATCGCCGGTAAACTTCTCGAAAGCAATGATCCGAACTATGGTTTCAATGCTCAGAAAGAAGAATATTGCGACCTCGTCGCGGCCGGTATCATTGACCCGACCAAGGTTGTGCGTACGGCTCTGCAGGATGCGGCCTCTGTTGCCGGTCTGCTGATCACCACCGAAGCCATGGTTGCCGAAATTCCGGACGACAAAGGTGGTCCTGCCATGCCTGACATGGGCGGCATGGGCGGTATGGGCGGCATGGGCGGCATGGGCTTCTAAGCCTGACGCGTCATACCCAAAGATTACAGGGAAGGGCTGCGCAACCGCGCGGCCCTTTTCTATTGGGGAAGAGATAATTCGGTTACTGTCACCGTAAATCGTCACCGTTAATCACACCGTAAATCAGTAGGTAATATTTCCAGGACAGTTAGTTACCAGAAACAAGCTAGACATATAGCTGGCCACTCATAGGAGGTACACTCAATAGCGTTGATAATGTGACCTTCCCTGATGACAAAAGTGCAAAACTATGCAAACTGGAAAAAGGAAAACTCTCTTACCGAGTGACCGAATAAAGGGGGCAGGTCATTAGGGACCAACAAAAAGGGGTTTCCTGTAGTCCAATATAATGGAGTTACTGGAACAAATGTGAACCCAGGTGCAGGGTATGCTAGTCAACCTACCAATGTGTTTATTATTAAAGGTAGCAAAAGTCCAAGTGTTGTGCCTACTAATCCAAATTCGGCGCCTCCTTCATAAGGGTTTTAGTAATGTTGGATATTAGAGATAACGCCTTGATTTTAATGAAAGAGTTTTTGGGAAAAATTTCTGAAAATTTCAGAATAATTTGGATTGCACAGGACGAGGAGTGTTTGAACATTCATGTAGTCTTAGAGCATGAAAGCGAACGAGATAAAAAGAATTTGGAAAGCATCGCAAACAGTCTAGAGCGGATTTATAAGGATACTCAGAAATTTATATTGGAGACAACTATTGGTTCAGAAAGGATTAGGGATATTCCCGCAGCCAAAAGGGCAATTTTATACGGAAGACGTGAAGATCAATGCAATTAGGGGATCGGTTGGTATAGGTGTCTCATGAAATTAAGTCAGTTGCAAGAGCAGGCTCTGAATTTGATGCAGGCACTAGTTTGCTATATTTCTCCCAATTTCAGGATGATCTGGATTGAGCAAAAAGAAACTTCTTTTGATATTAACATCATATTAGCTGAGCAAGACGAAGATGATGTTGAAGAAATTTATGATTTGGAAGCTGAATTTGATGCTTTGCAAGTCACATTTGTTGAGCGAACATTCAATGTTATTGTTACAAATAAGCAACTTCCCGAACCTGCTGATAATAATTCGATAGTCGTATTTAGGAAATTGGAAGAGTAACGAGATGTTTCTTCGGGGGGGAGCTGGAGCCTGGAGGCGGTGCCGACCAAGATCGAGATCATCCGTGATAACGGCTTTATGATATTCGGGGCCTTCGGCAATACCGGCACCAACCTGTGCGACCGCGACCTATAACACGCTGACCAACAGTAGCGGAATCATTGGGAATCATTGGGGTCGGAATCATTGGGGTCAGAGTCCTTTGATTTTGGGCGGCATGGGCTTCTAAGTCACGTCACTCAACACCCAAAGATTACAGGAAGGGCTGCGCTTAATCGCGCGGCCCTTTTCTATTGGGGGGAATTGACTTAGAATTAACGTGGTATGCTTTGTGAAACAGCGAAGAATGGGGGAAGCATGAAAAAGAAATTCAAGATTGGATTGGGGGCAGCTCTGGTCTGTGTGCTGTACTACTATTTCGTAGTGCTTGGTCACTGGGCTTATTTTAACTTCTATTATGCTAAAAACGGTATTAGCAACCATGGCGTTCTGCATGCCGTTACGAGAAGTGTGTTCCTGGGTTCGGGTAAGGTGG
This sequence comes from Emcibacter sp., assembly GCF_963675455.1. Lineage (GTDB taxonomy): Bacteria > Pseudomonadota > Alphaproteobacteria > Sphingomonadales > Emcibacteraceae > Emcibacter. Next base: position 3,385,663 of record NZ_OY776217.1, on the reverse strand, counting down.
AATTGGAGCCGATAATACGTCCTCTGGACCGTCGCGGCCTTTGCAACTTGAGTGAAGTCAAAAATTTCCAGCCGGATGATTATGGCAGATGCTCAGTTGCGGGAGGAGGACCAGCCTGCGGCTATATTCTTCCAAGTATTAAGTGCAGGAAACTATATGTTCGATTGGACGTATGGGAATATGAAGATGTGAGAAAGAAGATAATTTATGCCTCCCTGCATCCTTGCGAGTTTCTTGTGAGCAAAGAGGTGCTTGATGAGAGTTTTCCTAACGGGCAATTGCATCGTCCAGAAAGGGTTGGGGAAGTGGATACATCGAAATTGGAAAAATACGAAAGCCTGAGTTTCCGCCAGAAGTTTGATCTGCGACTCAGGTCCGGAAGCAGAGAAGTTTCCGGCAAAGATTCCCACTATAAAGCATGGGAATCTGCAGGATGCAAAAACCACCCCATCAAATGGGTATATATTTCTGTTGTGACCTCTCTTAAAGATTATCGGGAGCCACTCAAAGTATATAAAGCTGTCCTCAGAGGACGAAAAATCGAAGGTGAGTATATTTAAGCATAAAACGATCGTTTGAAATTTTCCCATGAATAGCCTAGACTGTTACCGTAGTAAATTCTGGGAGCAGGAATATGAGCGACTATGTTTTAAACGAGCGGGACGGCAGCCTGTTGGTCCTCACTTTCAACCGGCCGGACAAGAAGAACGCCATCACCCATGACATGTATACGGCCTTTTGTGACGGCATGGACGAGGCCGCGGCCGACAGCTCCGTCCGGGCCGTGGTCTTCCTGGCCAATGGCGATGCCTTCACCTCGGGCAATGACCTGAAGGATTTTGCCGCCGGCATCCAGCATTCCGAGGAGGCGCCGGTGTTCCGTTTCCTCAAAACCATTTCCACCTTTGAAAAACCCATCGTCGTCGGGGTCAACGGCCTGGCGGTCGGCATTGGCACCACGCTTCTTCTGCACAGTGACCTGATCTATGCGTCACCGGAGGCGGTCTTTACCACCCCCTTCACCAGTCTGGCCCTGGTGCCGGAAGCAGCCTCGTCGCTGCTTCTGCCGCGTGCGGTGGGCACCGCCAAGGCGACCGAGATGCTGATGCTGGGGGCGGCGCTTTCGGCTGAAGAAGCCGTGCAGGCTGGACTGGTGGCGCGCATCCTGAGTGTGGCTAACTTTCACGAGGCCGTGCTGGAGAAGGCGCGGGAGCTGGCCTCAAAAGCGCCCTCGGCGATCCGGGAAACCAAACGGCTGCTGGCCAAAAACCGGACCGAGGTCCAGGACCGCATGATGGAGGAGGGGCTGCTGTTCGCGGAACGGCTGAAAACGCCCGAATTTATGGAAGTGGCGACCGCCTTTTTTGAAAAGCGGCCGCCGGATTTCTCAAAGTTCTGATTTCCCGGCTTTTAAATTATTCATTGCGGGTGGAAATAATCTCCCACTGGCCGTCCGGCTGGCGACAGGCGGTGCCGTAAGCGGTTTCCGTCTTGCCGCCAATCTGGATTGTCTGCTGGAACTCCCGGCAGTAACGTCCCAGTGAGCTTGTGCCTTCCCGGGTGGCGGTGACCCAGCCGGTGGCATTGCCGTCGCGCCAGGTGACCGTTTCGCCGATCGGCGCACGGCTGGCCACGATAATGGCGTTTTCGTGGGTGCGTTGCTGCTGTTCACTCAGTTCATGCAGAATGATCAGGGTAAAGGCGGTAAAGGCCAGCCAGAAAAAGGCGTCGTTATCCGTATAATAAAACCCGAAGCCCGGATAGATATGGCCGTAAGGGCGATAAATCCTCACGCCCCGGTACAGGCGATGCCGCTGTGGGGGTAACGGCCGGACATAGGGAGACCGTGGTCCGGCGTACAGGGGGACGCCCGGATGAACGCGGGGTTTATACGGTTTGGCTTTTTTCGGCGGTCCTTTTTCCTCGGCGTGAGGTTTGTGCTGCGGCGGGGGCTGATCAGCCAGGACCGGTCCGGTCATTATTGTGGTGGCCAGTAAGAAAACGAGTCCCTTTGAAGCATAGTTTTTAAACATTTTCCATTCCTTCCAGGATACCGATGATATTGACTGGTAAATTCTATAAAAACATTATGAACCTGCGATGTATTGCTATCACCGAGATTTGTCAGAATTTGGACGACTCGGTATTTGTGAGTCGTACTAAAAGACTGCTGGGAGGGAAATCAGATAGATCAATTGACGGCCAGAAACAGGAATCACCTCGCAGGAAATGCGGTTAAGGAAAACAGTTAACACTGCTGGAGTCCGGCTGGCGCAGGCTGTCGGATTGGCGGGATTTTACGACCCCGGATGTGAAAAATATGGTTTAACTACTTGAATTATTTAGAAAATACTAAAGTAACAAGCGGCCCAAGTCAGGGGAGATTTTTACATTTGATATCAGGGGATTAGTCATAAAAGAAAGGCGGCTCCTTACGAGGCCGCCCAAGTCTGGGGAGGAAAATGTCTAACAAGTTCTAAATTATGCCCAAATAGTTTAGATTCAGTTAATGCGCACAATTTCCACGCTACCACTGACCTCGCAGGCGACAAGAAGGAGCGGCTTTTTTAAAGGGCTGTCTTCTTCGGCAACAAAGGCAAGTCCCTCCGGGCCAAGGCAGCCCGCATTTTTCATATCTTCGGCATTTTCAACGCCCGGACCGGCGTCAAAATTTCGCGAATTGTGATAACCGGCAAAAGAAGGGGCATGGGGATCGGTAACATCATAGACCATGATTCCGCCAACCCTTTCCAGGCCAATGAAGGCATAGGTTTGCCCGCCAATCCTGCCGAGTGTGATAGCTTCCGGTTCTGGCCCCTTGTTGTCGCTGCGGCTGTCGCCGCTCTCACCGGCGGCATTATCACTGTTGAAGGACTTCCCCAGCCGATCGGCAGTGATCCGTTCAAAATCGCTGCCGCTGTCAAACACAAGGTTTCCGTCCGCATCAAAGATGGAAAAGGACCGGGCGCCGTAAGTCTGAATCCGGTCGATATCGCCATCCCCGTCCGTATCCCCGTCTGTGGCGGAAAGGCGCAGGCCGCCAAGTTCCTTTTTCTGTTCCGGGTTCAGGGCAGCGGGATCAAGCTTTGCCTTTGACAGTTTTATTTCTTCCGAGCGGGCATCGCCTTCGTTGGCGGTCAGGATAAATGTTTTTCCTTCATGGTCCATGCTGGCAAGGCTGTCGGGCATATACATGCCAAACAACGGGCGGGGGACGATGTGAATGCCGTCCCCGTCAACAGCGTCCAGGGCGTTTCCGGGCTGGCTGTGGTCCTTGAGGCCGAGGGGAATGACTTTTTCCGCCCGCGCCAACGGGATATTGATTTCCGCCAGGGCGTTATTTTCCTGCAGGGACACCCAGGCGGTCCGGCTGTCAGCGGACACGGTGATATATTCCGGTTCTGCATCTTCGGCAAAGCGTTTCCCCGGTGCAATTCTGACGCCGTTGCCGGTCAGGATGTCCCGGTCAAAATCCGCAAAGGCGACCGTGGACGGCGTGGCGTTCCCGATACCGGAATGCAGGTCGATGATGGTGACCGAACCCTCCGGGTCATAATCTCCGTGCGGTTCTCCCTCGTTGGCGGCCAGCACATAACGGCCATCCGGGCTGAAGGTGACCATATCCGGCAGGAAGCCAGCCTTGACCTCGCCGACCCGCTGATGGCTGCTGTCAAAAAAGAGGATTTTGCCCGGCCGGCCCCTGATGGATTCGTCATGAACGGCGATGGCAACAAGATCGTCACGCACTGCGACGCTGGTGGGACTTTCCGTTTTCGCCAGGGCCAGTCGGGTGATAAATTCAGCTTTACCGTCGGTTGTGAGTCTAATAACCTCGACCGAGGGAAGGGCGCCATTGACGAAATAGATATGGCTGGTGCTTTTCTGGTACATGACGATTTCCGCCGCACTTTTGCCGTAGATTCCTGTTTCCCAGGTGGCGATTGTGCCGAGTTTCAATTCCCCGGCTTGCGCCATTGAGAAAATATTGCCCGAAAACAAACTCAGGAATGATGCCGTCAGCATCGCTGAAAAAACGTGTGAAAATCCTTTTAAAGCAGACATGTATAATAAATCCCTGTAACAGACCTGTGGAAACGGGAATGATGAAAGCAGATTATGTAGCTTTTATGAAAAAAAATAATAGCGGGAATCGTGCGTCTTATATTGAATTATGTTATTTAAGTCGTTATATATGTAGAATAGATTAATATACATTAAAAATAATGTGAAATAAATTTTACCGGGTGGATGCCGGTACAGGAAAGACCGCAATGTATAAATATGACGATTATGACCAGCGCATCATCAACGAGCGTGTGGCCCAGTTCAGGGGGCAGGTGGAACGCCGGCTCAGTGGTGAACTGACCGAGGATGAATTCCGGCCGCTGAGGCTTCAGAACGGTCTTTACCTGCAACTGCATGCCTATATGCTTCGGGTGGCGGTGCCTTACGGGCTTCTGTCTTCCGGGCAGATGCGCACGCTGGCGAATATTGCAACGAAATATGACCGCGGTTACGGTCATTTCACCACCCGGCAGAATATCCAGTATAACTGGCCGACTCTGGACAAGGTGCCTGATATTCTGGCTGATCTTGCCAGTGTGGAAATGCATGCGGTCCAGACCAGCGGTAACTGTATCCGCAACATCAGCGCCGATCAGTATGCCGGGGTTGCCCCCGATGAAGTGGTTGACCCGCGTCCCTATGCGGAAATCATGCGCCAGTGGTCGACATTCCATCCGGAATTCGCCCATCTGCCGCGTAAATTCAAAATGGCCTTCACCGGCGCGACAACCGACCGGGCGGCGATCCTCTATCATGACATCGGCTACCGGGTGGTTCTCAATGACGCCGGGCAGGTTGGATTTGAGGTCTATGTCGGTGGCGGCATGGGCCGGACACCGATGATCGGCAAGCTGATAAATGAGTTTGTCGCCGAAAAGGACCTGCTGACCTATACCGAGGCCATCATGCGGGTCTACAACCAGTTCGGTCGCCGCGATAACAAATACAAGGCGCGCATCAAGATCCTGGTTCACGAACTGAAACAGGACGAGTTCACCCGCCGGGTCGACGAGGAATGGCAGAATATTCTGTCCCAGGGTGGCATTGTTCTCGACCAGGAAGAGATTGACCGAGTCAAGGCTTACTTCACCGAACCTGCTTATGAGGACCTTCCGGCGAAATCCTCCCGCATGGACCAACTTCTGGCTGACAACAGGGATTTTTCCTGGTGGTACAAGAACAATGTGACCAGCCACAAAAAGCCGGGTTATGCCATTGTTGTGGTCTCGTTGAAAAAACCGGGGGTTCCGCCGGGGGATGCCACCGATGACCAGATGCTTGCGGTGGCCGACCTGGCCGATCAGTTCAGCTTTGGGGAAATCCGCACCACACATGAACAGAATCTGGTTCTGGCAGATGTGAAGCTGGACGATTTGCCTGACCTGTGGGAAAAACTGAAAGCGCTGGGGTTTGCTTCTCCCAATATCGGCACCCTGCAGGATATGATCTGTTGCCCGGGGCTGGATTTCTGCACCCTGGCCAATGCCCGTTCCCTCCCTGTCGCCGACCGGATCAGCAACTATTTTGATGACATGGACTATCTTTATGACCTGGGCGAGCTGAAGCTCAAAATGTCCGGCTGTATCAATGCCTGCGGTCATCACCATGTGGGTCATATCGGTATTCTTGGTGTGAACAAAAAGGGCACCGAATATTACCAGATCACGCTGGGGGGCTCTGCGGAAGATGATGCCTCTATCGGTAAAATCATGGGCCCGGCCTTCGATGAGGAGGAAATTGTCCCCGCCATCGACCGTCTTCTGAAGACCTACCTCGAGGTGCGTGAGGAAGGGGAGCGTTTCCTGGATACTTACCGTCGGCTGGGGATGGATGTATTCAAGGAACAGGTGTATGTGGATGTATCCCTGAAAGGAGCGGCGCTGTGAGAATTATCAAAGACAAAAAAATCATCGAAGACCACTGGCGGCATGCCGGTCCGGCCGATGACCTGTTCCTTGGCGATATCATCGTCCCCCTGGATATCTGGCAGTCTGATCGGGACACACTGGTCACCCGTAATGGTAAACTGGGCGTGCAGCTTGAGCCGGACCAGCACCCGTCGGATATTGCCGTTGATCTGGACAAATTCGATGTGATCGCCATCAACTTTCCCAGCTTTATGGATGGTCGCGGGTACAGCTATGCGAAGATCCTCAGGGATCAGTATGGCTACACGGGTGAGATTCGCGCCGTTGGTGACATCATGCGGGACCAGCTTTTCTATCTGCAGCGCTGTGGATTTAATGCCTTTGAAATAAAAGAAGGCAAGAATATCGAAGAGGAAATCAAGGGGCTGGATGATTTTTCAGAAACCTACCAGGTGTCAGCTGACCAGAAAGTCCCCTTGTACCGGCGTCGCTGATTTGTGACAAAAATTTTTCATTTAAGTTAAAAAGAGCAGCTTTCGGGCTGCTTTTTTAATTTTAAAAGCATTAATTCGGCCAAAAAATCATCATTGTTACGCAACTGTCATATATCTGTAACATAAATAAAATATTTGATTCACAATCGAAATTAATAATTTATTCATCCCTAATGTAATTTATGTCGTTTCGAGTGCAATTAGAATTAAATATCCACTTCAGATAGAAGGATTATAAAATGTCTATCAGGTTGAGAATTGCCGGTCTGGCGGCTGCAACGGCCATTTCCACGGGATTGTTTGTGTCTCCTGTGCATGCCCAGTCCATTGAGGAACTCCAGAAACAGATTAATGCCCTGCAGCAGCAGGTCACCGAAATGAAAGCCAAACAGGATAAAGCGGAAGAAAAGAAAAGTGATGCCGGTCCTGACCTGAATGTAAAATGGAAAGGCGCACCCGAGTTTTCCAGCAAGGACGGTAACTTCAAAATGAAGGTCCGTGGTCGTCTTTTCGCGGATTACGGCAATGTATCCGACAATGGCGGCAAGGTTGTTGACAATACCGAATTCCGCACCGCGCGTCTCGGCGTGGAAGGTGTGGTTTTCAAGGATGTGAAATACAAATTTGAAGCCGATTTCGCCGGTGACTCAGTTGAAATCAAGGACGCCTATCTGGCGTGGGATCTGAAACCGGTGACGATCAGTGTGGGCCAGATGAAAACCCCGAACTCCCTGGAAGAGCAGACGTCTTCCCGTTATATCACGTTCATGGAGCGCGGATCCTTCACCGATGCCTTCAGTCTGGCGCGCCAGACAGGTATTGCTGTGGCCTATGCCGATAAGAACGCGACTTTCACAGCCGGCCTGTTCCAGGGCGATGCATCTGGCGGCGGCGGGGTCGAGGATCGCACTTATGCGGCCCGTGCTACCTATGCGGTCAAACTGGATGATGGGCTGGTCCATGTCGGGGCCTCCGTGCGCCATCGTGAACTGGATGAGGCCGGCGAAGTACGTTACCGCCAGCGTCCCCACAACCATCAGGCCGGTCGTTATGTTGATACAAGCTTTCATGACCCGATTGCAGACGAAACTGTACATATAGCTGCTGACTCCGACACCTTCTACGGCCTTGAACTGGCCGGTGTCATGGGGCCTTTCTCTGCACAGGCTGAATGGGCCTGGCAGACAGCCAATCTGACAGCTATGACTGATAACGCCACTTTCAGCGGCGGCTATATTGACCTCAGCTATTTCATTACCGGTGAAAGCCGTGGTTATAAAAAAGGAGCCTTCAGCCGGGTGAAAGTGAAAAACCCGGTCTTCGAAGGCGGCATGGGCGCATGGCAGGTGGCTGTCCGTTATGACACCATCGACCTGACGGATGCTGATGCGGCCATTGACGGCGGCAAGCAGGAAACTTACCTGATTGGTGTGAACTGGCACCTGAATGACTATACCCGGGTGATGGCCAACTATTCGACCTCCGATATTAAAGGCGGGGCTGATGACGGTGAAAATATCGATGCCTTCGGCCTGCGTTTCCAGGTTGACTGGTAACATTCTCCTTTAGGAGTATAATGCCTGAATTGAAAGGACGAGGTGTTTGCCTCGTCCTTTTTTTCTTGCCTTATGTAATTATTTTTCTGGTGAATAACGTCATATTGTGATACTTCCGCCTGCAATTTATTTTGAGTATTGCCCATGTTGCCTATTACGCATCAACAGGACAGTGATCTGCCGGATATCGAAGCTTTGCTTGATGAATGTTTCGGTCGGAATCGCCAGATCAAGACAGTTTACAAGCTGCGGCAGAATGTTCCCTGCGTCAGTGAGCTTTCCTTTGTGATCCGGGAAAATAACAAACTCAAGGCAAGCCTGCAGTTCTGGCCGATTGTGATCCGGTCCAAGGTGGGCCAGGAGTGGCCGGCACTGTTGCTGGGCCCCATTGCGGTCAAGGCCAGCAAGCAGGGGCAGGGATATGGTATCGCTCTTATGGAATTTGCCCTTCAGCGCGCTAAAGAGCTTGGTTACGAGCGGGTCATTCTGGTCGGCGACGAACCCTATTACCGGCGTGTTGGTTTTTCCCGGGATCTGGCGATCGATCTGTTCCTGCCGGGACCGGTGGATTACAGCCGCCTTCTGGCCAGGGAACTTGTGCCGGGCGCCATGAAGGGTGTGTCCGGAATTATCCAGCCGGTAAAATAACTTTTCACGATACTTTCAATTGCCTGGATCAAATTCTATATTGATAGATATCAATAGGAAGCATGATCCATGTCAGAACAGAGTGAAAAATCACAGGTTGCCGGGTTCCGGCCCGAATTGTTCGCCAGGGAAGCACAGAAGGCGGCAGGGGGCAAGGGGTTGCCGCCGGTACATAAGTGGAATCCGGACTTCTGCGGTGATATCGATATGGAAATCCGCCGGGACGGCAGCTGGTTTTATATGGGAACCCCCATTGCGCGTCCGGCCATGGTGAAACTTTTCTCTACCATCCTTCGCCATGACGAGGACGGAAAATATTATCTGGTGACCCCGGTCGAGAAAGTCGGTATCCGGGTCGAGGACCGGCCCTTTGTTGCCGTTGAACTGCAAAGGGAGGGTGAGGGAGAGCAACAGATCCTGCATTTCCGCACCAATCTGGATGATTATGTCACGGCAGATGCCGACCATCCCTTGCGGGTGGAAATGGACGCTGAGACCGGCGAACCATCCCCCTATATTCTTGTGCGTGACCGGCTGGAGGCACTGATCAGCCGCCCGGTTTATTATGAGCTGGCGGAACTTGTGGTGGAACAGGACGGGCGTTATGGAGTCTGGAGTGCAGGGGAGTTTTTTGTTCTGGGGCACGGGGAATGAAGCAGACGATCCGCAAAATAGTTGAATTACACGATCCGGGATGCTGGCGGGCATTGCGCTCGGCCGAAAAGCGCGCCTGGAGCCGCCCTCCCACGGCTGACCAGATCCTGTACAGGCCCGACAGTTTCATGCCCCGGGGAGAGTTGCCCCTGAAGCCGGCGGCAGTTCTGGTCCCCCTTGTTGACCGGTCCGAAGGCATGACTGTGCTGCTGACCAAACGGTCCTCGGAACTGAAAACCCATTCGGGGCAGGTGTCTTTTCCTGGCGGAAAATGTGACGAGGGCGATGAAAACGCCATTGCTACGGCGCTCCGGGAGGCCCGGGAGGAAATCGGCCTTACCGATGACAAGGTGGAAATCATCGGGGCGCTTGAGGATTATGAAACGGTAACAGGATTTGCAGTGTCGCCGGTGGTGGGGTTTGTCCGGCCGGACATTGTACTGCAACCGGATCCTTCCGAAGTGGAAGAAGCCTTCGAGGTGCCACTGGATTTTATTCTAAACGAAGCCAATCAACAGCTTCAGAGCCGTGAATGGCAGGGACAGACCCGGCATTTTTACGTCTTTCCCCATCCTGATCATTATATCTGGGGCGCAACAGCCGCCATGCTGGTCAGGTTCAGCAAGCTGATCAGGGAGATGTCCTGATGAAGCCGCGGCAAAAACTGGACCGTGCCACGGTTGCCTGGCTTGACAGGCCGGGCCTGAAAAAACTGCTCCAGGTTCTGAATGAAAATGACGGCGTGGCGCGCCTGGTCGGCGGTTGCGTCCGTGACAGCCTGATGGGGCGTCCGATCGGAGATATTGATGTCGCCTGTTCGCTTCACCCGGAAGAGGCAATGTCGCGGCTGGAAAAGGCAGGCATCAAGGTGATCCCCACTGGTCTCAAGCACGGCACCATCACCGCGGTTTCCCGGGGAGAGGTGGTTGAGGTGACGGCCCTGCGCCGGGATGTGGAAACCTACGGCCGGCACGCGGATGTGGCCTTTACCGATGACTGGCTGGAGGATGCGAGGCGCCGTGACCTGACGGTGAATGCCTTTTATCTGGATGCGGACGGCACGCTTTATGACCCCTGCGACGGCTGGCAGGATCTGCAAAACCGTCATGTGCGCTTTATCGGCCAGGCGGAACAGCGCATTCAGGAAGATGCGCTGCGGATTTTACGTTTTTTCCGTTTTGCCGCCCAGTTTGACGAATCAACCCTGGACGAGGACGGGCTCGCGGCCTGTATCGCTAAGCGTGAGATGATTTCGAATCTGTCCGGGGAACGCCTGGCCCAGGAAATGAAGAAGCTTTTATCCTTTCCGGCAGCAGAACGCATTCTGCCCATCATGGCGGAATGCGGTATTCTGGACAAGGTGCTGCCTGATAATGTGGGGGTTGAGAATTTCCTGCGTTATATCCGGCGGGAGAAGGAACTGGGGCTTTGCTCGGTGACAGCGCGGCTCGCTACCCTGATGCCGGAGGATCCTGATCGTAGCCGTCTCATGGCCCGTCATCTGCGCCTGTCCGGCAAGGAAACGTCTGATCTTGCTGACCTTGCCACGGCGCATCCGGAACTTGAGGGTGAGTTGTCGAAGAAAGATTTGCGCAGGTTGCTCTATCATCTGGGGCGCACTGTGGTCTTGTTCCGCATGGTGGCCGGGGGAACGGCAGAGCAGGTGCGGTATGTGCAGACCTACTCCATTCCCTCCTTTCCTCTGCAGGGCAGGGACCTTCTGCAGAATGGAGAGAAGGCGGGCCCGGAACTCGGTCAGAAATTGAAAAAACTGGAACAGCTCTGGGAAGAAAGCGACTATACTCTTGCGAAAGAGCAACTTCTGGCAATTGCGGAGTAGGCCGATGGAACTTTCCGTCATCAGGGAAGATATTACCAGAGTGGATGTGGACGCCATTGTCAATGCAGCCAACAGCCAGTTGATGCCCGGTGGCGGCGTATGCGGCGCTATTTTTCATGGCGCCGGGCCGGAACTGGTTGATGCCTGTCAGCGGATTGGCCATTGCAACACCGGCGATGCCGTCATTACGCAAGGATTTAATCTGCCTGCCAGATATATTCTGCATACGGTGGGACCGGTCTGGCACGGCGGTGGCGAGGGAGAGGAAGACCAGCTTGCCTCCTGCTATGTTTCCTGTCTGGATCTTGCCGCTGAAAACGGGATTAAATCTCTTGCTTTTCCAGCCATTTCCACCGGCATCTTTGGTTTTCCGTCCGCCCGGGCGGCGGAAATCTCTGTGACGACGGTTCGCGACTGGGCAAAGGCGCATCCCGGCGATCCGGAAAAGGTCATTTTCTGCTGCTTTGATGAAGGCACGGAGAAGCTCTATCGGAACCTGCTGCAGAGATAAGAAGAACTGTAAAAGAAAAGCCGCTGTTTGGCGGCTTTTCTGATGACTTTGAATTAATTCTGACTTTTTCGTCTCAGGCCCAGGACAATCAGTCCAATCCCCAGCAGGAGGAGGGCGGGAGGAGCCGGAACCTCAGAGATCTCGAAGTTAAATGTGGTGCTGCCACCCTCGACACCAGCCAGGGTGACATTGTCGGCAAAAGCATGATACCCGCTGCCGGCGCTTGATCCTGCACCAACCGAAACCGAGGTGATCATGGCGTCATCAGTGAACAAGACGTCAATCCAGTCGGAAATGCTCCTGTTATAAATCCCGGCATCGCCCAGACCGACCTGCCAGAGCCAGAAATTGTCATCGGCCCCGGAGGTATACCAGACGCCTTCGTCGACGCTGCCATAGAGGCCGTTGTAGGCGGCTTCCCAGATCAGTTCATAAAATGTGTCTCCGTCCCGGACGTGGATGCGAAGGGCCGGGGAATAATCCTCATGCAGGGCGCTTGTACTGTCGGTGGCGATCATCCAGTCAAATGTGGCGCTGGCCAGCAGGCTCAGGGGGGCGAGCCCCCCGGATACCGCATAGGGATCGCCGAGACCGTAAAAGCGCGTGCGGTCACCGTACAGTTCCAGCGAGCCGTTGCCGTCTTTGGCCTCGGTGCCGGTAATGGCGCTGGATCCGCCACCGCTGTTTCCGTCTGACACCCAGTCGGTGGTGTCGTCATAAACAAAGACCGTTGCCGCAGTGGCAAGTGAGGGTAATGAAGTGAGAATTATGCCAAAGATAATATTTTTCAATGCCTTGCGGCTGATTCTTAACATGACGTCCCCTTTTGTTTTTATAAAGTGAAAGTGTCCTGTGATACAAGCAAGAATTGTACCACAATTCATGAAGGGGAGAGGGAACAGCGGGTTGCGACAAATGCGGGATGTGTGCAGGTATAAACAAACCTTAAAAGTGTAAAGTATGGTTAACAGATTATGAAGGTTGTCACTGACAGAGGGATTAATACTATGTTCCAACCTCCTTGGATTACAGGATTATCCCTGAAATTCCCGGTGTCAGATTATTTTACAGTTGCATCGTCAGATGGCTGCAGAAATTCGGAAATGGCCTTCAGGGTATCGGGGTGGTCCATGATTATTGTATGGATGGCGGGAATACGGATAAATCTGGTCATGCCCTCGACCTTGGTTTCCTCGACCGTGACGATGCCGTCATTGTCTTCCTGCAGGAAGGGGTTGAAGCCGCTTTTTGTCGCCCGGCCGCCGGCGATCACCAGGGTGGGAACGGTGGGGAGGGCGAAGCGGGCGGCGTTGCCCGGTTGCACATCCTGGCCGGAAGGACCGCTGATGGTCCGGAACAGCCACAGCGGATCAAGATAGCGGGCAATTTTGGCACCTTGATTCGGGGTGCCGATCATCACCAGCTTGTTGATCTTGATCCGGTCGCGCCACTCGGACTCCCGGGACAGCAGCTCCCGGCACACCAGGCCACCCAGGCTGTGGGCAACGAAAGAGACGGTTATGATATCCTCGAGCAGGTTCAGGGTTTCTTCCAACTGGTCGGCATGATCCTTCACCGACTGGAAGGTGCTGGGGTAATTGACCTGATAGCAGTCAAAACCTTTTTCAGTCAGGAAACTCGCCGGTTTCTTCATGGTGTTTTTGTGGCGACCCAGGCCATGCAACAGCACCACAAGATGGTCAGAGCGGAATTTAAGGTCGTATTTTTTCCGAAAATGACGGAATTGGCTCAGGCAATGTTCATAGGAGCCCCAGGCGCGCCGGGCATCCCGCCCGTCGAGCAGTCGGCAGTGCCCTGTCCAGATCTGCTGCTGGATGCGCCAGCCGGCACAATAATACAGATCTTTCCAGAAATATTTTCCGCCGGTTGTCGGAAACCGAAGGTTAAAGGGACGTTCCGGAATTTTCGGGCGCATGGTCTAAAACTTCCGGATCAGGGCCATTTGGCTTCCGGGGGCAGGGACATCAGGATCGCGTCCACATTGCCGCCGGTTTTCAGGCCGAAGGTGGTGCCCCTATCGTAAACCAGGTTGAATTCGGCGTAATGGCCGCGATAGACCAGCAGTTTCTCGCGCTGTTCTTCAGTCCAGCTTTCATCCATATGCCGGGCGACAAGTTTCGGATAGACGTCCAGGAAGGCAAGCCCGACATCCCGGGTGAAGGCGAAGTCCTTATCCCAATTGCCGCTGTTCAACTGGTCATAGAAAATGCCGCCTTCGCCCCGGGCCCTGTTGCGGTGCTTGATAAAGAAATATTCGTCACACCATTTTTTATATTTATCGTAATAGTCCGGATCATGTTTGTCGCAGGCAGCCTTGAAGGCCGCATGGAAGTCGGCTGTATCGGTCGGGTTGGGGAGCGCCGCATTCAGGTCGGCCCCGCCGCCGAACCAGCTTCGCGAGGTGATGATATGGCGGGTGTTCATATGTACCGCCGGGACCAGCGGATTCTGCATATGGGCGACCAACGAAATGCCGCTGGCCCAGAAGCGGGGGTCATCCTCGGCCCCGGGCATGGATTTGGCGAATTCCGGCGCAAATTCCCCGTGTACGGTAGAGACATTAACGCCTACTTTTTCAAACACCCGGCCTTTCATCACCGACATCACCCCGGTGCCTTTTTCCGGATCGTCTTCCCGGTGCCAGGTGGTGCGCGCGAAACGTCCCGGTTCCCTGTCCGCATAGGTGCCTGTCAGGTCGTCTTCCAGTTTTTCAAAGGCGGCGCAGATCCGGTCACGCAGGGATTCAAACCAGTCTTTCGCTTTTTGCTGGCGTTCATGGGTAAGAGCTTCGTCAAGAAGGGGCATTCTTTATTGTCCTGTGGGAAATTGATTAGGCGGAAATTGATTAGTCTGGCGCAGGGCCTCTCCCAGCACCATAGCCGCAGAAACCGCCACATTCAACGATCTTGTTTCCGGGGTCATGGGGATCAGCAGCCGTTCGTCGGCAAGCGCGTGAATATCGTCGGGTACACCGGCGCTTTCGCGGCCCAGAAGAAGGATATCGTCAGCGTCAAAGGCGCAGTCTGTATATGGTCTCGCCCCTTTGGTGGTCAGCAGCAGCAACCTGCTTTCGGCCGGTTTCGCCGACAGGAATTTTTCCCAGCTTTTGTGCCGGATCACCATGCTCTGGTCCAGGTAATCCATACCGGCCCGGCGAAAGGATTTTTCACCAAAGGGAAAGCCGCAGGGCTCAATAATATGGACCGTCACATCAAGGCAGGCGGCCATGCGGATGATGGTGCCTGTATTGGGCGGAATGTCCGGTTGATAGAGTGCAATCTGGACCATTGGTTTTCATAAGTTCCTGGTTTTGCCGTCAGATATAACTCAATAAATGCCGCTCTGCAATTAGGGGAAAGAGACTGGAAATTCGCCCGTGCTGCAGAAATTATTATCGAAAATAACATTTGGGCGCGAAATAACTTCCCTTTTACCTGTGAAAAGTCGTTGCATCTTGTGCCTATTCTGAGTAAACCTGTGCTCGCAGAGTTTATTTTGGATGGGTTCGGCGTTTGATCGTTTTTAAGGGTGGACTATGTTTCCATTTCCCGTCTATGAAACATTGATTTTTCTTGAGTATTAATCTGCGTATACGCATTCGAGGGGTTTTTGAATGGCCACTATAGACCACAATGAACATGAAGGCGAAGTTACCCGGCGTAACTTTCTCTATGTAGCAAGTGGTGCGGTCAGTGTAACAGGAGCTGCCCTGGCAGCCTGGCCACTGATTGACCAGATGAATCCGGCAGCCGATGTGCTGGCACTTGCATCCACTGAAGTTAACCTGTCCGCAATTCCCGAGGGGCAGACCGTGAAAGTCCTCTGGCGCGGTAAGCCGGTATTTATCCGGCACCGTACAGCAGCAGAGATCGCAGAAGCGGAAGCTGATGACAACGCCGACCTGCGGGATCCGCAGACTGATGAAGCCCGGGTCCAGAAACCCGAATGGCTGATCATGGTCGGGGTTTGTACCCACCTCGGCTGTGTGCCGCTGGATCAGGCTGGCGAATTCGGGGGTTGGTTCTGCCCCTGTCATGGCTCGCATTATGACATTTCCGGTCGTATCCGCAAAGGTCCGGCGCCGCTGAACCTGCCGATTCCGGAATATGTATTCCTCAATGACACAACCGTGAAAATCGGATAGGGAGGGGTAAATGGCCTATAAAGAAGATTTTGAACCCCAGAATCCCGGGGTTAAATGGTTTAACGACCGCCTGCCGATTCTGAATACGGTATATCGCTATGTTGGCGCCGGCTGTTATGAGCCGCGCAACCTGAACTACTGGTGGAACTTCGGTTCCCTGGCCGGCTTCATGCTGGTGGTGCAGATCCTGACCGGTATCGTCCTGGTCATGCATTATACACCGCATGTGGATATGGCGTTCCGCAGCGTGGAACATATCATGCGTGATGTGAACTATGGCTGGCTGATCCGTTATATCCACGCCAACGGCGCCTCGATGTTCTTCGTCGTGGTTTACGTGCATATTCTGCGCGGCATGTATTACGGCTCCTACAAGTCGCCGCGTGAGGTGCTCTGGTTCCTCGGCATTATTATCTATCTGCTGATGATGGCGACCGGCTTTATGGGATATGTTCTTCCCTGGGGCCAGATGAGCTTCTGGGGCGCAACGGTTATTACCAACCTGTTCAGTGCCTTTGACTTCATTCCTGTCATCGGTGACCAGATTGTGAACTTCCTGTGGGGTGGTTTCTCAGTCGATAACCCTACCCTGAACCGCTTCTTCAGCCTGCATTATCTGCTGCCGTTCGTGATTGCCGGTGTTGTGATCCTGCATATCTGGGCACTGCATATTCCGGGTTCCAACAACCCGCTGGGTATTGAAGTGAAAGGTCCACAGGACCGCATTCCCTTCTATCCCTATTATGTGGTCAAGGATGGTCTGGGACTGGCTGTTTTCATCATCTTCTTTGCGATTTTTGTCTTCTATCTGCCGAATATCCTCGGCCATCCGGACAACTATATCAAAGCAGATCCGATGGTAACCCCGTCCCATATCGTGCCCGAATGGTATTACCTGCCGTTCTATGCAATCCTGCGCGCCATTCCGGACAAACTTCTGGGTGTTGTGGCCATGTTTGCCTCCATCCTGATCCTGTTTGCCCTGCCTTGGCTCGACGGTGCAAAAGTACGGTCTGCCACTTTCCGGCCACTGACGAAGTTCTTCTTCTGGCTGTTTGTGGTAAACGGTGTTTTCCTCGGCTATCTGGGTGGGAAGTCTCCTGATGATATTATTCTTCATGTAGGTGACTCCGGAATCAGTGCCCTGATATTCGCTCAGTTCGCGACCGCTTATTACTTTGCTTATTTCCTGCTGCTGATCCCGTTTGTCAGCCGTACGGAAAAAACCAAACCCCTGCCGACAAGTATCGCGCAGGCTGTTCTCGACACAAAGAAAGGCTAAGGGATATGTTGAAGTCTATCAAAAATATCAGCCTTGCTGTTGTTGCGGTTTCAGCCCTGACAGTTGGCGCGGGTATGGCCAATGCTGCTGGCGGTGGTGAAGTTCATATTGAAAAGCACGAATGGCCGCATTCCGGTCCATTCGGCAAATATGACAAAGCTGCCCTGCAGCGTGGGTTCCAGGTTTACAAGGAAGTTTGTGCGGCCTGTCACTCCCTGGAGATGGTTGCCTTCCGTGAACTGGAAGCTTTTGGATATAACGAAGACGAAGTCAAGGCGATTGCCAAGGACTTTGAAGTTGTTGACGGGCCTAACGACGATGGTGAAATGTTCACCCGCGCCGGACGTCCTTCCGACTATTTTCCGTCTCCGTTCGCCAATGACAATGAAGCCCGTGCCGCCAATGGCGGCGCACTTCCGCCGGACTTTTCCGTTCTGGCCAAAAGCCGTGAACATCTGTCTCTCTTTACGCCCTGGAACAGCATCTACGGTGAAGATTACATCGTCGCCCTGCTGACCGGGTACCACGAGGCACCGGAAGGCTTTACGGTTATGGACGGTCTGAACTACAATACCGTCTTCGCCGGTAACCAGATTGCCATGGCAGCGCCGCTGTCCGATGATCAGGTGGAATATGCTGACGGTACACCGGCGACGACCGAGCAGATGGCACAGGATATTGCCACCTTCCTGTACTGGGCTTCCGAGCCGAAACTGGAAGAACGTAAATCCCTCGGCCTGCGGGTCATCGGTTTCATGATTGTTCTGACCATCCTGCTGTATTTTGCCAACAAGTCAGTCTGGGCGAAACTGGACGAGGAAGAAGAGCAGAAGTAATTCTGTTTCATCCGACCTGAAAAATATAAAAGGGCTGCCCTCGGGCGGCCCTTTTTTGTATGCTGCGAAAAACGGTTAAGCCTGAGGAATAAAGAATGACAAAAACCAGACTTGGTATCATCGGTGGCAGCGGTCTTTACGACCTCAAGGGACTGGAAGACGTCCGCTGGATTTCAGTGGAGAGTTCCTTTGGCGAGCCCTCTGACGAGTTGATGTTCGGTACCCTGGCCGGTCAGGAGCTGGTTTTCCTGCCCCGGCATGGTCGCGGCCATAAATACAGCCCATCGGATATCAATTACCGGGCCAACATAGACGCGCTGAAGCGGGCCGGGGTGACCGATATTCTGTCCATCAGCGCCGTAGGTTCCTTCCGCGAGGAACTGAAACCTGGCGATTTTGTTATCGTCGACCAATATATCGACCGCACCTTTGCCCGGGAAAAAAGCTTCTTCGGGGAGGGGCTGGTGGCCCATGTATCGCTGGCTCATCCGACCTGCGAGAGTCTTTCCGATCTTGTGGAAAAGGCCCTGAAGGAGGCCGGGATCAGTTATCACCGGGGAGGTACCTATCTGGCCATGGAAGGACCGCAATTTTCCACCATCGCGGAATCCCACATGTATCGCGCCTGGGGCTGTGATGTGATCGGGATGAGCAATATGCCGGAGGCCAAGCTCGCCCGCGAGGCGGAGATATGCTACTGCCCGGTGGTCATGGTCACCGATTACGATAGCTGGCACCCGGAACATGGAACCGTGGACATTCAGGAAATTCTTAACGTATTGTCGGCAAATGTGAATAAGGGAAAACAACTGGTCAAGGTGATTGCTCCCCTGCTGGCGCATAGCGATGCCAGGCATCCATGCTCAAAAGGTTGCGATCACGCCCTGGACATGGCCTTTATGACAGCACCCGAGCAAACGGACCGGGAACTGCTGGCCAAACTATCCGCTATTACTGCACGGGTTGTCAGGGAGGACGTGAAATGAGCTGGATCAGGGATCATATTCGCACCATTCCCGATCATCCCATACCCGGCATCCAGTTCCGGGATGTAACCACCCTTTTCCAGACCGGCAAGGCCCTGCAGCGGGTGATCCATGACATGACGGATCACTGCCGGGATAAGGAAATTACCCGCATCGCCGGGATCGAGGCCCGGGGGTTTATTTTCGGTGGCGCGCTTGCCCATCATCTGGGGGTGGGTTTTGTCCCGGTGCGCAAGGCCGGCAAACTGCCCTGGAAAACCGTCAGCCGGGATTATAACCTGGAATATGGCACCGATACACTGGAGGTTCATATCGACGCTGTTGAACCAGGTGACCGGGTCATGATCGTGGATGACCTGATTGCTACCGGCGGTACAGCCGTGGCTACACTGGAGCTGCTCAGGGATGTGGGGGCCGATGTGGTCGGCAGTTTGTTTGTCATCGACCTGCCGGATCTGGGCGGGGCTGAAAAAGTCCGGGCGCAAGGCTGCCCCGTAAATTGCCTGGTGGCCTACGAAGGCGAATAAATCCGGTCAAAATAAAAACCGCCCCGGCAATGCCGGAGCGGTTTAAAGGTTACTCTGTTACTTGGATTATGCTGATTTGCGACGGCGGGCCAGCAGCAGGCCGCCAAGACCCAGACCCAGCAGGCCAAGCGCAGCCGGTTCGGCAACTTCGTTGGCAATCAGACGAAGTGTGAAACTTGCAGTCCCGAACGGGGAAGCCTGTCCCTGTTCATATGTCAGCCAGCTTGAGATATCTCCGATAGACACATAATAATCCACGTTGAGGTTCGCCAGATCTTCAATTTCACCCAGCAGATAACCAGCGTCGATCAGGTCCTGTTCTGTGACGATTGTCGGTGCGATCGGGGACGGTTCGCTTCCGTCTTCTTCCCGACGCATTTCCCATTCACCGTCGGCATTGAGCCAGGCCATCAGGATGGCGTCTGTTTCCGGGTCACCGTCATGATCCCAGAAGTACCCTTCCGGAATCATGGACAGTGCGATCCAGGGACCGAACATTTCTTCATAGATTCCGAACAGGCCGTCTGAACTCAGGCTGTCTTCTGACAGGTTGGTCAGGAAACCGGCACGGGCTGTGGTGTCAAAGAAACCGTCCAGGTCATGATTCTGGTTGGTGCTGGCATCGCCGAACAGGCCGAAGGGGAAGTTGGCTTTTGAACCTTCGGACAGGTCGAAACCAAGGCCGTCACCCGCTGTGGACTGAACAAAGCCATCACCGAGGCCAAAACCCAGTTCGATGTCAAAACCATCCAGGCGACCGCCGGTCGCGTTGATGATCTTCTCATAGACGCGGTAGCTGTTGACTTCATCGTCTTCGCTTACGTTGAAGACCAGATCAATGGCGCCTGAATCGGTGATCTGCAGCTTGAAACGTTTGCCGCTCTGGAACGGTCCCTGGCATTCGCCACCGGTGGCGATGATACAATCCGGAATAGCATTTCCAGAACCGGGGAACGGCTCATCATTAATAACAGTAATACCCGGACCTGTGCTTTCCGGCGGGGTAAAGGCAATTCTGCCGTTGGTGTTGGCACCGGCTGTACCGCCAGTCACATCCTGATTATAGATGGTGCTGTAATATGTGACATCATCTACATAGGGACCTGCAGGAACAGTGACATTGTCTGTATTCCATTCGGTGATTGTGCCGGCAAACGCGGTCGCACCCGAAAGAGTGGTTAACGCTGTAGCGGCACAGACTAATAAATTTGCTTTCATAGACTTTTCTCCTCTTACACGACCGATAATGATCAATCCATAAGACGCAAGAAATATGCCAAATTATATATTCTGAATTCTCAAGGGGTTAGATAGTTATCAAAAAACGTAACTGTAAAGAATGCCTTACACTCAGTCTGGATTATTTTACACTTAAATATTGTGATAATTATTATCACCCTGGTAAAAAAATATGGTTAATAAAATCAATTACTCATTAACCATAAAATATTTTGAAGCTGCGGGGATTATTTCTGCTGGAGCGGTTGTTTGTCTTACGGAAAGGGATGCTATAAACTCCCTTTAATTCATTCACCTCCTTTCCGGAAGAAAGATAAAAAAGTAACTCTTGAGACATATACCCAAAATGACAGGCAGCAGTTTCAAAGATCATTTTTCGACCCAGTCCGACAGTTACGGAAAGTTCCGACCGGAATACCCCGAGAAGCTATTTGAATATCTGGCGTCGCTGGGACCGGGAAGGGATCTCGTCTGGGACTGCGCCTGCGGCACCGGTCAGGCGAGCCGGTCCCTGGCGCACTATTTTGACCAGGTGATGGCCACCGATGGCAGCCGCCGCCAGATTGACAATGCCCGCGGTCCGGATAATGTCACCTTCCAGGTCGCGCTGGCGCATCAGAGTCCTTTGGCAGACCATTCCGCCGATCTGGTAACGGTCGCCCAGGCCCTGCACTGGTTTGACCTGGAGGCATTCTACCGAGAGGTGAGGCGTGTGGTAAAACCGGGCGGTCATATCGCTGTCTGGAGCTATGCCGTGACCTCCGTAAGCCCGGAAATAGACGAGACGATAGGGGAACTTTATAACGGCCTTATCGGATCCTACTGGCCACCGGAGCGGGCGCATGTGGAAAAGGGTTATAAAGATCTGGCCTTTCCCTTTGAAGCCCTGCAGGTGCCTGATCTTGCTATGTCGGTGCAATGGAACTTCGAACAGCTGATGGGCTATTTCGGGTCCTGGTCGGCCGTCGCCCGTTACAAGGATGCCTTGGGGCATGATCCGCTGCAGCTGGTCGAGAACCGCATTCTGGCGGCCTAGGGCGACCCGGCACAAACAAGGAAGGTGTCCTGGCCGTTAAAAATCCGGGTCGGGAAGGTCTGCTGACCGGCGACTCAAGTCAGGGGCTCAGGCGAGGGGAGTGAGGCCGTCACCCTGCATTTGCTCGGCCGCTTCCCTGTTCAGGAACATGGCGATGGTGATCAGGCTCAGGACAATCTCGTCCTTTTGATTAAGGACCTCAACTTTTGTTTTGACGGTGCCCAGGTAGGGCCTGCTTTTTGACGGAATAACTTCGAGGACTTCGGTCCTGCAGCGCAGATGGTCACCGGCAAAGACCGGTTTCTTCCAGCGCAGTTCATCCACACCCGGCGCGCCGGCCCCAGCGGAATTGTTGAGGAAGTGATCACAGAACATACGCATCATGACAGAACAGGTCATCCAGCCGCTGGCGATTAATGCACCGAAATGCATTTTTTGGGCGTAATCCTCATCGGTGTGGAAAGGTTGCGGATCATATTTTCCGGCAAATTCCAGAATTTCTTCCCTGGTGATCAGGTAATCACCAAATTCGTCAGTTTGACCGACCTGGAAATCCTCAAGCGTAAAGAGGGTCATGTTTGTTGTTCCTTCCCTAAGGCTGTGGCTCCGGGAAACTAGCAGGTGTGCGGGAATGAATCAATATGAACCAGCTATATAATTAACTTGTATATTGTTTGTAATGCATACTAGTATTAAGTTGATAATTAACTTGTATATATAGACAGGTTTCATAAAGTAGCAGCCACAAAAACCAGGTGCGGGAAACCCCATGACAGATAAGACCTATGCCCGAAAATTATCGGTTCTGCTGGCCATTCTTGTGGCTCTGTCGCCGATGGCGACGGATGCCTACATTCCGGCCATTCCGACCATGGCTGAATTGTTCGGGGTAAAGGTCAGTTTCATGGAGACCTCGATCAGCAGTTATCTCCTGGGTCTAGGGGTCGGGTTGATCCTCGGCGGCCCGCTTTCCGACCATTTCGGGCGTCGCCGGCTGATCAGGACCGGAATTTGTGTCTTTCTGATTTGTTGCGCAGGCATACCCTTTCTGCCGTCTGCCGATCTTATCATAGGGGCTCGGTTCATTCAGGCCATCGGCGGAGGATTCGTCACTGTGGTCGGCCCGGCCATTGTCCGCGACCGCTTTGAAGGAAAGGAAGCGGCCCGGGTTTTCGCTCTGGTTGGCCTGATCATGGGGATTGCTCCCCTTGTGGCGCCGAGCATGGGAGCCCTCATTCTGAGTTTTTTAAGCTGGCAGTGGATCTTTTTTGCCATCGCTCTTTATGCTCTGTTTATTCTTCTGTTTGTGATGCCCCGCCTTCCGGAACGTGTCCACAAACCGGTCTCCCCCCTGACCATAAAAGGCGTGTTGCTGGACTATCTGCATATTTTCAGGCATCGCCAGGCGGTAGGGTATGTCATCGCCCAGTCTTTTAGCACGGGGCTGATGTTTGTTTTCCTGACTGGCTCCTCGTTCCTCTACATCAGCTACTTTCAGGTTTCGGAATCCATGTTTCCCGTATATTTCGGGGCAAATATGATTATGGCCATGGTGTTTAACCGGATGAATCCTATATTTCTGAATTTCTGGTCTCCGCACCGGATTATGGGGATCGGCCTGACCATTCAGGGTGCCGCAATGATCCTTTTTGTGATCCTGGCTCTGGCCGATCAGCTTCAGATGAACTATGTTTTTGGAATCATGATCATGGGAGTGGGATCCATGGGCCTGACAGGGTCCAACTGCATGAGCTGCTTCATGTCCTTCTTTCCGGAAAAAAGCGGTACCGCAAGCGGGGTGCTGGGCACCATGCAGTATTTTATCGGCGCGGGACTCGGCGCCCTGGCCGGAATATTGAACGACGGCACTCTTGTGCCCATGTCCCTGGTCATGTCGACCGGCGCGGTAATTTCCCTTTCCGCCTATTTCTTCCTGGCAGGCGGACTGTATCTCAAGCTTCCGATCCGCCGGAGGGAAAGCAGCTGACAGGCATGGAATCCCGTATCAGGTGTTGAAGCGGAAATGCATGACGTCGCCGTCCTGCACGATATATTCCTTGCCTTCCAGACGCATTTTACCGGCTTCCTTGGCGCCATTTTCTCCCTTGCAGGCGATATAATCGTCATAGGCGATGGTTTCTGCCCGGATGAAGCCATGTTCGAAGTCTGTATGAATGACCCCGGCGGCCTGAGGGGCCTTGGTGTTGCGGGTAATGGTCCAGGCCCGGGCTTCCTTGGGGCCGACGGTGAAATAGGTAATCAGGTTCAATAGATCATAACCGGCGCGGATGACCCGGCCCAGACCGGTTTCCCCGAGGCCCAGATCCGCCAGGAAGGCTTTCTGTTCTTCCTTGTCATCAAGCTGGGCGATTTCCTCTTCGAGTGAGGCGCAGATATTGACGGTCACGGCGCCTTCCGAGGCAGCCATTTCCTCGACTTTACGGGTCATCTCGTTGCCTTCGGCAGCATCGTCTTCGTTGACGTTACAGACATAGAGCACCGGTTTGGTGGTCAGAAGCTGAAGTTCCCGCAGGATTTTGGCCTCATCCTCGTCCTTGACTTCAGTGGTGCGGGCCGGCTGACCTTCCTGCAGAACGGCGAGGGCGCGCTCCAGTATAACCATGATCGCTTTGGCCTCTTTGTCCTGGCCACGGAGGCGGCGGACAAGGCCGTCTTTGCGTTTTTCAAGGCTTTCCATGTCGGCCAGCATCAGTTCAGTTTCGATAGTTTCCTTGTCGGCAATAGGATCGACCTTGCCGTCCACATGGGTAATGTCTTCATCTTCAAAGCAGCGCAGCACATGGATAATGGCGTCCACTTCCCGGATGTTGGCGAGAAACTGGTTGCCCAGTCCTTCGCCCTTTGAGGCGCCGCGGACAAGTCCGGCAATATCGACAAAGCTCAACTGTGTCGGGATGATTTCCTTTGATCCGGCGATTTCAGCCAGTTTTGCAAGCCGTGGATCGGGAACAGGGACCTGGCCGACATTGGGTTCGATGGTACAGAAGGGGTAGTTGGCGGCAGCCGCTGCGGCCGTGTTGGTCAGCGCATTGAACAATGTTGACTTGCCCACATTGGGAAGACCTACAATACCACATTTGAAACCCATGATTTTATCCTGTTACTGATTCAATTCTGTTGATCTGATTTGTCACTGCCGGGTGATTTTTTGGGGGCAGGTGACTTTTTCGGGGCTGGCGGTTTGAGCTTTAACCCCACGGCATTGAGAAAGGCAGCGCCTCCGTCGACAAGTTTGGGGGCCGCCTCGGCGACTGCATCAAGGACCGGCTTCAGCCATTCCTGGTCTTCCTTTGAAAAATCACCCAGCACATGACCGGTCACCTGGTTTTTATCCCCCGGGTG
Source organism: Emcibacter sp. (assembly GCF_963675455.1). Taxonomy (GTDB): domain Bacteria; phylum Pseudomonadota; class Alphaproteobacteria; order Sphingomonadales; family Emcibacteraceae; genus Emcibacter. The sequence continues at coordinate 3,360,593 of NZ_OY776217.1, read as the reverse complement.
GCCGATGCCCATGCGAACCCGGTGATAGTCCTTGCCGATATGCTGGTCGATGCTTCGCAAGCCGTTATGGCCGGCATGTCCGCCACTGGTTTTGAATTTAAGTTTTCCGGCCGGAATGTCCAGTTCGTCATGAAAGACAACAATATCTTCCGGCGACAGCTTGAAATAACGCATGGCTTCCCCGACCGCCTGACCGGACAGATTCATGAATGTCTGCGGTTTGAGGATCAGGCACTTTTCAGTGCCAAGGCGTCCTTCGAATGTTTCCGCCTGGAATCGTTGGCGGGGCGCCGAAAAATTATGGCGGCGGGCAATGCTGTCCGCCGCCATGAACCCGATGTTATGCCGGTTGTTGTCGTATTTGCTGCCCGGATTGCCGAGCCCGACCAATAACAACATGGCTGGATCCTGTTTGGAAGGAGAGGCTTATTCCTCGCCTTCGCCCTCAGCTGTTTCTTCTTCGCCTTCACCTTCTTCAGCTTCCTCGGCTTCAGCGCTTTTCAGGCCGCTCGGGGCTGCGATAGTGGCAATGGTGAAGTCGCGGTCTTCAATCACCGGTGTAACGCCTTTGGGAAGGGTTACAGAGCTGATATGAATGCTGTCGTTCAGCTCAAGCCCGGAAATATCGATCTCGATGGCTTCGGGGATGGCGTTTGCAGGGCAGGAAAATTCTATTTCGTGACGCACCACGTTCAGAACACCGCCGGCTTTAAGGCCCGGGCATTCTTCTTCATTAAGGAAGTGAACCGGAATATTGATGTTGATTGTGGAATCCTGTGCCAGGCGCAGGAAGTCAACATGCATAGGCCAGTCGGTAACCGGGTGGAACTGCACGTCGCGGGGCAGAACCATCTCTTTTTTACCGCCAACTTCAATGTCAAAGCTGGTGTTCATGAAGCCGCCGGTGCTCAGCTGCTTTACAAGTTCAATACGGTTGACTGTTACAGTAACCGGGTCTTTCTTGTTGCCGTAAATAACGGCGGGAATTTTGTCTTCTCTCCGCAGAGCGCGAGAGGACCCCTTACCCGCTTTTTCGCGCAACTCAGCTTTAATTACTGGGTTTGCCATAATGAATTCTCCTTAAAAATAGTAACTCGGCCATGGCCTCCAGGGGTGCCACGGTCCGTAAGTCGCCGCTTTTAACCTGTAACAGGTCAAAAGACAATCATTAAATGGGATAAATGCCAATATTTGCTGTGCCTGTCGGGCCGGGCTTTGCCGGCCCGGAAGCAATATTCTGTTACTAGTTGAACAGAACGGAAACAGACAGCTCTTCGTGGATACGCTTGATGGCTTCCGCGAACAGGGGAGCAATGGTGATCTGGCGGATGTTATGGGCATTTCTGACATTCTCGGTTGCCATGATGCTGTCGGTGATGACCAGACTGTCCATGTCGCTGTTTGTAACACGTTCGACCGCCTTGCCGGACAGGACGCCGTGGGACACATAGGCGCTGACAGCGGTCGCACCGTTTGCTTTCAGGGCGCCGGCCGCATTGCACAGGGTACCGGCTGAATCAACAATGTCATCGACCAGGATACAATTGTAGCCGTTCACATCGCCGATCACATTCATCACTTCGGAGACGCCGGCTTTTTCACGGCGCTTATCGATGATGGCCAGCGGCACGTCCAGGCGGTTGGCATAGGCGCGGGCACGGACCACACCGCCTACGTCGGGGGAGACGATCATCAGCTTGTCGGCATCATATTTTTCTTTCATGTCCTGAATCAGAACAGGAGAGGCAAACAGGTTGTCCGTGGGAATGTCAAAGAAGCCCTGAATCTGTCCGGCATGAAGGTCCATGGTCAGAACCCGGTCGGCGCCGGCAGTGGTAATAAGGTTGGCCACCAGCTTGGCGGATATCGGGGTGCGGGGACCAGGTTTCCGGTCCTGCCGGGCATAACCGAAATAGGGGATGACGGCGGTAATACGTCGTGCGGACGCCCGGCGAAGGGCATCAATACAGACAAGAAGCTCCATCAGGTTGTCGTTGGCCGGGAAATTGGTCGGCTGGATCAGGAAGACGTCCTCACCCCTCACATTTTCCTTGATTTCAACCCAGATTTCATCGTCGGAAAATCTTTTGATATCCGCTTTGACCAGCTCAAGGTCGAGACAGGCTGCAATGGCTTCGGAAAGTTGGAGGTTGCTGTTTCCTGACAAGAGCTTCATGTTTGAAAATACCTCTTTCTAGAAAGATACACTGTACACTTCATATAAATGTTTCACCGGAGAATCTTTTATAACGGCAGTTGGCCTAAAAAGCGACTCTGTCTTTTAAATCGGGCGGACGCTAACAGGGAGTCACAATAGTGTAAAGAACAGATGCATTTTTTTGATATTTCGCCGCCAAACGATCGCTCACACAATAGTGAAATTTCCCGCCCAAAAAGCCCGGACCTTTGACTGCATAAGGTTCATGGTTAATAAACCGTTAATATTCAGATGGTTACGTATTTTTTCCTTCTGGCGGTTCCGGCGCCTTGGAAAAAGATGCTGATTTCTCACAGGAAATTGAATGTCTTGTGAGACAGCTTTCCGCAATCCTTCCAAGTGTCGCGGCAGTCTTTGTCGCCGTGGCAATTTGTTTATCCCTTTTGGAAATTGAGGAGGAGATTTAGGAAATGAAGATACCAGGTAAAAAACTTTTTTGCATGGCGCTTGCCGCAGGTTGGCTGGCCGGCGGGTTGCCAGCTAATGCGACGACCGTAAATTTTGAAATTACAAACTTGACGCCGGCGGGAGGTCTCTATTTCTCGCCCCTTTGGGTAGCCTTTCACGACGGTAATTTCGATACATTCAACAATGGGGAAGCGGCCTCGACCTCGATTGAGGCGATTGCAGAACGCGGTGATTCAACAGGATTAAGAGCTGATTTTGCTGCCGGGGCTAACATGGGGGCCTTTGACACAGTCCTGACGTCACCCGGCGGGTTCCCGGGGGCGCCGATCTTTGATCCCGGTGAAACCGTCTCCGCCATGTTTGACCTGGATGCCATCACCAGCAGTTTTTTCAGTTTTGCGGCCATGGCGGTACCTTCCAACGATGCGTTTATTGCCAATGCAGATGCGATTTCCCTGTTTGATGCAGAGGGGAATTTTGTCGGTGTTGAGCTGACAATCTTTTCCAACCAGATCTGGGATTCCGGGACCGAGGTGAATGATGGTTTCGGTGCGGCCTTTACCACGCTTGGAGGTGAAGATACTGATGAAAACGGCTTCGTTCATTTCCATGAAGGGATCTCAAGTGTAGTTGGTACCCTCAATGCCAACGGTGAGCTCATCGAGGACTATCTCGGTGATTTCAGTGCCGGATTTGAAGTGGCGCGGATTTCCATCACGGCGGTGAATGAGGTGGCAGAACCCGCCATGCTGTCCCTGATGGGATTTGCTGTTCTGGGTATGATGGGTATTTCCCGGCGTCGCCGTCAGCTGGCCTGACCCCTGTCGATATATAATGAAAAGGCAGCCCTGACCGGCTGCCTTTTTTTAGCTCAGCATGATGATGGAAATCTGCCGCCCGTAATCTTCTTCATGTCTGTGAGTGGTGCGGCGATAGCTGAAAAACAGCTCTTCCTCGCTATAGGTGTCCCGGTTGAGGCTGCCTGTGTGTTTTATACCGGTTTTGTCCAGCCGGTGCCGCACATAGCCGTCGAGGTCGAACAGGAAATGATTTTCTTTCCCGGAAGGACCGAACCAGTTTTCATTTGCCGTTTCATCGCTCAGGAAACGATCCCGGAACTCAGGGCCAACTTCATAGGATGACTGGGCGATAGCAGGACCGACCGTAGCAATAATTCTTGCTTTTTCGGCCCCCAGTCCTTCCATTTCCCTGACGGTATTTTCCAGAATGCCGCCGAAGGCTCCCTGCCAGCCCGCATGGGCGGCGCCGATCACACCGGCTTCAGGGTCAGCAAACAGCACCGGGGCGCAGTCTGCGGTCAGGATGGAAATGGCAACATTCTTTTGCCGGGTAACAATGGCGTCGGCCTTGTGTTGCGGAACCGGGCCCCAGGGTTCCTCCAGCCGGATCACATCGGCGCTGTGAATCTGGTAGACGCCGCATAAATCCGCATCACCGGCGCCAAGCGCCAACATGGAGGCCCTGCGGTTTTCCAGGGCATGTTCCCGCCGGTCGCGGGAACCTATGCCGCAGTTGAGGCTCTCATAAAGGCCTTCGGAGCAGCCGCCGCAACGGGTAAAGAAACCATGGCGGATGCCTGATAGGCCGTCTAAAAGAGAACTGGTCAGATATTTTGCTGTCATTTCAAAATCCTGCCGGTTGGGGTAATCCCGGGTCTGTCACAGCCATCACCTTGAACAGATCCCCCATTTGTTCGGGTGATACCAGTCGTTTCAGGGCTGACATGATATCGATCTTTTGGGCCTCTGTCGCCTTTATAAGGAGTGACTGGGCCCGTTGTTCAATCCCGATGGCCGTCAGGAATTCACCCTGGGTGACTGGTCCCTGGACGTTGCCGCCGGCCGCTTCCGCGCATTCCTTCAGGCGCTGGAAATTCACATGGGCGGTCAGGTCGGCATCCCCCGGACTGTCGAACACATTGATAAACTCGTGGTTCTGCAGGGCCTGAAACGTATCGCCGGTGCCGTGCCGGTCATGTCCGTAATCAATGAACAAAGCCGCGCCGCCATGGTCTTTGAGATGTTCAGCAAGGTCGCGGACGATATTTTCTGCCGGACTGCAGACTTCGGCGATCGAGCCGTTTTCAGCCCTGATCAATGCCTCTGGAACAAGGTCCGGTGTCATGACCGGTTCCGGACTGAGGACAAACTGCAGGCTGGTTTTCTTGTTATCAAGTCCCACCAGCCGTTCGTGCCAGCCTTTGTCGGTTTTTTGAAACTGGCGGATTGGCAGGGCGTCAAAGAATTCATTGGCAACAAGAAGCAGCGGGCCATCGCGGGCGTCATCCAGAACATCACCCAGGCGGTCATGCCATTGGGGTTCAATGAAGGGGCTTATTTTTTCGGCCTGAATTTTCCTTAACGCCGGGGACATTTCCACCAGATGCAGGGTCAGGCTGTCCATCAGTCCGGGGATGATTTTCATGGCCCGCAGCATATCTGCCATCAACGTTCCCCGGCCGGGGCCCACCTCGACCAGATGCACCTTGGCGGGTGACCCCATATTCAGCCAGTTCTGGGCCATCCACAGGCCGATGACTTCCCCGAACATCTGGCTGATTTCCGGGGCAGTGGTAAAGTCTCCCTGTGACCCGAAAGGGTCCTGTTTCATGTAGTATCCGTGTTCCGGGTTACCCAGGGCCTCTGCCATGTAAAGGGAAAGGGGGATGGGCCCCTGCAGGTCGATCAGTTTGATCAGATGCTGTTTTAAGTCATTCATCAGAGAGTTCCTGAAACCTACAGGAGGGGTTTCTTCCGCGGGCGAAAAATCAGATAGAGGCCAACCAGAACCATGGGCACAGACAGCAATTGTCCCATTGTCAGAAAATCGGTGCCCCATATGAAATTCAGGTGCGCATCCGGCTGGCGGAAATTTTCCACGATGGTTCTGCTGGCAGAATAACCGATCAGGAAACATCCGGCGATAAGTCCGGGTTTCTGCCGTGCGTTGGTGAAATAATACAGGAACGACAGCAACAGGAACAGGACGATGCCTTCCAGTGTTGCTTCGTAAAGCTGACTCGGATGGCGGGGCAGGGGGCCGCCGTTCGGGAACACCATGCCGATCGGGCTATTGGTCACCCGGCCGTATAGTTCGCCGTTGATAAAGTTGGCGATCCGGCCCAGGAACAGGCCGATGGGCGCCACGCAGGCAACAATATCTGCAAATCTTAGGAAGGGAACCTTTGTAGAGTGACAGAAATACCAGGTGCCCAGCGCCACACCCAGAAAGCCGCCATGAAATGACATGCCACCATCCCACAGGGCAAGGATTTTTGCCGGATTGGACAGGTAAAAGGGCAGATTATAAAACAGCACATATCCAAGCCGCCCCCCGACGATGGTGCCGACCATGGCCCAGAAGGCAAAATCGGCCACATGCTGTTTGTTGCAGGGCGCGCCCTTGGCCTTGATCAGCTTCAGCATATAGGCCCATCCGAGAATCCAGCCCGCGAGATAGGCAAGGCTGTACCAGCGAATCGCTATGGGACCGAATTCAACCAGAATGGGGTCGATATCGGGGTAGGTCAGGGCGGTGGACAAGAGAATTTCGATCATGAAAATGTGCCGGACGTCGCTGTTTTACAGTCATTTGCAGGCTATCATGACGGCCTTTGACGGGAAGTCAAGCGACAGCTATTGGATTCTTCTTGGCAAGACAGCGGGGATTGTCCATATTGAGGTCAATGAATATGAACAGACAGGAAACCGATCCGGTGCAGACCGACAACAAATTTTTTGATGATCTGGCAAGGCTTGGACAGAGTGCTGCAGGAACCCTGCACGGCATGAAACAGGAAGTGGAAAATCTGGTCAAGCAGCGACTTGAAACTGTCCTGATGGACATGGATCTTGTGACCCGCGAGGAGTTCGAGGTGGTGCGTGAACTGGCCACTGAAGCCCGCAGCCAGAATGAAGAGCTTGCCCGGAAAGTCGCGGCGCTCGAAGAAAAAATCGCAAAATCAGAGAAAAAGAAATGACGTCCCTTGTTTTGGATGGCCTGGATGAAACCGGCGGAAATCCGCTGGATATCCTTGAGATGCTTATCAATCAGAATGAATGGCCCTATGAACGCGCCGGTGATGAGGAAATCACTGTGGCGGTCACAGGCGAATGGTGTGATTTTCACATCCGTTTTTTCTGGCTGATGGAAGAAAATATGCTGCAGTCTGCCGGCATGCTGGACATGCGGGTGCCGGACAATAAACGTGCGAGCGTGCTGGAAGTCATGAACCTGATCAATGAACGGCTTGTGCTAGGCCATTTCAGCATCTGGACCGAAGACAACACGGTGATGTTCCGCAATACGCAGATCCTGTCTGACAGCCTGCAGGACACCCTGCACGCCTGCGAACAGATAACCCAGGTCATTCTTGGTGAATGTAACCGTTATTATCCGGTGTTCCAGTTTGTTCTCTGGGCCGGAAAAAGCCCGAAGGAGGCTCTGGAAGCGGCGCTTCTGGAAACCGTCGGACGGGCCTGACCCGCTACTGGAGTGTCATCTATGACCGGTCTATCGCATATCACGTCGCAGAAACCGCTTGTTCTTGTCGGATGCGGAAAAATGGGTGGCGCGATGCTGAAGGGCTGGCTAAAGCAGGGCCTTCCCGCTGACGCGGTCTGGGTGATTGACCCCCATGTCGAACCCGCCCGGAACATGGTGCCGGAACTTGATCCCTGTGCATTTCTTGAAACTGCGGCAGATCTCCCCGAAGCCATAGCGCCGTCCTTTGTTGTGCTGGCGGTCAAGCCCCAGATGATGGAGGACGCTGTCAGCCAGTTATCGGCTGTTGATCTGTCCAAATCCCTGGTTCTGTCTATCGCGGCCGGCAAAACCCTGACATGGTTTGAGGCCAGGCTGGGGGCTGACAAGGCCGTCGTCCGGGCCATGCCCAATACACCGGCGGCGATCGGCATGGGAATTACAGTGGGCTGTGCCAATCCTCATGTCTCTGCGGGCCAGAAGAAAACCTGCCAGCAACTCCTGTCTTCTGTCGGTGATGTGGACTGGGTGAAAAAGGAAGGCCTTATTGATGCTGTTACCGCATTGTCCGGCAGCGGCCCGGCCTATGTGTTTCACTTGGTTGAGACGATGGCCTCGGCCGGGGAGAAGATCGGTCTGGAGCCCGAGCTGGCCATGAAGCTGGCCATGCGAACCGTCATTGGCGCCGGCGCCCTGCTGGACCAGTCCGGGGAAACCGCCAGCCAACTCAGGATAAATGTGACCAGCCCTAATGGCACGACCCAGGCCGCGCTTGACGTGCTGATGGGAGATAATGGTCTGAATGCCCTGATGACAAAGGCCATTCGCGCCGCCTTTGAACGTTCCCGCGAACTTGCCGACTAGTGTGCCTTTGCCGGTGGCGTCAGGGCGAGGCCGGATCCCATCAGAAACAGGAAAAACGGAACCGGATGATAGAGAGTCCCGTCAATCATGGCATTGGCGGCGATGGTCAGCATCATACCCAGTCCAGCTATAGCGGCTGGGTTGTGGCGCATGCGTTCGGTTGCATGCCTGTAAGCATTCCAAAGGATGCCTGTTATGATGCCAATGAAACCGCTGCCACCGATGATCCCCCAGGCGAGCAGGGCCTGGACGACGACATTATGAGGTTGGACGAAGGTTTTATTTGCGGATTCTATAATATAGATGGTTTGACCAGCGCCTGCTCCAACCCATGGTGACGAACACCATTTTTCAAGCGCTTCAAGCCAGATGGAAACTCTATTGGAACTCAGCTTATTGAAATCCTGATATTCACTTATAGAGGTGGCAAAGCGGATCAGGCCGTAATTTCCGTCCGGGATCGGCAGGGCAAGCGAGATTAAGGCGCCGCTGATCATGGTGAGAAGGAAAATCACCAAAAGCTGCCTTGTCAGGCTATGTTTTCTCATTACAAACAGACAGATTCCTGTAGCAATGAGTGAGGAAAGAATGGAGCCACGGGCACCGGTCCAGCACAAAAGGAGCCAGAGCAGGGTCAGCGCAACTAAGAAAAATATTCGCCACCGGCCTGATAGACCATCTTTCAGCGAGAATGGCAGCATGATGGTCGCGCTCAGCATGACGGCCAGAATATAATCAAGATGTCTTAAATTGCTGAATCCCGGTAGGGAAAGAGTCCAGTTGAAATGAGGTGACTGTGACATGATCGCGGTGGTGATTAGGAATAATAAAAGCATCAGATATAGCGACAACAGCAGGCTACTGTATACCGCGGAAATTTCCTGTCTTTCCTTTAGCAGGTAACTGATGAGGGTGACTGCAAAAAAGAAATGGAACAGGTACTGGGCGAGCTTGTGGAGGGCTTCCGTATAATCCGCTGCTGAACTTAACGAGAGGCAGGAAGCAAGCAGCCATAATCCGAAACACAGCCAGACGGGCAAGGGTATTATCCAGAAGTCATACCCTCGACTCCGGCGGAAGAGAATATAGCCAGAAATAAAAATAATCTCCGCCACCGTGGCGTGGGCAAATTCCTTGGGGCCGGGTGGCAGAAGTGTATTGGGATGCAAAAAAAGCACGGCCAGCGGAAGCAATATCAGTAACCCGCAAAGCAGTTTTCCCAAGGGGGACAGGCGAGAGAAGTTTTTGATCAAATTTTCCATGTGGAAAAGTATCTGCATTTTTGTCCGGGGGTCAAGCGGAAGCTGAGCTACTTATTTGGAAATAAAGGCTTATTCACATGCTCCAGAACTTCTGCCCGGTTTTCCTCATTCAATAATTCGGTCAGGACCGCCCAGAATCCTTCCACCGCGTCGGGTCCCGCAGTCCGGCAGGCCTTGAGCAGATGTTCTTTCTGATGCTCTGCTATTTCGGCCAGCAGTTGTTCACCCTTTTGCGTCAGATAGAGAAGGCGCTGGCGCCGGTCGGTGGGGCCGATTTCCTGACGCACATATCCTTCTTCTACCAGCATGCCGAGAACCCGGGACAGGGACTGTTTGGTGATATTCAAAAGTTTCAGCAGGTCGGCCACCATCAGACCTGGATTGCGGTTGACGAAATGCAGGATGCGGTGATGGGCCCGGCCCATGCCATATTGCTGCAACACATCATCCGGCCAGGAAATGAAATCCCGATAGGCGAAGTAGAGCAGTTCCATGCCTTTGAGGAAAATATCATCCTCATCCATGTCGGCCGGGGACATTTTATCTGATTTTTTTTCCATATTAAATACGTCAGTCATGTTGACATATTCTAAGTATAATGTTACTCATATCAAGCATTTTGTGAAATAATCATTCGCGAAGCGCCGGTTTATCGTCCGGAGGACGGCGGCAGACCGGTTAACTTGTTGAAGAATAAATTCTTTTGAGGTGACATATGTCTGTATTGCCGTTCGACGATCGCGATGGTCTCATCTGGTACAATGGAGAGCTGATTCCCTGGCGCGATGCCAAATTCCATGTTCTGACTCACGGGCTGCATTATGCCAGTAGCGTTTTTGAAGGCCAGCGGGCCTATGGCGGCAAGGTTTTCAAATCCCGGGAACATAGTGAACGGCTGATTAACTCCGGCCGGATTCTGGGCTTTGAAATTCCCTATACGGCCGAGCAGATTGATGCGGCGATCAAGGAAACGGTGACAGCCAACAACCTGACCGATGCCTATATCCGTCCGGTAGCCTGGCGCGGTGCCGAGACGATGGGTGTAGCTACCAAGGGTTCGAAGGTTCATCTGGCCATTGCGGTCTGGGTCTGGCCGTCCTATTTTGGTCCGGAAGCCCGCCTGAAGGGCCTGCGGCTGCATCTGGCCCATTGGCGCCGTCCGGCTCCGCACACCGCCCCGGTCCGGGCCAAGGCAGCGGGTCTTTACATGATTGCTTCCATGAACAAGGATGCCGCCAGTGCCGAGGGCTTTGATGACGCCCTGATGATGGATTACAAGGGCCGTGTGGCAGAAGCCACCGGCGCCAATATTTTCTTCTATAAAGAAGGCAAGCTGCATACCCCGACGGTGGAATGTGTACTTGACGGTATCACTCGCCAGACGGCCATTGAGTTGGCCGGGAAACGGGGTATCGAAGTTGTTGTGCGGGATATCTGGCCCGAGGAAATGGCTACCTTCGAGCAGGCCTTCCTGACCGGTACTGCCGCGGAAATCACTCCGCTCAGCGAGATCGGCCCGTACAAATTTACGGTTGGCGATGTCTGCAAAACGCTGATGGAAGATTATGATAACCTGGTCAACAATCGCCTCTGAGCGGGACAGGGAATCAAATGATCAAAGGCGGCCTTGAGGGCCGCCTTTTTTGTTCTTTATTCGCCCTTTCCATACCAGAACAGCCCGCTCTCTAATGAAGCAGACTGGCGTGGGGATAGTCCGGCTGACGCTGCTGGAAGGACAGGATGCCGGATTTTTGAATCTCGCCCTTGTCTATATTTACAGCCCGGCGAATTGTCTCACTCTGTTGCCAGTTGCCCCGTCCCTCGACCACGGTCGGCAGATGGACGATCAGCGCAGCGGAGATGGACCTCGAGGCGCTTTCCCAGAGATAACTCGGGGTATGATCAACCGCGTAATAATCAACTGTGTCGACCTTGAACATCGGCTCCTTGAAGGTAGTAGGTTTGGCAAAATAGAAACCCATGCCTTCGTCACAGCTCACATCGATGATCAGGCTGCCCGGTTTCAGGCATGATTTTTCGTCCCGGGTGACATAGTCGGTGGGCTGGTCTGGGTCCTGCAGGGTACCGTTGACGATGATATCCGTTTCGCGGATCAGGTCCGAAAGTGGCCGCTCACTGCCGTCATGTTCGACGACAATCATACGGGCTTCGCCATCACGGCCGTCCCGCACACGGACATAATGACAATCAAGAACCTCTTCGCGGACCTCGTGGTCGGGGCGCTGGATACAGATGGTGATATCCCGGAAGCCATGTGCCTTGAGGGCATAGATAGCGCCGCGGCTGACGGCGCCGAAACTGAAAATAATAGTTTTACGCTGGTTGCCATAATGCCCGTCGATGCCTTTCAAACGCAGGGCATGAATGACGGCGCAGTAGCCCGCCATTTCATTGTTCTTGTAGAAAGTATGACGGCCGATCTGTCCGCCCGGGCCCCAGACAAACATATCCTCAAAGGCAATAAGGGTGAGCCTGCGGTCGATGGCGGCCTGGGTGATGGCCCGTTGTTGGGCGCAATGGGGATAACCCCAGAGCAGCCCGCCTTCGCGAAGATCCTGCAGATCCTCCAGTACCGGCTTGCAGGCAATCACGTTGCCCAGGTCGGCCAGAAGTTTCTGGCGCGGGGCAACGCCCCCGGTCAGGGCGGAGATTTCAGAGTCCGGGATGCCGAAGGGTGCGCCATATCCTTCTTCAAAAATTAATTGGCGTCGACAGTCTTCGGAGAGGCGAGGTAAATGAGCCGGATGGATAGGCACGCGCTGTTCGTCTTCCTTTTTGGAAGTCCCGATGACCCCCAGGGTCAGTTTGGTCATGATATTTCCTTTTTGGAGGAGCACGCAGGGGTGGGGGGGAGGGATGCAGGCGCACTCGACAGTCTCTAACATGGCCCTTCCGGGGGGCTTATACAAGCTTAGCCTTGCAGAATAGTCCGGGGCGTGATAATCCCGGGCGGGGTTTACCCCTTGCATCTGTATCGTCGGCGAGATCTGCCAGAACCTGGTGCAGGATTACGACGACCTGGTCCACGGCCGTATCTGAGCAAAATCCGGGGTTTAGGAATTCAAAAAGGCCGGAAGAGAACCCTGTCCGGCCTCTCACCATAATCTCCGGTAAAAGATTATTTCTTCTCTTTTTTCGCTTTCTTATAGGCCTTCAGCTGCTTGGCTTCTTCTTTGGTGATTTTGGCGATGCCGCGGATGAACAGATGCTCGTCTCTGAGTATCAACCCGCTGCGGCCGTAGGGGCAGAGATTTTCACCGCTCTTGCTGTAAATGCCGAGCTGTTCCTCAAACATCAGGTTATAGGTGGTTGGTGCAATCTCCAGCAGGTAGGGATTGTTGCGGCTCGGCGCATAAAGGATCAGATGATTGCGATCGAGCGCTGTCCAGCTGTCGATGGTGCGGATGAAAATACAGTCATTTTCCTTGCTCAGCCGTGTGGTCATTTCCTTGTATTGTTCTTCGGTCAGGGGCGGCAGTTCAGCTTCTTGTTCGGTAACTTTTTTGCCGCCATATTCGGCCTGTGCGGCGGGGATGGCCAGCAGGGACAGGGCGGCAAATATCAGGAAAAGTTTTTTCATCTTTTATCTCCAGGTGGCTGTATCGATCTTCACAGTATAGCAATATTAGCTGAACATAGCTTGAACGGGCGGCGGCAGCATTGATCCTTGTCATATGCCGCCGCCGATAATTTTTTATTTCAGGCCCAAAACATCCTCCCCCTGGAGGAAAAAGACATCCACCGGGATGTCCGCCTTTGACAGGCGGGCGAGGTCGGCGGCCAGGTCATCGGGCACAATGCCTTTGTCGGCCAGGAGCCTCTTCGCGCCCTCATAATTGCCGTCCCCCTGCAGGGTCAGGATCAACTCGCTGAGGCCGGCAACGGCCTGTTCAAAGGCGTCGAAATTGATCCGGTAGTGGCCGGCCTCATCCCGGCTGAAGGCCCCGGCATCCTTGAAATAGTTAAAACGGACCATATTGGCCCGCCCATGCGCGCTGCTGGCGCCAAAACGGACGGAGCGGAAAATACCGGCCATGAAGGTGGTGTAATAATCCATCAGTTCACCGTCTTCCAGCTCACCCTTTTCATGCAGTTTGCTGACCATATAGAGGCCGAGGATGTCGGCCTTGCCTTCTTCCAGCGCGCTGGCGGTTTCCTTGAGCGCGGCCCGTACGGTGCCGGACCCGTCCAGGGTATTCTTGATGCCGAGCCCGTGCGCCACCTCATGGAACATGGTGTTGGCGAAAAAGGCATTGAAGGTTACATGGCGGCGCTGGTCCGGGGCGATCAACACATCGGCCAGTGGCAGCATGATCTTGTCGAACTTGGCCTTCATGGCGTTTTTCAGCTGCAATCGGCGGGTGCCCTTGGCCAGCTGCACCTGTTCGTCATTGGGCAGGTTGATGGCGATGGTTTTGGATCCTGCGTTGGAGTGGCCCGCATAATAGATCACCTCATAGGCATTAAGGTCGGAATCCGTGCCCGGGGTTTCCGCCTTATATTCGTCGGGTACCGGCAGGCCCAGCTGCAGTTCCGGCAGGAAGGCGGTATATTTGCTCAGGCGTTTGCTCCAGGCCATATCCTTGATCAGGACGTAAGCCTCATAGGCGGCGCGGTAACCGTAAAGCTGGTCTTCATAGGTCTCGATCGGGCCGATGACCAGTTCGACGGGGTTCGACTTCATGTCCATCCAGGCCATGTCGCTTGCCTGGAAGTCATCGACGACCAGCGCATCGGCCCTCATGTTCAGGTAATTGGCGAACTCGGCATTCTGCGCCAGCTTGCTTGCCGCCCGCAGCTGCTCCGCGACTTTCTTCAGGGCGGTGGTGAATTCTTCGTGATAGGGAACCACTTTGAGGTTGCCGTACTCGTCCCGGCGGATGAAGCTATAGAGCCCTGACTTGTCCGGACTGTCCCAGGCTTCAAATTCCTCTTTTGTCATATCCTCAGGATAGAAGCGGGCGCCGAGCGGTTTTTCCCCGACGCCGGTGAGGAACGGTTTGTCGCCGTCGAGCCGGTCCCAGGGGCCGTAGTTCAGCCGGATAAATTTCTTGATATTATCGTCAAGGTTGCCGTCGAGCAGGACTTCTTTGTCACCATAGGCCTGCCTCCAGAACAGTTCGTCCATGGTCCGGGAGGCGTCGATCAGAAGTTTCAGCATCTCTTTCTGGTTATCACTCAGATGTGATAAATCAACCTTCAGAGCATAGGGGGCATAAATATTGGCCCGATTTTCGGCGTCCTCGGACACCCAGGTCTGTTTAACGGTTTCGGATTCGGGGGCCTGCTTGTCCTGTCCGCAGGAAGTCAGGGCAAGGACGGTGAAGGCGGAAGCCAGAAGGAATTTATATTTGGAAGTCATGATATCCCCGTTTGTCGGTTATTTGTTGGGCGCAGTTTTACAGATAAGCGGACAGAGATAAAGCCATAAAAAAACCACTTCCGTGATACTCAGCAGAAAATTTCTGACAAAGCGGAAGTGGCTTCCTGTTCCAGTGTGGCGCAGGGATAATATGTCTAATACAGTAGCAAGAAGCGTACCATTTATAGAAAAATACACAAAAACAATGAAGTAAGGGGTTTTGGTCAAACGGGTATTGGGAAAACTGTAAAGAATACTGACAGAATCCCGGTGATGTGTCCGGATTTTTTACAGGTGATCAGCCTTTCCAGCGATCGCGGGCGTTGTCGTCTTCTTTTTTTGCCTCGACCCATTGTTCACCATCACTGGTCTGTTCCTTCTTCCAGAAGGGGGCCTCGGTCTTGAGCCAGTCCATAAGAAATTCAGCCGCCTCGAAGGCTGCCTTGCGGTGCAGGGAGGCCGTCAGTACCAGAACAATCTGCTCGCCGGGGTGGAGTTCTCCATAGCGGTGAATGACGGTGAGACCCTGCAGAGGCCAGCGTTTTTCCGCCTCTTCCGCGAGGGCAGCAAGCTGTTTTTCCGCCATACCGGGAAAATGTTCCAGGGTCATGCTTTTCAGGGTGCCTTCGGGGAAATCCCGGACCAGACCGGTAAAGCTGACCAGGGCGCCGATGTCCGTCCGGTCGCCGCGCAGGGCTAGGCTTTCCTGTTCAATGGAGAAATCTTCTGCCTGGACGGAAATTTTCACGGCTCAGCCTCCGGTCATGGGGGGGAAGATGGCTACCTCGTCCCGGTCGGATACCGGGTGATCTATGTCCACATAGACTTCATTCACTGCAATACGGATACGGCTTTCGTCTTCCAGCGCACGATCATAATTCTTGCCGAGTCTACGCAGATGGTCAAGCAAATCCCCGACTGTGGTGATATTGGCGGGCAGGACAATCTCTTCTTCCGATGTGCCAATCTGTTCCCGAACTCTGGCGAAATAGACGAGCCGCATGGTTCAGTCCATATGCTTCATGCCGGCTCTGAGATAGTCATAGCCGGTATAGAGGGTGAGGAGGGCCGCGGCCCACAGGCAGGCGTCACCGATCTGGATGGAAGGAATGGCTTCCGGAGAGGCCTCACCCACCAGCAGGAAGCCGAGGGCGAAAATCTGGATGGTGGTTTTCCATTTGGCAAGCTTGGTGACCGGCACACTGACTTTCAGTTCGGCCAGGAATTCGCGCAGGCCCGAGACCAGGAATTCCCGGCACAGGATGACCACGGCGGCGAGTACGGACAGGCCGGAAATACGTTCAACCGCCACCATCATCATCAGGGCGGCCGCAATCAGCAGCTTGTCGGCGATCGGGTCCATAAATGCGCCCAGTCTGGAAAATTGACCAAGCTTGCGAGCCAGGTAGCCGTCAAAGAAATCGGTAATGCCGGCCAGGGAGAAAATCGCGAAACCGATCCAGTTGCCGGCATGGCCCTCAATATAAAAGGAGCCCACCAGAAGCGGGATCATCAGGATGCGGGACATGGTCAGTATGTTGGGCAGATTAAACATCGGGACTCTTGCTTTTCATTTTCTGTACAGCTTTATAAGCCAAGCGCAGTCACCTGCCAATAGACTCTTGTGAAAAGTTAACAATCAGTCGTTGTCGTGGAAATAATCGTAAATCGACTGGGCCAGGGTACGGTTGATGCCTTCCACTTTGCCAAGGTCTTCCAGCGCGGCGCCGGCGACGGCCCTGGCGGAGCCGAAATGCAGCAGCAGAGCTTTTTTCCGGCGGGGTCCCACACCCGGCAATCCGTCAAGAATCGACTTGTGCATTTTCTTGCCCCGTTGCTGGCGGTGGCTGCCGATGGCGAAGCGATGGGCCTCATCCCGGAGCCGTTGCAGGAAATAGAGCACAGGATCATTGGGAGGAAGTTTAAACGGTTCCCGCCCCGGCAGGTAAAAATCTTCCCGCCCGGCATTGCGATCGGGACCTTTGGCAATGGAGACAATGGCGATATCCTCGAGTCCCAGGTCGGCGAGGATCTCCATCACCGCACTGAGCTGCCCCTTGCCGCCGTCAATAACCAGAAGGTCCGGCCAGCCGGCATCATCCCGATCCGGATTTTCCCTGAGCTGGCGGCTGAAGCGGCGGGTCATGACTTCCCGCATCATGCCGAAATCGTCTCCGGGCGTCAGCTTGTCCGACTTGATGTTGAACTTGCGGTAGGCGTTTTTCTCAAAGCCTTCGGGGCCGGCGACGATCATGGCGCCCAGCGCATTGGTGCCGGATATATGGCTGTTGTCATAGACTTCGATACGGTTCGGCGGGCCTTCGAGGTCAAACAACCGGGCCACGCCCTCCAGAAGTTTCTGCTGGCTGGCGCTTTCCGTCAGGCGGCGTCCCAGCGCTTCCCGGGCATTTTTCTCCACCAGCGCTACCATGTTGGACTTCTCGCCCCGCTGGGGAAAGGTGATTTTCACCGTATGGCCGGCTTTCAGGGTCAGTGCGTCCTGAAGAAGTTTCTTTTGCAGCATATGGGCATTGACCAGGACCAGTTTCGGCGGCTGTTTGTTGTCGTAAAACTGGGACATAAAGGCCGGCAGTACCTCGTCCAGTGTCTGGTTCTTGTCATGGCGCGGGAAGTAGGCCTTGTTGCCCCAGTTCTGGCCTGACCGGTAGAAAAAGACCTGGATACAGGTTTGCCCGCCTTCCTGGAAAGCAGCGATGATGTCGGCTTCCTCCAGATGGCCCTGGTTGATGTCCTGACGTGACTGGACGGCGGCCAGTGCGCGCAGCCGGTCGCGATAGATGGCGGCCTGCTCGAATTCCATTTTCTCGCTGGCCTCGGTCATCTTCCCGGTCAGCAGTTTTTTGATTTCCTGGCTTTTGCCGCTGAGGAAATCATGGGCCGACTGGACCAGGGCGTTATATTCTTCCTGAGATACCTTGTCGACGCACGGGGCGGCACAGCGCTTGATTTGATAGAGCAGGCAGGGCCGGGTACGATGGCTGAACACATTGTCGGAACAGGTCCGCAGCAGGAAGGCCTTCTGCAGGATATGCAGGCTGTGGTTGACGGCGCTGGTGGACGCGAAAGGACCGAAATAGATGCTGCCGTCCTTTTTGGCGCCGCGGTGTTTCATCACCCGGGGCGAGGGATGGGAGGTGTCAATCTTGATATAGGGAAAGCTTTTGTCATCCCTGAGCAACACATTATAGGGTGGCTTGAAGCGTTTGATCAGGCTGGCTTCCAGCAATAGCGCCTCGACTTCGGTGTTGGTGGTGACAAACTCCATGCTGCGGGTCATGCCGACCATGCGGGCGATGCGGTATCCGACTCCCCGGATATTTGTATAGTTGGCAACCCTGTTTTTCAGGCTTTTGGCCTTGCCCACATACAGAACATTGTCTTTTTCATCCAGCATGCGATAGACCCCGGGTTTGCCCGGCAGGGTCTTCAGGTAGGATTTAATAACCTTGATGCCTTCGTTCATGATGCTGCTTTTTAGGTCTTCTCTGTGCTGGTGCGACATGATGGCCCAGGTAGATGATTTTCTCAAGTCTGTCGCGGTTTAAAATTCTTATGCCCGGTCTGCTGAATTTCGTTAATAAATGGTAAAAGTCCTTGTGAATCAAGCAGTAACAAAACACCTTCAGAGTCGGGAAGGAAACTATCCACGTATCCTGTGGATAACTCCGTGTATAACTTTTAGACATAGTGATCAATACGGCAGGAACGTTGATGTTTTATCGCATTGCCTAAAAAATAGGCATTAACGTTAACGTGTTGATATTAAATTGAAAAAGTAAAGTCAAGCAGGTTTTATCTTTGTTTTCTCTAATGAATACTACAGATTTGTTACGATGAATAATCGCTGATCTTTTGCTGTGCACAACTTAAAGGTATTTGACGGATTATATACTGATTATTCAAGCCCTTAACAGTCTTTGTCGCTACTTTGGGAAAAGTCAGCGCCTGCGTTCGATTTCCACGCCAACGCTGGCGGTGTTAGCGAAGGCTTCAAGCTTCTCAACCCGGACCCGAACCGTACTTACACGAGCGTCCTGCAGGTTCATCTGGGCGATATTTTCTGCCAGGGTTTCAACAAGATGGACGTGACCGGACCGGACCATGGTTTCGATTTTATTGACGATGGCCTCATAGCACAGGACGTTGTTGATATTATCCTGCAGGGGGTCTGCAGTTTCCTCAACGGCCAGGTTCACGCTGATCCTGATTTTCTGTGCATTTTCTTTTTCATGATCGTAAATGCCGATATGGCTGTCGATGATCAGGTCATTGACGAATACATGACGCAGGGATCTGCTGGCGCTGGCAAATTTAAGCGGGGTCAGGTTGCTTTTCTGCATATCACTCAAGTCCGGAAACTAATCGTTTGTGTTGGTAACAAAAAGCAATCTTTAATAGCATTTTTCCCAAAGCGCAAATTTCTTTTCAACTTTCTTGCTTTCAAAGACCTACATGCTGGCCCAGATAGACAAGGTAGCCGATATATCCCAGGGTTAACAGGACCCCGACGGAGCGGGAGAGCTTTCTGTCCCGGATGGCAAAAGGAAGCAGTGCCAGCGACGCCGCCAGCATGACCCAGAGGTCGACTGTGAGAAAGTCCTGTGGTACCGGAACCGGCGTTGTGATTGCAGTGGCTCCCATGATCGCGAAGAGATTAAAGATATTGCTGCCGATCACATTACCAAACGCGACATCACCATGATTATGTTTGGCGGCCATGATCACGGTCATCAGTTCCGGCAGGGAGGTGCCGATGGCGACAATGGTCAGGCCGATGACTGCTTTGGGAATGCCGAAATCAACGGCGATGACGACAGCTCCTTCAACAAGGATATGAGCCCCGTAGATCAAACCGACCAGTCCGCCGAGCAGGTAAACGATGGATTTCCACAAGGCGAGAGGCTTTTCAGGAACACCTTCCACGTCTTCAAGTGCTTCGCGGGCAAGTTTGCGGGTTTTTCTGGTTTCCCGGTAAGAATGGAAAAGGTAGCCGAACAGAAGGATGAGCAGCAGGCTGCCCTGCCACCATCCAATGGGCGCTGTGAAACACAGCAGGATGAAGATCACACTGCTTATCAGCATGATAAAATAATTGTTGCGGACCTCTATGTTGAAGCAGGAGAAGGGGAAAATAATTGCCGGCAATCCCATCACCAGTAAAATATTGGCTGTATTGCTTCCCACCACATTTCCGAGTGCAAGGGTCGGCGCGCCGGCGAGGGCGGCGTCCAGTCCGACCACAAGCTCCGGAGCCGAGGTGCCGAAGGCGACCACTGTCAGGCCAATAACCACCTTGCTTATGCCAAGCCTGTAGGCCATGGAAACTGCACCGCCAACCAGCATATCACCGGCAATAACCAGAAGGACCAGACCGCCAATAACCTGAATATATTCCATAACTTATCACACCGATTAGAATTCTGTCCGGCCTGTTATATAGGCCTTCCGGGCTGATGCCTAGAGGGGGAGGTGTAAAAATCAGGAAATTTTCAGGGCTGCGGCTGCTGGCCGGTAATCACAGATTGATATAGCTCGTATTGCCATTGGGCCACGCTCGACCAGTCAAGGGACACCATGGCGTCAGAGATGGCATCTCGGTCCCAGGACCGGTTGAAAAAGTCGGTTAAAGCAGCTTCAAGGGCGTCCGGTGTGCGCTCGGACAGCAGAATGCCGTTTGTTTCGTTCACCACCTCTGGAATGCCGCCGACATTTGTGGCGATGACCGGCGTGCCGCAGGCCAGACTTTCAAGAACCACATTCGGCATGCCTTCCATACTGGACATCAGCAGGGTTGCATCTGCATAGGCGTAATAGCGGGCAAGGTCCCTTTGCGGCACATGCCCGAGGAAAATGACCCGGTCATATATGGCCAGTTCCCGGGCCAGCTGCTTCAGGTTCTTTTCCTCCGGGCCCTGGCCGATGATAATCAGTTTCTTGTCGGGCAGTGTCGCCAGCCCCCTGAGGGCGATATCATGGCCCTTGAGCGGCACCAGATTTCCCACCGACAGCAGGTAGTCCTTGTGAGACACCGCTTTGTGCCGGCGATGAAAGACCGATTCGTCAACACCGTTGGGCAGGACGAACAGCTTTCCTTCCGGAACGCCATGTTTCATGAGGGATTGTTTCAGGGCCTGGCTGACGCAGATGACCGCAGAGGCACAGCCGATGGCCTCCAGTGTTTTTTGTCGCGCCTTATCCTGGTTCATCCAGTAATTCACGTCACTGCCTCTTGCCGTAAGGACCAGGGGTTTGCTGAATTTCCGGGCTACAAGCGCGGCGGCAATACCGTCCGGGTAGAGATACTGACCGTCAATGAGGTCAAACTCCTCCCCATGGTCAAATGTCTTTTCAATGACCTTTATGGCAGCCGTTGCCATGGCTTTTGCGGGATCAATCAGGTTGCTGCCGGGCAGGGTCAGGTAACGCGGGTGAAAGACATCGATACCGTTCTGGTTTTCCTTTTGGGGAACTTTGGCAGAAAGGTGAAACCGGCTTCCGGGTATCCAGGACAGCACCGGGGTCCAGGCGACCGGGGCAATGACCTTGCGTGCGAAATCCATGATCCTGTCCAGATAATCAAAGCGCGTTTTGACAAAAATACCGTGCCGGGGCTGCAGACCGTTCGGATAAAGTGATGTAATCGTCAGAATCTTCATACCCGATTTTCCCCGGCCTGATGTCCCTGGCTAGCTGCATTGGTTGGAGAAACAGATTAGCAGCGAGCGAGGAACTGGTCAAACATCATCAGGGTCCAGAGAGGGGCACTGAAGTCACGGACGCCGGACTGATGCTGGTCGACAAGCTGCTGCAGGTAATCCGCATCAAAATAGCCGCTGTCCTTCATGCGTTCGCTGAGCACAGAGGAGCGAATCTTGTCTTTCAGTTCTTCCCGGAACCAGCGGCCCAGGGGAACGGCAAAACCCATCTTCTTGCGATAGAGGATGTCATTGGACAGGCGGCCTTCCAGGGATTTCTTGAAGATATATTTGCCCTCGCTGCCCTTCAGTTTCATGTCGGAGGGCAGGGTGGCGATCCATTCCACCAACTGATGGTCCAGAAGCGGCACACGGACCTCAAGTGAATGGGCCATGGAAGCCCGGTCCACCTTGGTCAGGATATCGCCCACCAGATAGGTCTTCATATCGAGATACTGGATCAGCGACAGCGGATCGTCTGTATTGGCGTCATTGGCGTGACGCTCGAAAACCTGCAGTGCTTCATAGTCCTGCAGGTCGTTTTTGAAACCGTCGCTGAACAGTTTCTGTTTCATGTCTTTCTTGAAAATGGAGACACCATAGAAATAGGCTTCTACCGAATTGCGGGCCAGGCCCTGGAATGTGGTTTTGGCGCGCAGGAAACGGGGCGCCCAGTCTGCCTTGGGGTACAGCGCGCCAAGCGCGCCGAACAAGGGACGGCGCAGACCATAGGGCAGAAGCTGGCGCGGCTTTTCCTCCAGCATATGCAGCCAGTAGCGGCGGTACCCGGCCAGATTTTCGTCACCACCGTCGCCGGACAGGGCCACCGTCACCCGTTCCCGGGCAAGCTGGCAGACCCGGTAAGTGGGCAGCGCCGAACTGTCGGCATAGGGTTCGTCATAAATGTCCATCAGCTGGTCAACCAGCGACCAGTCATCGGGATCAACTTCCCGGGTCCAGTGGTTGGTTTTATACTGCTTTGCCACTTCGTTGGCATAATCGATCTCGTTATATTTTGGATCGGAAAAGGCGATGGAGCAGGTATTGACCGGCTTGTCGTCAATGGTGGCCATGTCGGCGACAACGGCGCTGGAATCCACGCCCCCGGACAGAAAGGCGCCCAGCGGCACATCGGCAACCATGCGGATTTTGACCGCTTCCCGGATGCGGGCCGACAATTCTTCCTTCGCGTCATCAAAATCACCGCGATAGCTCGGATCAAACTGGACATTCCAGTATTGTGTGATCTTTTTGCTGCCGGTGGACATGTCTACGGTCAGGGTGTGTCCCGGTTCCAGGCGGTAGATATTCTCGTAAATTGTGTGGGGTTCGGCCACATAACCGAGGGAGAAATAATCCTCGACACTTTGCGGGCGGATTTTCTTGTTGAGGCCCGGGTAGACGGTCAGTCCCTTGTGTTCCGAGCCGAAAATAAGGGTATTTTCATCCACATTGGCGTAGAACAACGGTTTGATGCCGAGCCGGTCGCGGGCCAGGAAAACCTTGTTGTTGCGTTTGTCGTGAATGGCATAGGCGAACATGCCGCGAATGCGTTTAACGCTTTCCTCGCCCCAGGCGTGATAGGCATTCATGATCACTTCCGTATCGCAATGGGTGCGGAAGTTATATCCCATGCCTTCCAGTTCCTTGCGGATTTCGGGGAAGTTATAGATTTCGCCATTATAGACGATGCAGACCTGATTGTCCTCGGTATACATGGGTTGCTGGCCGCTGCTCAGGTCGATGATAGACAGGCGGCGGTGGCCGAGGGCGACACCGTTATCAATGAACTGGCCTTCCTCATCGGGGCCGCGATGATAGATAGCGTCCATCATACTTTTTAAAAGGGCCTGGTCCGGGCGTGTGTCCGGTCGGGTGACGATGCCTACAATGCCGCACATATTTCTTTTCTTCCCCTTGCTGGAGACGGACTTTACCTCACGTATGCCCGCTGATTATGATCATAATATGATAAACATGCCGTGCAATTTTTAAAATGTGGTTAAGTCGGTGTTTTTTCTGGAATAATACATGTTACCGGCTGTTCCGCAATGTGAATGTCCGCCGGCAGCCGTCCGGCCGGGTCTCCGTCCATCTGCAGAGGATACGGGGTTTTCGATCTGATTTTTAGGCTCCGGGTTTCCAGTGTCGTCACATCCCGCCTCAGCCACAGCCGACGCCTAAGGAGCGACCAGCCATAGGACAGCAGCGCCCGCAGGCCTTTCTTCTGCAGCATGACCACCTGGAAAGCGGGTTCGAACAGATCCGCATGGGGCACCAGTACCAGGCTGCCGCCATAGAGCTTGCCGCGGCTGACGATCACGGACGAGGTCTCATAGTCACGGCCGTCTATGGTGACGGTGCAGTCCAGATCGGGATAGCTGAACATATATTGCAGGAAGCGCACCCCGTAAGCGGCCCCGCCGATCATTTTCTTGAGCCCCAGGTTGACCCGGTGCACCACATGGCTGTCCAGTCCGCAGCTCACCATAAGCAGGAAATAACGACCGTTGCAACAGCCGGGCACGATCTTGCGTTTTTTGCCCGCAAGGATATTGTGGCTGATGGCGTCGGCGGATGTTCCGAGGCCGATTTCCCGGGCGAACACATTGACTGTGCCCAGCGGCAGGAAGGCGAGGGGAGCAGAACTGCCATAGAGGCCGTTCAGCACTTCGTTGAGGGTGCCGTCACCACCGGCGGCGACAATCACGTCCGGACTGTCCAATACGGCGGTGCGGGCGAGGTCGGTGGCATGGCCGGCATGTTCTGTTTTCAGGAGGGTCAGGTCGCATCCGGCCCGGTGGAGATTATTCAGCACCCGGTTGAATTTTTTCCGGTTGCGGCGGCCCGAAACGGGGTTGTGGATGACCGTGATGCGGCGGCGTGAGTCGGGCTGGTCTGGAACGGACACGGACATATATTTCCCTCAAGAGACGCAACCTGAATAGTTTACTAAGGCTGCAGAATCATTACCACAATAAATTCAGGCAATTTTGGGGTTGATCTCTTTGATCAAAAATATATTAATATTTATATAACTATTAATATATAGGGGTTGAAATGAACGAAGAAGTTTTTCTTGATCTTGGCATCGGCACCCGGCTGAAGCGGATGTATGAGCGCCTGGCGACTGATGCGGAGCGCACTTATGCTGAAAGCGGTCTGGAATTCCGGGTGCGTTATTTTCCGGTCATTTATCCTCTGTCCCTTGATGATGGTCAGACCATCGCCGATCTGGCCCAGAAGTCGGGCCTGACCCATTCGGCGGTGAGCCAGATTGTCAAACAGCTTGTTTCCCTTGATCTGGTGAGGATGAAAACCGGTATGGACGCGCGCAGCCGCATTATCCTTTTGAGCACTGCGGGGAAGGAACTGGTCAGCCGGTTAAGACCGATCTGGGATGATCTGGAACGGGCTGTGGGTATTATGCGTTCCGAATGCGAAGCGGATATCCTGCAGGCTCTGGAAGAAATGGAGCAGGCGCTGGACCGCAAGTCCCTTTATCAGCGAATAGAGGAAATGGGTTCCCGCAAGAAGACCCGGCCGGTGGAAATCGTGCCCTTCCATGTGGACTATGCCGACGCCTGGTATGACATAAATCGGGAATGGCTGGAGACCTGGTTCGAAATGGAGGACGAGGACCTCAGGAACCTCAGGGACCCGGAGGGCCAGGTGCTGGCCAAAGGCGGTGAAATCTATATTGCCCTGCTGGATGGGAAGCCGGTTGGGGTGGTGGCGCTGAAACATCATGGTGACGGAGAATTCGAGGTCAGCAAGATGGGGGTTACGGAACAGGCCCGGGGGCATGGCATCGGCGAACGGCTGCTGGCCCATGCGATCGACCGTTATAAAGCCCGGGGCGGCCGTCACCTGTTTCTGGAAACCAACAGGATATTGACCGCGGCCATCAGCCTCTATGAGAAATACAGGTTCCGCGAAGCTCCGCTCCGGGACGGCAGCCCCTATGCCCGGGCCGACCATCATATGATTTATTCCGGTTGATGTCCGGGGGACAACACCGCTACAGTGGGCCGGTATCTGAAAAAAAACGGGATAAAATAAAATGAAAACGATCGGCCTGATCGGCGGCCTGAGCTGGGAAAGCACGGCGACCTATTACAAACTGATGAACCGGATCGCCGGGGATTGCCTCGGCGGCATTCATTCCGCCCGCCTGCTGATGTGGTCCTTTGACTTTGCCGAGGTCGCGGAGCTGCAGGCGGCAGGCGACTGGGACAGGCTGCATGACCTGATGATCCAGGCCGGGCGCACCCTGCAGGACGGCGGCGCCGACGCCCTGATCATCTGCACCAACACCATGCATAAATGTGTCGACCTGATGGAGGAGGCGCTCTATGTGCCGATCCTGCACATCTGTGACGTGACCGCAAAGGCGATCTGGCAACAGGAAAGCAGGGCGCCGATCCTGCTCGGCACCCGTTACACCATGGAGCAGGCATTTTACCGGGACCGCCTGGCCCGCAACGGCGTCGCCGTGGTTGTGCCGGAGAAGGACGACCGGGATGAAATACACCGGATTATTTATGACGAACTCTGCAAGGGCAAAATTCTGCCGGAGTCGAAACAGGCCTATCTGGAAATCATCAACAGGCTGGCCGGCAAAGGGGCCGACGGGGTGATCCTGGGTTGTACGGAAATCGGCCTGCTGATCGGCCAGGAGGATCTGGAACTGCCGGTGTTCGACACCACCATCCTGCATACCACAGCCGCCATGGACTGGGCCCTGGAGGACTGAGGCCCTACATCACACCTTTTTCCGCGAGCCGTTGCTGCATGGTCTGGGCCAGGGTCATCAGGCCGTTGCCGGGCCGGACCATGACTTCGAAATTGATAATCTTGCCGTCATCGTCCCAGCGGATCAGGTCGATGCCCTTGAGCGATATTTTGCCGATGCTGGCGGAAAATTCCAGCGCCATCTCGTTGCCGTCGATCCATTCCCGGTGATATTTGAAATTCTCGAACACATCGACCACGGTGCCGAGAATGGCCAGCGCCGTGTCCCGGCCCTGATAGGGCGTCCAGACGAAAGGGGAATTGAACTCGACATTTTCATGCAGCAGCTTTGTGAGCATCTCCAGGTCCTTGTCGAAAACCGCCTTGTGCCAATTCTCAAGTCTTGTATCCGTGCTCATGATATATCTCCCGGCGATAAAGGATGAGGATACCAGTCCCGGGCCCCGGCGACAAGCAACAGACATGAATAGGGGTGTACTAGCCGGTGTATGACTCAGGGGTGAATCAGGGTCATAAAACAGCAGAATCACCCGATTCCACGGCAAATAACACACCTCCCATACACCTGAACCGCCCGTTATTATCACCTTAAGTTATTGAAATAAAAGGAAATGAAAAAATATTTTCAAAAAATATTGACCTTTTCCGTTTAGGTGTTATACATAACTACAACAGCAACGCGATATAACACTATATCAGCACCGAGATTTAAAACGGAATTTGAAACAGATTTACTAAGGAGAAATACAATGACTATGATTTTTACTGACAGCATCGACCGCAACAGCTTTCTGGGTCTTGTCACCAACGGTATCAGGATCGCCAACCCGAAACGGTTCCGGAATGTGAACGCCGCCTCCATGATGGCAAATTTCGCAATCCTGTCCGCCCTGATCGTCGGCACCCTTGCCGTTGGTACGGTGACCCAGAATAAAATTGAAACCGCCCGTTATGCAGAAACTGTTCAGCAGCAGAATGTTTAATGAGCGCCACCGGAATGCGGGGCCGGGCAGCCTGATCCGCAGGGAGTTCCTCCCCTGTAACTGCCCGCCTGAATAAGGCATGGACGATTGGTCAAAAATAAAATATGATAATCGTTCTTAAAAACCCTGCCGGACTTGTCCGGTCCCGACATCTGGAACATATACGGTGATAGCCCGAACCAAACGCTGGATCTATAATCTGCTTGGCGCAGTGTTCTTTATCACCGGATTTATCGGCATCTTCCTGCCGGTCCTGCCCACCACCGTCTTTATGATCCTCGCCCTCTGGGCCTTTTCCAACGGCTCGGAACAGTTTCACCAGTGGCTCTATCATCACCCGACCTTCGGCCCGCCGCTTCAGGCGTGGGAGGAAAGGGGCGTGATCCCGCTCAAGGGCAAGATCATGGCCGTGCTGGTCATGAGCCTCAGCGCCCTTTACCTGGTCTTCCTGACTGCCGCGCCCGTCTATGCGGTGATTGCCGCCATCATCTGCATGATCTGTGTGGCCGTCTTTGTGGTCACCCGGCCCTCTTCCTGAAGACCCGGACGTAAATTATTTTCTCACTCCCGGCATCGGTTAAACTTTGATTTACTAATCGCTAATATAGTGACCGAAGTACCGCGTAAACCAACACAGGTGTCAGGCCCATGTCGCTTCGGGATCCCAAGTTCGAGGACAAAAAAGTATTGCTTGTTGATGATGATGTCTATCTCGGCAAAATCATCAAATCTGTCCTCGACATTCTTGACGTGGGGTCGGTCACTTGGGTCAAATCGGTCCGGGAGGGGATCAAGCTGTATAGCCAGAAACCCTTTGACTGTGTCTTTGTCGACTGCCTGAAGGAGGACCGCGAGGGCCTTCAGCTGCTGCAGGCCGTTCGCCGGGGCACGGATGCGGAAAAAATCCGCGTTCCCGTCATTCTCTGTACCGCCTTTACCGAAAAACAGACCGTCTTTCAGGCCCGGGACTTCGGCGTGACCGAAATCCTCGCCAAGCCGGTGTCGCCGGAACAGATTCTGGAAAAGCTCGCCAGCGCCCTGTTCAGGGAGCGGGAGTTTGTCCAGGGCGCCGGTTATATCGGGCCGGACCGCCGCCGCCGTCGCGGTGACTGGGACGGCAAGGAAGACCGCCGTCAGTCAAGCCGCCTGACCCAGACCAATATCGACCAGTTCATGGGTGATCATCCCAAATTTAACAAAGTTGAGGCGGCATCAGATGCAGGGGAGGCCGCCAATGGGCGCTAGCAAATACTCACCGGCCCTGAAGGCCAGACTGGCCAAGGCCAACCGCATGATCGCGGCGGAGGGCGAAAATTACACCCATATGATGCAGGCGGATCTGGTCGAGCTCGCCATGGCCCTGTCCGATGAAGACTATGACAGGGCCCGCAGCATCGTTTATGACATCGAAAGCCGGGCCGGGACCTTTGACTGGCCGCTGGTCACCCGGGCCGCCGCCCTGATGCGCGAACTTCTGGATGAAGGCCGCGGCACGAGCCCGGCCATGAGCGTCATCCGCGACAGTATCGCCCTGATGATGCGCAACAAGATGAAGGGCATGCCGGCCGAGGGCATGGTCCTGCTCGAGACCCTGAAAGCCGCCGTCGGGCGCGAACTGGGGTCTTAAAAAGCGGGAGTAGAAGAATTCCTGCGCCAGATGTCGTTCCCGTCCGGATCCAACGCCCGGGCGCACCCCTCAGCCCCGGGCCTTGCCCGGGCGGGAATGGCTTTTTTCTCTCTGAGCTTTCTCCGTCACTCCCCGTCATTCCCGTACTCTCCGCCGTCATTCCTGCGCCCCTTATCGTCATTCCTGCGAAAGCAGGAATCCATAGCTCGGCTTGGAGCATCTCTCCGTCGTACAAATGGCCCCCGGCTTTTGCCGGGGTGACGAGTAGATGCGCGTACATACCTGTTCTGTCATTCCCGCGCCCCTTATCGTCATTCCTGCGAAAGCAGGAATCCATAGCTCGGCCTGACACATCTCTCAGGCGTATACATGGACCCCGGCTTTCGCCGGGGTGACTGTAGCGTCGCGCGACATTTGGGACAATTTTGCAGATAAATGGAACAGTAAGTGCACCCTTTTTATAGGGTTTAAATGCAACCTGATGTCTATTTAAACACGGTTTTTACACTTGTGTTCCCAAGATATTAAAATCATAGTGCCCCTTTGCCAGAGTTTAACCTACAAGTAAGGGGGAATAGAATGTCTTTTTTTAGATCCATGATCATCCTAACCGTGTTTGCCCTGACGGGCTGTTCCGAGCCAGAGTCGATTGAAGAGATAAGCTCCAAAATATTGAAGGTGGAGCAGGCAGGCGGTGCACTGTACATAACAGTTAAAACCCGAGGTTACGATGGTGGAGCCAGCGATTTAAATTCCATTTCATACATCGTATTTAATGTCCTTGAGTGGGTGATGGAAAACCGACCGGAACAACAGGAGTATGTGGACTTCTCCATAATTGCAGGTACCGTGGACCCATATGGAAACGAGAGTGATATGAAGGTTTTGAGCTTGAGCTACCCAGTCACTGAATTGCAAAAGGTCAACTGGGAGAACTTCAGCGCATTAAGTATCTATAACCTTGCGGAGCCATACAGCCACCATCGCATCGGCCGGGAAATGGTTGCTAATTATTGCTCGGATGAAACCTATCAGAATTTCGCCAGGGCCTTCTGTGTCAGGTTTCTCCTCCAATAAACTTCACAATGTCAAAGAACAGATCAGGGGCGGCCGGGACCGCCCCTTTTTTATACGTTCGAGATGATCAGCTCGCTGGCGCGGGTATCCTTCGAATTTTTCCCCGCGATGCTGTAATGCAGATCGACCTCAATGAAGTTGAACTCTGAGAACAGCTCCCGGATTTTGATCCGGTCATTGATACTCATAACGAACTTGCCCTTGATACACTTCAGCAGCCGCGCCATATATTCAAAGCTGTCCCTGGCAAACATGTCCTTGCCGTAGTCGTCCTCGCAATCGAAGTAGGGCGGATCCAGATAAAACAGGACGTCTTCCCGGTCATATTTCTTTATGAAATCCGCCCAGTCCAGGCACTCAATCACCACGCCGGAAAGCCGCTCATGAACGTCCTGTAGCATAGGTTCCAACGTTGTGATGTTGAACCGTCCTGGACGGCCTGGCGACATGCCGAAATTCTGTCCGGTGACCTTGCCACCAAAAGAGGTCTTTTGCAGGTATAGGAATCTGGCGGCCCGCTCCAGGTCGGTGAGGGTGTCGGCATCCTGGGCCACCAGCCGCTGGAACTCATCCCGGCTGGTGATCTGGTAACGCAACATCTCAATGAACGGCGTGTAGTGCTTGTTCAGGATCCGGAACAGATTGCTCACATCCCGGCTATAGTCGTTGATCACTTCCGCCTTGGGGACGCGGGTGCGTCGGAAGAAAATACCGCCCATACCGACAAATGGCTCTGCATAGGTCGTATGGTCGATTTCCGCCATCATGGTCACCAGACGCTTGGCGAGTTTATTCTTGCCGCCCAGCCAGGGGGCGACGGGCTTTACAGGGGCGACTTCTTTATACATAGACTCCATTATCAATCTCAGTTACAAACCCCCCATCGATCAGACTGGTCGATAAGTGGGGGGCGGGTTATCCCGTGCAGTGTTCGCGCACTGCGGTTCGGATCGTTGGCGCGATCCGGCCCCCTGCCTATTAATTGGCAGAGGCTTTTCCTTCAAATCTCATGAGCCAGCGGCGGCCTTTCAGGTCTACCACCGGCCCCAGTTTCACAAAGCGGTATCCGACCCGTGTCAGAACCCGCTGCAGGGCGGGGCGCATCAGGACAAAGACGTCCGAGGCCCCGTGGTTGTCGCGCAGGATTTCCAGCCCCCTGGCCAGTAATCCAATGACGTCTTCCCTTGGGAATACAGCTTCAATCTTGGGGCTGGGAAAGCAGAGCCTTCCCACCTCCATTGATCCCACCGGCAGGGGATAGTCCGGCAGGTGGCTTTGCAGGGGAAGCTGTGGCCCCAGACAAAGCCTGCCGGTGGCCAATGGCTTATCGTGCCAAAAGACCAGAGTATGGGCCGAGCGCCGGTCGTGTCCGTCCATCTCCATTTCGGCCATGTCGCAACTTTCCCAGGCATTGGCCTCCGCATAGGCGCGGTGGCGAATCCTGTGACAGGTATCGATCATTTCCGGCGTGGTGGCTGTACGGACAGAGAGCATTTATAATCCCCCGATCGCACCCGCTGCCCACTTGATTAACACCTCAAGTATGGCTCCGGTCACAGCCCCCAGGACAGCGAATATAAGGTCGTTTCTGTTATCCTCCTGCCAGGACCAGAATTGCAGCATTAGTAAGAAGGTTCCGAATCCTGTTATCGAACCCTTGTACTTCTCCCAGTCGCTGACCTCCCGGCCGGTATAGTAAGCGACTGCAAAGGTGAAGCCGATCACCAGGGCGAGGGAAGCGGCGGCCGCGACCGGCAAGGTCGGAAATACGGCCGTAAACAGCATGTTCATGAGGGTTGAAAGGATCAACACGATCAGCCCGGATATTAGGAAATGGTTTTTCCAGCTCTGCACTTGAGTAGACACGATTGTCTCCTATTTTCTGCCGGGGCGTTCACCCCGGACGTTGCAACGATAGCCAGCCCTGTCAATGACATGGCTGACCTGTTTAATGACCCATTCCCCGTCCACTCCGTCCCGGAAACCGGCCAAATTCAATATCATTTCTGCGGCAAGCTCTGGCTTGCCAGGCATGGATAAGGACAATCCACCTTTACCCCGCAAAAGTTCGTCATATTTAGCGACGGCCGCTGCTGTGGCTCGATCCGCATCCGGGAAAGTTCCTGGCAGCACATAGACCGGCTCGCCTTCCCCGACCAATTCCTTGACCAATTCACCGGTTTCAAGGTTCTGCCAGTTCGCCGTGACGGCCGCATAATTCTTCCGATCGGTGACCGAGACATCCCACCTGGTTACATCTGGCGGCGTGAGTTTGAGGGTGCCCAGGGTCTTGCCGGTGGCGGATTTGCCGGTGCCCCGTTTCACAAACAGCAGGTAGCCGTTTTTAGGCTGCGCCAGAGCGTCATATTCCTTGGCCAGGCGCTGCAGGAAAGCGAGATCGCTTTCCTTGTCCTGGGTGAGCTGGGCAAACTGAATTGAGGCATAATCCGCGCCGGTTTTGGGAGTCAGGGAATAGCGCTCTGCAATGGTGGAGACGATGTCGCCCAGGGAAACATTCTTCCAACTGAAATCCCGTTTCTGCTTCATGGACTTTCGGACATCGGCCGCCTTGGCAATCAGGACCATCTGAGCCGGTGGACCGGCCAGTTCTATTTCGTCCAGCGTATATTCCCCGCGCAGATATTTGTTCGCACCCTGGTAGCCGATTCGCACAGTCATATTTTCGCCCTGTTTCGGCAGGGTGATGGCCGGTTTCTGGTCGGTCAAGGTGATGGTCAGGGAATCGGCCTTGTTGCTGGTGTCATCGACCAACTGCAGACTGTCAAACCGGGCCATCAGGTTATCGGTGATCTTCTTGCCTTTGATGGTGATCTCAACAAGCGGCTTCATATCAGTCCCACAGGCTCACGGTTTCGGCAATGGCCTCGGTTTCGATCTCCGGCAAGGTGATGGTCAGCCCGGCCGGGAGAATAGGGCCATAGGCGGCAAGGCCGGGGTTGGCGGCATAGACCTGGTCCGGCGCGGTATAGTCGTCGCCGTAATGTTTTTTACAGACATAGTCGATAGCATCGCCTTCCCTGGTGATGTAGGTCGTCATCCTGATTTTCCGTAGTATTTTAAACTGAGTGTAAATTGCTGTTTAAGCGGGATCCCGGACTCGATGAAACGGGTTTGTGTTTCCTCGACTGTGACGATCACCCACTTGCCCATGTTCCGCCCCAGCCCGTCCATCATGATCAGTGGCTCACCCTTGCCAGCCAAGGCCCGCATGGTGTCCAGCTGGCCCAGCCCGCCCTTGTACTCCGGATAAATTACACCCGGCAGGGTAATGGTCTGTTCCCCGGCTCCGGTGAACTGCAGAACCGGGTTGCTGCCGACCACATTCTGGGATTGCCAGTTATACTGGCTTACCCGGCGCAGTTCCTGGAAGGCGGCCGTATTGACGGAAAAGCGGAACTCGCCCAGCGCCATCATGGAGCCGCTAGTCGTTGTCATAAAGCGCTCCCCTCTGTTTTATGGCCGTCTGGCGTTCAATTTCATCCACTACTTCCCGGACCAGATCCTGGATACTCATACCCTCGGTCGCCGTGATAGTGATTTTGTACTCATTGGTCACCTGCTGGGGCACCGGCGCGGCGGTTGATGCGGCGGCAGGTGTGGCTGCAATCATGGTGCTGGCTACAGCCGCTTTCGCTGCCTTGGCGGTTTTATCCCGTTCGTCACTTGAGAACAGGCCGCCGATCTTCCGGCCGATGGCTTCGCCGCCAAAGCTTCCGATCAGGCCGCCGATTATCCCTCCGATCGCCGTGCCTACAACAGGCACCACAGAGCCAATAGCGGCCCCGGCAGCTGCACCCCCGAGTGCGCCCCCGAGGCCGCCCAGACCGCCGCCAACGCCTTTGGCGTCCCCTCTACTGGCGGCGGAAACTGTATCGAATAATGACATGCCGACCATGAGCGGAACGGCGGCTTTGCCAAGAAGTTTACCACCAGTTCTCATGATTCCACTGCCGCCGATCCGACCGGCAAGACGGCCAAGCCTGCCGAAACGACCGAGGCGGCCCGCTCGTCCTTTGCCACCGCCAAAGCCGCCCATACCGCCGCCCATATTGGTAACAAAGACCGGTGTGACACCTGAGGCAGAACCGAGCATTCCTGCCACGCCACCGCCGCGCCCGCCGCGCAAGAAAGAGAGTATCCCCTTTGCTGCCGCACCGACCTTGACCAAGCTTAATGCTGCCACCGTACCGGCAATAGCTGTTGTGACTTTGGGCCATTCTTCAGCAAGATCTGCAACCTGGTTGACTACTGACCCTATGGCTGCACCGCCAGCCTGAATGGCTGGGAGGAAACGGTCACCGACAATGCCGCCTAAACGGCCAAAACTGTTGGATAGTATTTCAAGACCGGACCCAGTTGTATCAGTTCGAGCCTTAAACTCCTGGAACATGCTTCCTGCAAAATTACCTTCCTTGGCAGTCAGTTTGATTGCCTTTTTGTAGCTGTCGATACCACCCACCAGCTTGGCCATATCGTCCGCATATTCCAAACCGAAAAGATCCGTGAGGGTACCCATGACATCATCGGAACGTTTCACAGTTTCAAGAAAATCAATAAAGGTGCCCTGGGCATCGTTTTTAATGCGGTCCTTGAAATCATCGATGTCTATGCCAAGCTCTTCCAGGGTATTCTGGAAGTCACTGGATTGCCTGTCGGCGGTCGCAAGTTTATTGAACATAGCGTTCATTGATCGGGCCGCAATTTCAGGGGGTGATTTTAGTTCCAGAAAGGCGGCACCCAGTGAGGCGATTTGCTGACCGGATAGACCTAAAAGCTTGCCTGTTGAACCGGCCCGGTTCAGGATGTTCAAGATATCCGGAGCTTTGGCGTTCATGTTGTTGGAAAGATGATTTACCGAATCCCCGAGCTTGACCACATCTTCCTGCGGCAGTTGAAAGATGGCGCGCAAACCAGCCATCGTGTCGCCTGCTTCTCTGGCTGCAATATCAAAGGCGACGGACATTTTTGCCGCGTCATTTGCAAAACCCAGCAACTCATCTCTGGCAA
The DNA here is from genome assembly GCF_963675455.1 of Emcibacter sp. Lineage (GTDB taxonomy): Bacteria > Pseudomonadota > Alphaproteobacteria > Sphingomonadales > Emcibacteraceae > Emcibacter. Next base: position 3,325,769 of record NZ_OY776217.1, on the reverse strand, counting down.
CACCCGCCTGACCCGCTTCAGCGATGATTTCTGCAATACCCTCGGCGGCGATGGGAATTTCCGTTGACAAGCGTCTGATGTCACTTCCCATCTGTTTAAACTGTTCCGGAGTTTCAAATTGCACGACCTTGCGGATGTCCGCCATGGCGCTCTCGAATGAGATTGCGGCACCGATCGTTTTTCCGATAGCAACACTAGCAGTCGCACCTGCCGCCAGATTGCCGACACTTCCGTTAATTAAACCAGATGATCTGTTCAGACTCTGGGCGGTGCGCTTTGCAGCCTGACCCAGTTTAGTCTGGTTGCGGATAGCTTTCTTGGTTTCGTCATTGTAGGAGCGGGTTTCACGCCGGGCGCGGTCAACTACCTTGCCCAGACGTGATTGAGATGCGGCGGCTTTCTGGTTGCTCTTGTCCAATTTCCGGGTTTCCCCGGCTTGCTTTTGCACGGCCTTACCGACCGTATTGCTGGCCTTGACCGCTTCGCCGCCAGTTGTTTTGAGTTCTTTTCGGGCCTGTTTACTGTCCGCACTGACCTTGACGCCAACTTCAATATCGTCATTCATTGCTGTTGCTCCTGCTTATTTTTAGAAGGCGCACAGCCATGTTGGTCCGGTCCCGCAATTGCTCGTGGGACCAGTCCATCATTTCGGAATAGGGTTGGTTCAGGATCATGGCGCATACAGCCAGGTTCTCCTCAAGATCTACTTCTTCGAGCCGAAAAAACCGGAGTATTTCTCCTGGAGTTTTGTGTAATCAGCGCCTTGGTCCAGGTCGCAGATAACATCCATGGACACGTCGCAGAGGTTGGCGAACAGGAATATCTCCTTTTCCGCCGCCGTCCCTTTGTGGCTGTCCATGGCAAGATCATCGCGAACTTTCGGGCGGCGCATGGTGAGACTTGTGATTTTCTCGCCATTAACTTCAACCTCGTAGTCGAGTGTAATCGGATCGCTCATATTACACTCCTATCGCGGCACGGCGCTCGGACAACTGGTCCACGCCGTCGATGATCCGCTTGCCATTCTCGGCGTCGATTTCGATCACATTCGAACCATCAATGGTCAGCTTGAAGTAACGGAGCGCGACAGAGAAGTCGACGGCCCCTTTTTTGCCGGGTTCCAGGTCGCCAAGGTCCAGGCCCTTAAGCTTGCCCCGGCCCTGGATGACAACAGGAATTACGTTTCCTTCGTCGTCTTCACTAGCGGCTCGCACCGTAAAGGGGATTGTATTGCCGTTCCGGAGACCAAAAAGCTTGGCCAGATCCGGATCAAACTCGGCATGCATGAAGCTCATCTCCATGGCTTTCATGCCCTGGTCAAGTTCGATCGGCAGGTCCATGCCGCCGCCCCGGTATTCCTCTGTTTCGATTTCGAGGTTTGGCAGGGTGACTTTCTCGGTCTTGCCGAGCATGCCACGGCCGTCAACAAAAAGCTGAAACGCTGTTATGACACGAGGTAAACTCATGATGTGATCCTTTCAAAGTAGGAGTCGTTGATGGATGCCCGGAATGTGATATGTTCCGCATCGGTCGGCGGACGGAAATCAAAGTCAAAATAGACCTTCCCGGCTTCGATATTTTCCGATGTGTTGAGTTCGTTGTTCGGAACACATTCCCCGCCCAGGATGGCTCCCTGGGCTTCGAGGCTGCGTAGGTAGGCGTTGACGCCTTCCGCCACATCCTCGACATAGGTCTTGGTGATCGGACGGTCGATGGCCCAGAGATGGCCCCTCTGGATGCTGTCCTCGATGATGTGAGCCGTGCGGCGAACGGAGAGGAAAGACCAGACAGGATCTGCAGACGTGGTGCGACCGCCCCAGAGGCGATATCCGTCCAGACGAATGACGGTGGTGATGTTATTCTCGTTGAGATAGTTGGCCCGAGAACTGGAATCACCAGGGATATAGTCAATGGGCCGGGCAGTGCCGATGATGCCATTGATTACCTGGTTGCTGTCTGACCACCAGAAACCCTTTTCGTTGTCCACTTTTGCTCTCAAACCTGCGGCCCTGGCGCTCAGCGGCTCTTCTACAACTGTTTCCCCTGACAGCACCTTGACCCAAGGGTCAAGCACCCTGATCAGACCACTTCCCCAGTCATTTTTATAAGTAATGGCATCTGCGTCTGTGGTGTTTGGGCAATCAGCAAAGATCACCGCCCGGAAACGTTCCGCCAGGCCCTGCAGTTCAGCAACAACCGGGTTTGCGGATGCTCCTGGACGCTGATGGGTCCAGCCTGGCGCAATCAGGATGCGTGGCACCAGGTTGAGTTCAATCTGGGCATCGATGAAGGCATGAACACCTGTGCGTTCTTCTGTACCGGCATCGACACCGCCGACCACATTGGCCAGAGTTTCAGTCTCGTCGGCACCTTCGTCAACACGAACTACAACGACCACCGCGCCGGTCTGGTCAAAGATCCCGTCAACAGCGGCGGAAAGGGTGCCGGTATTGCCGAGGTTGGCGGCTTCTGTGCGACCGGTCACCATGACCGGTGTGTTAAGAGGGAACGCACCGGCGTCAGCATCCGGAGCCGTTCCGATCAAGCCGATAACACTTGAGGCCACGGTGCGGATCGGACGGGATCCGCTGGCCAGTTCAATTACTTCTACTCCATGGTAGTAAGGCACGTTTAGTCTCCTTAGTTTGTCCAATCGCCTGAGTAGTCATAGCTACTCACAGCTTCATTGGTGGTTAGCTCAAGGACGGCGTCCTTGTGATTGCGTCCTGCCAGCATGATCTCCCCGGTGCGGGCGGCGGCAAGCAAGGCGAATTCAATGGCCTGGTCAGCATTAATGGCTAACAGGCTGTTGTCTGTGGCGATGATCTCCTGGGAGAATGGTGCGCCCAGGCTTTTGGCATAGCTGGCCAGGTTAAAGATGGCCGTCCATTTGACCTGGCTGCCGTCATCCAGGGCAAAATTCTTTCCCTGGTATGCGAAGCCGACATCCAGCAGATGGTCACGATACAGGTTGATATCCTGGCAAACGGCGGTCTGCAGCTCCTCCAGGGTCGGTTCCGGGGGCGGTGTGTCCAGGATGGCCTGGGCCATGTTGATCACATTCTGAAAGGCGGCGACGAGGATGTCCGTCCGGTTGGGCGTGTCATCCAGATACTCGACCTCGACGGTATTGCCGTTGATCTGCACTGCGCGGATGTTGTCCTGCAGGTGATCTTCCAGGTGCGGGATCACGACGACCTGGCCGTCAATGATCACGCGATTATCTTCTGTGATAATGGAAACTTTCATTAGGCAACCCTCATGATTTTGTATAAGGCGATACTAGCCTGGCGCACGTCGACAGAGTGAGTATGGGCACCGCCATTGTTGATGGTGACCGAGCCGCTGGCAGAGTGATTATGGGACTGGCTGCCACCTTCATAACCGGTGTAGTCGTAACGGAGAGTGCCACTGCTATTATCGATATTGAGGATGCCTCCGCTACCGTCGGTTCTGCCGTCTAGCTGATGTCGGTGAGAAGGCATCTGGTTGACGGTCAGTGTCGTGCCGCCGATCGTCACACTGATAGAGCCAGTGTGGTTATGAGTTCCACCAGAACCGGTGTTTTTCGAGTCAGCCCCGACCGATTGGCCCAGACTGTAAGCTCCACCAGCACCAACTGTGACTTTGTTTAGTGTGTTCGGTGTACCATTTGTGCCATCACAAATTTGCCAGTTAGATGGTAGGTTGGCCGGGTTCCCGTAATACTCGGCAACAAAACCAATGGGGACTATCAAGTCGAGTAGCGCGATGAGAGCGGCTGGTGTTACAGCTCGCGTTGCGTCCTGACCAAGAATAGTTTCGGCGGCAGTTGCCAACTCAACAGGCCCCTTGACAGTTGTCGAAGCATTCGGCACTTCGATTAATTGCCCCCAAGGGACCTTTCCTTCACGTAAAACACCGTTGCTGAAATACCACTGCCAGGCATCGCCGGTATAAAATCCCTGCACAGTGGCCGATACCATCAGGATCCGGCCTGCTGCGGTAAAGTGAATCCCGGCGTAGCCGTTTGCGGATCCCTGGATATCTACAGAGCCATAGGAAACCGACAGGGTGTTTATCCTTGATACGCCGGTGGGGATGTTCTGCAGGTTTTCCCATTTAAACACATATTTAAGCCCGGCTGGAGTGACGATCCGGTTGCTTAGTGTTCCAGCCAGCGTTTCCGTGTTGGTGGCAATTTCAAGCGCACCCTTGGCTGTGGTTGAGGCCGTGGGTAGGCGGTCTTTGTTCAAGGTGCCCGAGGTAATGTCAGAGGCATCATGGATGTGCGCCTCTACTGAATACTGTGCTGGCTTGCCCTGGATATAGTCCCACTGCAGAGCGGCCTGCAGGCTCTTGGGAGAAACCGCCTTATAGTCGATGGCGAACAATACCGTTTCGGCGGATGTGGCCATCTGCACCTGGCCCGGCGTTGTCTCGCTGGCATCAGGCAGGGAAAATCCGGTATTTCCGGAAACGGTGACACTGCCCGGTGTCAGCGTGTCCAGGACCACATCCAGTGCGATGGGGAACTGGGTATAGGCCGTCTTGTCAGCAATGGTGGCACCACCGGCCGCATAATAGGCGAACAGAGTGCCGTCCGAGAGAAGCAAGCCAAACTCCGTGACGGTGTAGGCATCCTCGGAACTGTCGATTGATGTGAGATGCGCCACATGAGGCTGGATCTCCGCGCCTGGGTCGACCGTCAGGTTCTTGAGCGGTGTTACCAGTGCCGTGAGCGAGGCATCGGGCGCAGTGTAGCCAGTGCCGATGGCGAAATGGGTGATTTCAACAGAAAACCCGTTCTCGGCGGCATCGTTGGCCGCCTGGCGGCCTGCATCTGTTATGATTGCTTCAATTACGGGCATTTAACTCAACCTCACTTCTGCGTTCAACATTGTCAGGGGCCAAACCACCACGGCGCTTTCCATATTCACCACGACCTGCTGGGAGGTGATGAGCGTGTAATGGCTGCGCACCGGCTTCACCCGGTCGATGGCCGCCTGGATCCTGTCCAGGACATCCTGGGTGGCCGGAACATCGCCGCCGAGCGCGATGGTCACATCGAAGGTGTGCGGGTCTCCGGCAGGCGTTTTTTGCCACCATTCCGTAATGGTGATGGCGGCCCCGAATAGCGCCATGGCCCGGCGCAAGGCTCCGATTGTCCCTTTGGTCCGGTGAATGGTGATGGCCTCGGTGATGGCCGCCCGCTTCTGGGCTTCGGTCCAGGTAACTTCCCACTGGTCGACAGAGACCGCATAAGCCAGCCAGGGCAGCAAAGCAGCCGGGCAGGTCTGGGGGTTCCAGAGGCTTGCAATGTCGATGGTGACATTCTGGTCAGCCCGGCCGACCTCCTCGAGGGCGTGCATGGCCTCAGTGGCGTTAATGGGCAGCATGGTTTCCATTAGGCCACTCCCACCGTGATTGAGTTGCAATAGGCCGCCGTGACACTGTTTGGCACGATGTCAGCGACCGGCGCGGTCAGGGTCACCAGCTCCACACCGCTCTGATGCAGCGCCCCGTAGATCCCGGACAGGGAAACCGTGGCCCCGATCCGGTGCCGTTCTGTCACATAGGCTTGCACAGCCGCCTCGGCCTGCGCCTTCACAACAGTGGCGTCCGGACCTTCGCCGATCGTCAATGTGGCATCAACGGCATAGGTGGTAATCGTTGCGGGTTGGACATTGACCTGGTCGGTGAGCGGGCGGACATCGTCGCCGTTCAAAGCGGCCGTCACATTGTCGATGATTTGCTGGGTCGGTGTTCCGTTCCCTTCGGTGGACAACACGGTCACGTCCACAACACCAGCAGACGGACTTTCGACCGCAATGTCCTTGACCAGGCCGTCTGCAGACAAGCCGTGGAACTTGTAGGAACCGATAGGCCCGGCCGTGGACTGTCCCTCAAAGGCCAGCAGGATCCGGTCGCGCAGGCGCTCGTCTGTTTCATAAGTCGGGGCAATCGGCGGAATGGCGTTGGCATCGCCGGGATCCACCACCAGGCGTTCGATGTTGTAGAAGGCGGCCAACTGGTCCAGATTGTTGCCGGTGGCATAGGCCAGCAGCAATCCCCGTCCATGATCGTTGGCTTGCTGCCGCAACAAGAATTCCGCTTCGGCGACTACCTCGAGGATGGCGTTTGCCGGATCCGCCTCAGTCAGCCCGTCCAGGGCCGGAAGGATCTCAATCAGCCGGTCGCGCATCCTGATCAGGATGGTGTTATAGTCGAGCTGCTGGATGATGTCCGGAGCCGGGAGGGAGCTGAGATTAATCCTGGTCATACAACAATCCCCTCAAGCGTGACTTTAGACCCATCGACCAAATAACTGCCGGTCAATTCAAGTTCTGCTTTGCCTTGTTCAGAACTCAGCACTTTGACCTGGTCCAGAGCGAAATCCGGCACCCAGGCGTCCAGGGCTTCTGCAACCGCCACATTGATCTCCAGAATGGTGTCAGTGTTCAGCGGTGCGTCGACCAGGCTAAACAGCCGTGAGCCATAGCCGCGCAGGCGGCGTCTGGTGCCTTTGGGCGTAGTCAGTACGTCGATGATGTTCTGGCGGACCAGGTCCACGCCTGTCAGAGCCTCGCCGGTTTCCCGATGCATACCCGTACCCATTACTGCGGCCCTCCTGTGCTTGAGGATCCGCTGGCAACACCGCTATGGGTGTGCGTTGACAGGTCGATACCGCTGCCGGTGATTTCGCCGGTGGCGTCAATAAGGCCGTCGACATTTACATCGCCGTTAACAGCCGTATTACCGTTGATGGTGACATCGCCATTCAGGGTAATACCACCATCGGCCGTCACATCGAAGGTGCCGCCGCTGGGCAGGTTGGCCACCAGTTTGTGTGTAACCCGGTCATACTCGATCTCCGCCCCATCCTTGAAAACCATTGTGGTCACAGTGGGCAGGGACTGGGGAGCCGGGTAGCTGGTCTGGTAAAGGCTGCCGACCACCACCGCCTGGTCGATATCTCCTGACGGGCACACCAGCAACACCTGCTCGCCCACCTCGACCGGCGACCAGTTGCGGTTTTCCCCGGCCCGCTGGGTCATGAAGGGAAGCGGCGCTGTGGTGATGTCGCCGATTTGCACGGTTACCCTGGCGGCCGCATAATCGGCGGCAACCACTTTGCCGATCCGGATCATGCTGGTCAGAAGCCGCTGCAGCTCGGTGATTTCTCGAATACTATCCACCGATTGCCTCCAGTTGAGCTGCTGTCACTTCCGTATATTTGTCGACGTTGTCCGGACCGATCTCCGGTGCATAGCCGAGATAGACCTGGTCGGCGGCCACACCGGACTCCTGTGCCTGGGCGCGGCGAAGCCAGCCGGAGACGGAGAATTGTTCTTGCCACCAGATCACGCCGGTTTCCTTGGTCGGCAGAAGCTGGGCGCGGACCCACTCAATGGCATAACTGAAGTCCGGATGCTTTTGACCGATCAGGGCGGCGCGGATCTCCATCTTGAGGTCTGCCAGGCTGTCAATCGTATAATCCCTGGCTTTGCGGGTGCCGGTGGCCTTCAGGCCCAGGACAACGCCGAACTGGCTTTTGATGGGCTGCAGGGTGCCGCCTTCCACGGTGTTTTTGCCGCCCGTCTCGCTCAACGGGATGACGAACATGGCCGGATAGGTCGCGGCGTTGCTTTTTACCTGGACAAAGTCCGTCGCGCCGCCGATGTTTTTAAAGTCCGGCAGGGCTTTTTTGAGCAAGTCTGTCAGAGGATCAAGTCTCATGCCGCCTCCGTCAGATATTCAACAAGGGTGTCTGTAATTTCGGCATTGTCGACATCGTCGAGGCCGAACATGGGACGCGCAGGCAGAGTGACGGCATGATTGCGGCCGGTCTGACCACCAAACTGGTGAATACGCGCATAGATCATGTTTGAACCCGCCATGGCTTCAGTGCTATTGGCGGCGCTCACAACGCTGCCCAGCAGGTAAGTTTCCTTGACCAGGGTTTGCCCGCCCGTCTTCTGGGCGCGAATTGACGGCTTCCATGGCTGGCCGTCAGGGCCGATACCTGTTTCAAAGCGAAGCTTTGTGCTGGTTTCCAGATAGGAGGAAATGGTCTCCATGACCGGATACATATCATCCAGCTTGCCTGCCAGGGCCTGCAGGTATTCCTGGAAATGGCTGTCGTCTACTGTGATCACCAGGCCGGTCATCTAGTATCCTCCCAGCGTGTCGCGGCTGAAAGTCCTGGGCGGCGCGGAATATTCCGGGGATCCGGAATTGGCGCGGGAGGACTTGACCGGTGTGGACAGGACGGCATTTCCCAGGGAAATATCCTTGAGCTGGCGCAGGGCTTCATTGCGTCGGTCCTTGACGGAGTCCAGCATGGCGTCCCCATGCAAAAGCCAGCGGGCCAGATCTCCGGTGATCATCTTTATAACTTCCGGCACCGGCGCAAGCGGCGTGATGTAGCGCTTGCCCACATAGGAGTCCACCGTCGCCGTGGCTTCCAGGAGACGGGCACCCAGACGGTCCTTGTCGATCCGGCCGAGGTCGTAGGTATCCGCCAGATTGACGGTTTCGTCATAACCGAAGCGGGTGACATACTCTGCCGGGGTCAGATACAGCACACCCTGGCTGTCCGGAATTGACCAGGTGAAGTCTTCCACCCGGATCTCCGCTACTTCCTGGATGCGGTTGCCTTGGTTGTCCAGGGCGATGGCAGTAATCAGGTAGGTTTCCCCATCTGTTCCACCGGTCAAATCGAACTGGACGACTGCCCCATTTGTCCTGAGACCGCTTGCCTCAAGAGCCGTGACCGCCGCAACCTTGCCCTTGGGCGCAACATCAACGCTTTCCACAGAGGAAATCGTGGCGTTTTCTCCCAGATCAAAGGGCAGGTTATAGGCCATCTTCTCCAAAGGCTGTTTGGTCAGGACAATGGTCATGCGGCAGTTGCTCCGGAGATTTTAGGCGTGAAAGAGCCGTTCCCGGCCGCCGCTCCAGCCGCCAGGGTCAACTTAAACCAGACGCCGATCGCGGACGCTGTGGCCAGGTCAGTGCCCGGCACCGCTTTGGAGGTGCCGTCGAAGGTGATCGCGGCCGGGGCGGTCAGGCGGTTGTTCGCCCCATTGTCTCCGCTGCCGTTCTGAGCGGCTTCAAGACCAAAGGTCACGGTGCCGCCCTGGTCATCGACCAGTTCGACAATGGCCGTCAGAAGCGCGTTGATGGCGCTGCCGTTCTTGTAGAATACCTTTTCGTGATATTCGCGTGAGGCTCCGCCTGCGGCTTCTGCGGCCGCATTAATGAACGGACGGCGCACGGTCAAAACACCAGGCGTGAAGATCATTAGATCCCCGGCATCGCCGGTCTTGCGCAGGGTCACGTTGCCTGCAGCGGCACCGTCCAGGATGGCTTTTAAAAGGGTTTTAAATGAGCCTGTAATGGCGACAGGCGTTGTGCCGTTGAGGGCGACCGTGTCGCTGATCAGCGTCCCGTCGGCGGCCCGGCCGGTGACCGTGATCTGTTGGGTGTTGTCCGCCACATCGTCGGAAACAACCTCAAGTGTGCTGACAGCATCCAGCGGCGTAAAACTGACCAGGGTGGTCTCGTTGATGGCCCCGCCGATATTGGTGGTTACATCATCCTCCGGCATGACGGTCGACCCGAAAAGCTGCAAGTCTGAAACGGATAACATTTCAATTTCTCCTGTTGAAAATCACGCCACGGCCGCCGCGCAGACGGAAGTAAGCGCCTCTGTTGTCTTTTTTGAAAACATTCTTGATGCCTGCGATAAAACCCTTGCGGCCGTCCCAGGTGATGGGCAGGACGGCGTCCCGATCGACAATGGCAATCATCTCGGTCTGGATGCTCCTGGAGGTCGCCAGTGCGGTCAGTTGCTCCGTGGTGATATCCTTCTCCACCACCAGCAAGGTGACGCTCTCCACCATGATGGGGGCCGCCTGGCTGATGCCGCCCAGCCACTCGATGGGAACCTGGCTTGAAAGCTGCAGCGCCATGGCACCGCCCCAGTCCAGCGGCATAAATTCCTCCACACCGATTTCGGCGATCCGCTCAAAGGTGACTTCCGAGAGCTGCTCCAGAGTAACAAGGGTTTCGGCCAGGAGTGTGTTGCTTTCTGCCAGCCGGACCAGCTGCTCCAGGGGCACTCCGGCGCTGTGCTGCAGGTTCGCAAGATGCTCGGCCGGGACGGCACCCTCGGCGGAAACCGGGGCGGTTGTATCGACCGGCATGGTCGGCGCCTGGTCGATAGTGGCCAACCAGGACAAGGGCACATTCAGGGCCTGTTCCACCACCAGTGCGCCTTCCCAGATAACGGGTACGGTTGTGGACAGACGCACGGAGAGGAGATGCTCCGGATAAACCGTTTTGGCCAGCACAACGTCCAGGAGCTGCTCGATCGGGAAAATAGTTTCCAGATTGACAAGTGCTTGATGATCCAGCGGAACTGTGCCGAATGACCGCAGATTGGCGAGGTAATCGACGGGGCTTATCCCTTCCCTTGCGACATTGGCCAGGTTCTCAATGGCGGCCGGGAACTGCTGGGAAATTAGCCCAAGGGATTCCAGGGGAACCGTCCCCGGCTTCTGCAGGTTCAAGGCCAGCGCCACCGGCACCAACTGTTCCCAGGCCAGCATTACCACTTGAGTGGCCGGGACCTGGTAGGCTTGCTCCAGAAGGGAGATATTACCCAGCGGGGCCAAATTACTTTCGGCAAGTTCGGCGAGGTTCTCTGCCGGGCAGGTGGAACTTTTGGCGACCGGTATGCTGCTGTTGATCACATAGCCCTGGCCGACCCAAAAAGTGCCGGGATTGTTTTCGTTGGCGGCCTGGGCCGCCAGATAATCGGCGGAAAGGATAGTGTCCGTATAACGGAATCCATGGCTGACGCCGGGGAAAAATGAAGATCCGCTCCTGGATCCCCAAAGGATCATGTCCGCGCCGGTATCGGTCCCTATGCCGTGGGTGCCGACCGCGCTGCTACCTGGGGCATAATTGACGCCGTTCACAAAAAGGTCACCGTCAGACGGATCAGCAATATTGCCGTCCGCATTCTGATTAAAATCAAAGGTAAGAGAAACCAGCTCGAAAGTATTAAGTGTGGTTTCTTCGATGACCTCAATACTGAGACCCGTGATGCCGCGATCTACAACAAAGGACCAGCTGTCTTGTGAACCGGTCAAACTGGGATAATTGGTGTTCTGGATCAACATGACGCTGTCGTCGGTATCGGCCCGGTGCAATAGACACAGACGACGATCCGGACTGCCGCTGGCGCGTTTGGTCCAGGCCTGGACGGTGCCGGTCGGGTTGGCAAAGACGGTTGGGCTGTCAAATTTGATGACATCGTTTGTGCCGTCAAAGTCGATCGCGCCGGTCGGGTTGCCGAAAACATCGGTGGTGCGGGCCGGGCTTCCGACCTCGGTCATGGTATGATTGCCGGTCAGATCCTCGGTGCCGTCATCAGACCAGCAGATAAAACCGGCATGACAGGCATATTTGCCGTCCGGATCTCCGTCTGCCGGCAGCGCACTCAAACTGTCGTCAATGATCAGATAAATATCGTTCTGGCCAGTGGTTACGGCGGGTAGCGCCACGCGCAGGGCGAACTTTTCCCCGGCCTGGTCCCAGAACATCTGGTGAAAGGGATAAATTGTCGTGCCGTCGATATCCGAGGCAACGCGCACATTCGAGCCGTCAGCGGCAGCGGCCGTAAAAAAATCTGTTTTGGTGGACGCATCCAGGCAAGCATCAGTAATCACAGCTTTGAAGTCCGTCAGCGCGGAGCCGACAGAGCTGTTGTTCTGTAATTGCTGATATCCGACCACGGCCATGGTTAGTTCACCTGGCGTTTAATGGTCTGGCGCTGCTGGGCGCGGGTGGAGGGCATCGGGGGTGCTCCTTTAGTTTCTCGGCATCCCCCGACCGAATAACCAGGATCCGGCCGGGGGCACTCATCGCGGGCCATTGGCCCTCTAGGTATTTTGTGAGGGACGGCTATTCGCCGCCGTCCCCTGTTTCTGTGTTGTCGGCGTCCGGCTCAGGCAGATCCGCCCAGATGGCGTCCCGGTCCGCGCCTTTAAACTGGATGCCGGTGGCTTCCTTGATCGCCTTGACGGTGGGAACGTCCCCGCCTTCGGCTTTCACCTTGGCAAGGAATTCCTGGACCTTCGCCTGGTCGGCATTAGCACCCGCATCCTCGGAGACAGAACCTTCGGAACCGGTCTCCTTGGTTTCTGGTTCCTCGGCCTGTACCAGGGACAGATCGGTGGAGATGCGGCCGCTTCGCAGAAGCGGTTCGGCCTGCAGCTCGGTGAGCTTGATCGTGCCGGGCGCTTCATGCAGTTCGCCGTAGCAACGAACGTTGCCCAGGAGAGCGAAGGTGACCAATGCAGCGCTTGGTTTTTTGATGGTTTTAGCCATTGGTCCCTCCTTACAACACGTCGGTGATCAGGTAGCCGACAGCCGGGGCGATGATTTTTTCATCAAGGCTTTCGCCGACACGAACCCGCTGACCACCCCACATGCCGATGCTCTTGTCCTGTTCAGAACCAGACTGGCGTGAGCCGTACTCGGCAGTAAACCCGAAGGTCAACCCGCCATCTGAATCAGCCAGGGGATCGATGTAGGTCAGGGAAATTGCCGGACCCCAGATGCGGGCAAGGTTCACAGCCTGGCCTTTGCGGGCGGTATCCTTGCGGCTCGGGCCAACAAGTACCCGATCCACTTCGAGGAGTCTGGCCAGCTGCTCGTGAGTAGCCACACCTTCGTCGCCGGAGTTGCCATGGATCGCTTTGACGATCTGCGAATGGGTCCGAACGACCGTCCACACTTCCTGGCTCATGGTCACTTGGTTTGGCCGGAGAAGGGGTTGATCCAGAGCGTAGAGGAGGGTGTCCAGGGCCTTGGAAGCTGCGTCGCTGAATTTATCGGTGCCAACCAAGGCCTCTGAGTAGTCATAGTTGGCAGCATTCTGCACAGCAGCGGCAACGCGCATCTCGCGGTCCAGGGCGATATAATCGCTTAAGGACATGACAGCGCGGTCTCGCGGATCCTTGCGGCCGGATTTGAGCGCCTGGTCGATGTCATGCTGCGGGATCGGGTAGTCAAGACCATAATCCTTGGTCTGACTTTCTTTTTCCTCGCTGCCCAGCTCGACCTCATTGGGTTTGCCCTTGCGGCCGACCTTGGTGTCGGGCGTCTGGAATCCATCCTTGAGAGGATATTCGCTGTACTTGTAGACTTTGGTTCCCACCTCTACACGGGGCAGCACCTGGTCCGCAATATAGACCTTGTTCCGGTAGGCAACTGTGATTGCCGTAAGATCCGGATCAATGGGAAACGGTAGATTGTTATCGGGCATTTTACGTCCTTAAGATTTCTGGGCCTTACGGCAGGGTTGAGGGAGCGATGAACGTATCGACAATGTCGCCTGCGACACCATCAACCAGCGCCTTGGCAAATACCGGCTGTCCGGTTGTGGCCGGAACGGCTTTACCGTCAGCGTCACTGGTCAACGGATCGCCGTCTGACACGGCAGCGCCATATTCGATCTCGGCAATACCGGCCATCACCAGGTCAACACGATCACCGGCTGCCTTCGCGGTCACCAGCTGTGTGATCCCCTTGATGGTGGCGGCAGCGGCAGTTGCCTGGACAACGGTCCCCTCGGCGGAGCCGGTCTTGGCGAACCGGTAAGCGGCGATTGCGCCTTCGGCGTCATATGACTTGACGAGCTGTGGATTAGGCATTGGTGGTTCCTTTCTTCACGTGGCGCACAGCCTCTGCGATTGTGATGGTGATGCCGTTTTTGGACTGTTCCTCCTGGAACTGGACGGCGCGGGCGGCGACTTCCTTGGCGTTTGCCTGGTCCAGGCCGGGATGATCTTCCTCGCCGCTGACTTCGGAGAAGTTCACGGCGGACTTGGCGTTGCCCAGGAAGTCCTTGAAGAACTGCAGGGGCGACATTTTGTCGTCATCGCCTTCGCCGAACTCGACGATCTGGTCGTGATCCAGGTGGTCCATGAATTCCACCAGCCCGTCTTTGTGGGCGGGCAGCAGCTTGTTGTCGGCAATCAGGCCGTCAACAAAGGTCACATTTTTCTCGCGGCGAGCCGTTGCCTGTTGTTCGGCAAACTCCTGGCGCTCCGCTTCCAGCGCGGCCTGTTCTTCCTTGAGGGCCTTGGCTTTTGCGTCCAACTCCTCTTTTTCTTTTTCGGGGTCCATATCTTCCTCGTTGGTTTCAGTTTCGGCATCACCTTCCGAGAATGCCGGTTCGGTGGGTAGATCAGCACCGGTCAGCGCGGCCTCGGCCGAGCTTTGGGCGTGATCAAGTTGAAAATTGGGGAGAACCTTGTCGGCGGCTTCCAGGCCAAACTTGTCAATGACCAGGTCGCGCAGACCTTTCATCATGCTGGCGAGTGAGGAAAGGGCGCTTGCCGTATCCCAGTCTGCGAATTCCAGAAATTCGTCTTCCTCTGCGAAAGAAACGGATCCCAGACCCTTGATGGCCGGAGGTTGTGCGCCCAGGAAACCGACATGCCGCAGGGCGTAGATGTCCTCGGCCGGGTTATTCTTTGTTCCTGGGGGATAGAGGCTGGCGCTCACTTTCTTGAAAGCGCCAGCGTTTACCATCTCCGAAAAATCAGGGTTTACATTGTTCGTCTCCGCTATGAGGGTGTCACCATCGACACGGAGAGCCTTTACCCATCCCCAGGCGGGATCGTTATGCTTGGGGTGGCCGATTACAAGCGGGGCTTCATGAAACTCAGGATCATAGGCATCAGCCATTTTCTGAAGCTGGTCAGGGGTAATAGTGACAGACTTGCCTTTGCTGTCCGTATGGGTGCCAGACCTGAATATCTTGATTTCCGTTGTCACGCTTTGCTGCTCCGTATTTGAGTTTCACAAAGCTATGAGATGGCGGAAAAGAAAAAAGCCCGGAAAGGTGTCCGGGCCTGCATAGAAATGATTTCTGAATTTTGACTCAACCTAACGGAAATTTCCGGAACCGGCAATATCGCGCCCGGAATAATTTCGGAATGGCCTTTGCCGGGTTTTTAAATGGGGTTTTAAACGGGTAAGAGACCTCACCAGCAACACAGGGTGCCAAAATGGCCTCTCCGCCGCTCTGTGGGTCTTTCTGGTGCGATCGCACTTTTAGGCGTATATTATCGATGTCATCAACTTCAAGTAGGGGGCGATTATGCCAAATAATCAGAATAGCGATATACGTCATTCTTCATTGGATAAGGGCAGTAAAGAAGCCAACGTCCGAGAACGGCAGGAGGATAAAGATACAAATAGTTTTACTGTTCTTATTTTTCTTGTCGTTTTAATACCTTCAGTTATTGCCATAGGAATTTACTACCATAAATTTGAAAATTCCACGTTGTCAGGTGATCCGGTTTTATGGGGAACTTTTGGAGACTATATTGGAGGTACGTTAAATCCAATTGTCTCGTTTGCTGCACTAATTCTTGTGTTTTTAATATATCGTGGACAAAAGAAGGAAATGCAGGATACTCAAAAGGAAATGAGAAAGCAGACAAAGGTTGCAGCATACAGCCAACTCCTTCAATATTATCAAGACACTTTGGGAAAACTTAAGATTGAAAAAGAAAGCTACGAAGAAAATCGAAGAGTACTAGAAAGAACGTTACGGAGCGTACATTTAGTATCTAATTCCAAAAATACATTAACTCTAAAGTTGAGTGAAAATTCAGCTAGTCTTACCAGAATAACTGCAAGGATAAATTTCGTAGAAAGTCACATAGAGGCTCTTGCGCAGGAGCTTACTGCTATTACAAATCTAAAGATAACAATTGAAGAGTCGGGAATTGATTTCACATTTGGTTGAAGGTCTTTTCCACAATTGAATGTAGAGTGCCTTAATATTGATTTCTTAACCTGTTTCAGATATAATTGCTTTGCTCAACTGCGGTTGTGATGGCCCTAGTAGGTTGAGCCGCCAGGCGGGACGGTCACACGTGTCCGCCTTTACTTTTTGTAAACCAGTATCCCGCGCCGTTCATTTTGGATGTAGCGAAGACTATCCGGTGCGAAAGCTGTCAGACCATACCAGCCGTCATCATTCAGCTCAAACAAGACAAACCCGTCCTGCACATGACCGTCTTCGATAATCTCGAACCTGGTCAGATATTTTCTGTTCAGGACATACCCCTGCCGGGATTCATAGAAATAATATTCCTCCCAGATCTCGTCCGGATCCTTGATGGTGTCGGCAAGCAGTGGCAGAAACTTCTCCCGGTCGCGTTTCTTGATTTTCCATCTGCCTCTCTGGTCCCGGAACAATAGCTCGTTGATGGGGATATGTGTTCCAGCGACATCGGTGAAGAAACCGCCCTCAACAGGCAGGTTGAATTCCGACACAAACCGTTTGAAATATTCCTCTTCCTGCAGGCCGAGCGGCAACAGCCGGTCTGTGCCCACCTGGCGGGCTTCAAATGGCGGCATGTGTCGAGCCGGTTTGCCCCATAAAGGCTTCCCGCTTTTGGAGACCCTGACATCGGTCGGGGCCGGAGTAAGAGGCCGCATATACTCCTTGCCAGGGTGATAGGCGAATCCAGGATCAATCCCCTCTGGAACAGCGATGGTCTGTCCTGTGCGCCTGTTCGTCCAGGGCCTGGTCTTGGTGACAGGTCGCTTGGAGACCTTGATGCCGAGCCGGTCCATGTCGCGCTGTGACATTTGTACGGGATAGCAACGGCATCCCCAGCCGTTCTGGGGATAGTGCGTATTCCACCAGGGATCATCGATGGGCAAAGTGACCCCATGCCATTGCCGATGTTCCGGGCGGTAGTGTCCACCCTTGACGGTTCGATAGGAAAGATACGGCCGTCGCTCTTTGTTGCGTTCGATCCGCTCCCATTGCCCGACTGCTCTGGAGCTGCGCAGGTTCGTGTCGTAAATGGTCTTGAGGCGGCGGCGGGATCCGAGCTGCACCACTTTGCTTTGGCCGTCTGCAGGATCCACCATGCGCTTGCGGCCCCACCACCCCTTTTTAATCAGGGTCGGCTCCAGCTCCTTGCGGAACATGTCAAAGGTCTTGCCTTCCTCCTGGGCGGATTTCATGGCTGTAAAGACATCGCCCAGGATGTTATGGCCGGTACTTTTTGCCACAGTGAAGGCGCGGGCATGTTCCTCTTCCCAGATATCCTGCCAAGCGAAAGTTTCTTTCAGGCCCTTTTTCTTGAAAAACTCAATGGCCTCTTTCGGCGGCAAGGGTTCGAAACTGACCGCCACGTCAATTCTCCAACTGGCCGTTTAAACGGGAATTAAAGGTTGACCTGGCGATCAGGTCGGCAAGTTCGCTCTGGTCGATCTGCGGCGCTTCCATCAGCAGGTTTTCAACAAAGTCGTCGAAATCCGTTGACCTCTCGGCCACAGACTGAATTACCTGGATAAGGGTGGCGCCTACCTGATCCTGCAACTGGTCCAGGTTTTTCTCAACGAATTCGCTGATATCGTCCTGGGTGCGCCCGGCGGCCGGCTCGCCCTCTGCGAACTCCGGACCGTCCGTTCCCGGATCATTCATAGTCGGGTTGCTGTTGGTCGCGGTCTGGCGTTTCTGGTACCCATCGCCATAGACTTCGCGGATCCGGGCAGGGGTCGGCTCGTATCCCATTTCATACAGTTTCTTGTCCCGATCGGCGACCTGGTTAAGATCCTCCGAATCCTCTGTGATAAACCGAAGCAGTGGTGGCTGTGCGCCATAGAAGTTGAATTCAGTTAGCCAAACGGCCGGGCCGGAATTGAAGCTGGCGCACAACTCCTCGCCATCCGCCTCGACAACTTCGTCCCGGACATCCTGATGAACTTCTGACTGTGACAGGCTGGAGCCATTGTCGGTGGTCATGGTCTGGGATAAAACCACCTTTGCAATTGCGGCATCCATTCTGGCGACAAGCGTGTCATAGTTAACGGTGCCGCCCCTGGTGGCTTCCAGCAGTTCGATCTCCATGCCTTCCGGAACCACGACACCGAACTCTTGGCGGAAGGCCACCACGGCCTCCAGCAGCTTCTGGCGCTCTTCAGGCGTCGCGCTGGTGGGATATTTACCGACCGCATTCGGACTGCCGAACTTATCCAGGAAGGTCATCCAGAACTTGACGCCTTCGCGCTTGAACAGGCAGGGCCAGTAGAGCCAATGCGCCAGGGGCATGCCATAAGGTTGATCGTCATTGTCTGCGCCGGTTGTAAAGGTCCAGAACTTCCGATCGGGCATGATGATGCCCTCGGGTTTGGCCCTGGTGAGCAACCGAAGGTTCTGCTCCTTGTCAAAGCGGAACCGGTGGCGCTTGCGTACGGCGATGTCCTGGATGCCGATCCGGCCGTCTTTCTTTTCCCAGATGATTTCAGCTACGGCATAACCATAAAAAATGGCCGTTAGCATCTTCTTGGCCTTGCGCGGAAAACCTATTTTCTCCAGCTGCTCTTTGACAAATTCAGCGGCCGCCTTGTCGACTGCGGAGTCTCCCCCCGCCACCACTTCATAAGGGCAGGAGGTAACAGCGGAATATCGTTGCTGGATTGTGGCGCTGACCTGGTCGTCGCGGAGGATCTGCTCATAGAGTTTTGGGTTGTTTCCCCGTTCAGCCAGGATGTTGTCGTCCGGTTTGATCATCTGCGCCAGGTAACCGTCGGCCATACTGGTTGCGGTCGGCGCTGAATATACCTCTAGATCCGGTTTGATTTTTTTCTTTTCCGCCATGGTCAATATCCTTGATAGTGATTACCGCCCGCCACAACACCGAAACCGGCGTCCTCGGCGATCCGTTCTGTGGTCCCCTCGCCATAGTCATACTGGTCCAGACGCTTTTCTCCGGTGCTGCTGAACTCAATGGGGATGACATCCTGCAGGCTGGCTGCATAGCAGTTCAGAATGGCGATGGCGCTATCACCATGGTGTTTACCGCCATCGGTGCCCTTCACCCGCACGTCTCTGGGGATCTTGCCTACACCGTTGATCAACTGGAAAAGCCGCAGACTGTCGCGCACGTCAGAGTCAGCCGGGATTTCAATGGTTCGATCCTCAAAGGCCGTGCGTAGCTTCTGGGAAAATTCCCGGTACCAGGCGTCATTTGCGTTCAATTCCATGATTTGGCTTTTGCCGAATTTCTGACGCGCCTCCTGGGCCAGCACCATGCCGTTACCATTGGCGTCCAGGATTCCATAGGTGAACCTGGACAGGTTGCTGATAATGTAAAACAGGGCCTGCTTTTGCTGGTCATAGGGGCATTTGTCCATTTCGACAATAAAAGGCATCTTGCGGGTCAGATTTTGCGTCACATAACCAATGGCAAAAGCTGTGCGGTCCTGGCGCATGGCAAAGTCTTCGCCGAGAAAAGTTTGTCTTTCTGAAGGCAGGGTCTCTTTGATTAACGGCAGCACATTTTCCTGCAGCCAGAGCTGCATGTCTGCTTTTCGGGCAGACTCCGGCCAGTCGACAAAGTCCGGCTGGGGTGGCTCCCAGCGAACCGCGACATGCTCTTGCTTTTGGCAAGCTTCGATCCAGGCGAGCGGCAGCATTTGGCCGGTACCGTCTGCCGGAACGGCGTCCAGTTCCTGCTTCATGTCTTCTGTTCGTGTGCCGTAGGATCCCCGGATCCGGTCATACCATTCTTTTTTTCCCTGAGGGGTCGCTTTCCATCCCCGCACCAGGCAGACACGCTCATACAGACCGTTTTTAACAGCATCATCGAAAGTATAGTGATGCAGGGAATAGGGCCATTTGCCCGCCAGCGTTTCTTTGATCAGTTCGTTAAAGGCATTGGTCGCACCGTTATGGGTCGAGATAAGCCGGATCCGGCCGCCCCAAATCAGCAGGGCGTTACAAGCCGCAATGACCTGACCGGGATCATTGTGGAAGGCCACTTCGTCGATCACCACAACACCCTGCAGACCACGAATGGCGGCCGGTCGGGAACTCAGGCCAACTATTTTGAAGCCGCTTCTACAAACGATCCTGTAGGCTGCAATCCGTTCAATGGTTTCGTTGCCCACATCGTCGGTAACAGGAAATTCCTCAAAATATTCTTCGATGTCATAGTTATGTTCGTCGATGAACTTCAACAAGTGGGCGCAATAACCGATAAACTCTAGGCCCTTTTCTTTGGCGTCCGGTATGTAATAAACATTATCCCCGCCTGCTTCCCGACTGGCGGCCGCAATCAAACTGTCGTCCTGAGCTTCCGCCCAGGTAATCCCCGTTCGCCGACCTTTCTCAGCCAGTTTCAACGGCGACTGGTCAGCGATCCAGCTTTTCTGGTGTTCCATAAGGACACCGTCGGCAAGGGGGTTGAAGTCTTCCGGAATGTCCAGAACCTGTGACGGCAGATCCTCTCGATCCACCTTCCGGACTTCACCTATCTGCAGAGGGGGGCGGATGCTCACGGCTATTCTCCAGGCGCTTGCGTGGATTTAACTCCCAGGAAATCTTCGCGCCAGAACTTCACTTGGTCAGGAGAGAGACCTGCCTGCTTCATTGTTACGCTTGCCTCATCAGCCACTTGCTGACGGGCTTTCTGCAGGGCTTTCTCTTCCATCGCCTGGCGGTCCTTGATGGATCCCATCAGGTTTTTGATGGTGCTGCCCAGGAACATCAGATCCTTGGGATCATAAAGCGGCTCATCCCGGTCCAGTTCCTGCATCCCGACCCGCATCAGCATGGTGTGAAGCATCTGCACAATCACCTGATGCGCATCGCTCTCTACCTCGGTGCCCAGCTCATTGGCAAAGGCCGTCGCCATCTCCTTGTATTCTTTCATTTTGGAGGCAACGGTTTTGTAATTCTGGGAATAGCGGCCAACGGCCGACCGGGACACTTCTGCCCCGAGGGACTGCAGAAACCCGACCAACTCGTCGATGGTCATGTTGTCCTGGGACAGCAGCCGGTCCAGCTCCGCCTTGATCTTTGGGTCCAGACTTTTGATGGAGGATTTCGGGGGCATGGTTACCCCCTGCCTGGCGAAGGACGTTTTACTCCGGGAACTGTGGCGCTGCCCGTGGCGGCATCGGATCCGCGCTGTGTCAGTTTGACAATGCGCAGATTGTTCTCGAGAGTTTTTGCTGTCACCAGACCCTGTTCAGCCAGCCAGGCTATTTCCGACAGCACAACATCTTCGGAAATATGATGGGCAAGCTCACCAAGGCCTAGCTTCAGCACAGAATGATTTAACGTATATTCCGGCTGTTCATGGAGCAAACGGAGGATGCACAGCCGCCGGTCTTCCTTCATTTTTTCAGCAAAGCTCATTTTTTACTATTCTCCAATTCGTTCTGGATCAGCATGTCCAGAAATTTTTCTACCCGGCCGTACTGACCGTGGATGCCGTTTATCGTCGCTTTGAGCGCCTTGATTTCCCCGTTCAGTTCCTCCACCTCCAGGCCCAACTTCTGGACATGGATATCGCTTGGCATCCGAACCAGCTCTTTCTCGAAAACTACCAATTTGGCATTGATTTCCTTGTGCTGTTGTTCGATCACCTTCTGGTGAGCTACATGGTCCTCTTTGGAAACAAACTTGCTCCTTGCCACCAAGAACAACACCGCCGCCCCGCCTGAAGCCAGCGTGGCAATGATGGGCCAAATGGCTTTGATAAATTCAATTACTTCTAACAAGAGGCTCCCTCTCTTTTTCTTCTTGGCAATCCACACAGCGCGTGGCATTTGGGTAAGCGGCCAGGCGCTCTGCGGGGATCGCTTCCCCACATCCCGCGCAGTCAAGGGGGTGAGGCCCGGCCGAACTGGCGGCGTTCAGTTGTTGGTGTAGGCTTCTGGCTCTGTGATGTTCTTCCAGAAGTTGGGCGCGATCGGCATCATCCATCTGATTTCTTGCCCCTGATGATTTGCGCCAGGCCTTCCATCATTGTGACAGGCGACTGACCGGCCTTGACGGCTTTATCGCGGGATCTCTGCACAACGCTGACACCCAGGACAGACAACGCTGTTCCCCATAAAACGGATGTGTTTGAAACGGCCACACCGATTGAGTTGATAATCTGCATGGCTTGCTCCGGGTGTTCAATGACAGCCCAGACAATAGCGGCGGATGCCGCCATCATTTGGACGGCCCAGGTAATGGCTACCGCATAGCCGAGGGTCGGCCGCCAGCGCCGCACATAAGGATCGTCGCTGTTCTGCTCGTTGCGCATGGTTTTGTTGACTTCGGCCTGCCGAGCGGTTTCCGCCTGGATGGCGGCCATCTGCAGGGTGGTCTGGTTTTCCAGCTCCAGCTGCTTTAGCCGCAGAACCGCTCCGGGATCATTCTGCAAGGCCATCTGCACGGCGGCCGGATCGTTCATGTCGACGTTAGCGTCTTCGCCGAGCGCCTTTGAAATCATGGACCCGGCAATAGTGCCGAACGGGCCGCCGACCAGGGTGCCGACAAGCGGGGCTGCCCCGCCAATGATTTTCTTAACTCCGCCCCAAATGCTCATGATTTCCCCCTAGGAATAAGCCCGGTTTAACCAGCCGTTTAAATATTTTTTAAGTTCCAGTTTCTGGACAACCAGGGCACGATAGAAACCGGCCGCCTCCGAGCGAAGCGGCACGATCAGCTCGTCCCCGAATGTTTTTGAAAAACTGATGGTTTGTTTGCCGATGATTCCGTCATCTGCAATGCGGATTGTACTGGTGGCGCGGATCGATCTCTGCAGGCATTTATGCGCCTGGACCGGCCCCATATTGACAGCCAGATTAAAGGTTCTCATACGGATCCGGGGCGGCAATTCGCCGTAGCGATATTTGCTCCAGAATTCCCGGTGATAGAATTCCTGGGCGTCTTCCCAACTCAGATCCTTGATGTCGTCGGCATCGATGGCACCATCGCCGTTAAAGTCGTAATCCGGATGGCCATCCTGATCGAGGTCAATCTCGCCCAGGCGCACGAGGGTGCGCAGGGAAATACCGAATTTGGTAATGCCACCTGGATCGTCCGGGTCATCGACCAGGCCGCCTTCATGTTCCATTAAACGCTTAAAAGCTATGGCAAAATCATCGTCATAAATCATGACGAAAAGGCTAGGCTGAGTTGGGGTAAAAAAAAGCCCGGACGGCTGTCCGGGTCTTGGGGTTTTCTTATGGGGCCAGTTTGCCAGAAAAAACTAATAAATCAAGTTTCCGGATCTTCACCTAATTTAAAGGGCCGTTTAACTATAAAAAGCATTTTCCCATCATATCCGATAAATTCGATTGCTCTCCCGTCTGATTTCACAAACATCCCCTTTTCGAAAGCTCCAATGACAAACTTTCCGTCTGAAGTCTCCAAGCGGCTGATAACATCAAAAGCGGTCGCCGTTCTTTTCACTCCTTTAATAAATGCATATTTATCCCAATCTTTGAGGGAGGAATTTTTTTTCGCATCTAGAAAGCCGGTTACCGCCGAAAGTACGGGCAGCGCGAATAGAAAAATTACACAACCCAATTTCATCGCGTGAGCTATATCTTCCATGATTTTCGGCCAATGTTGGTCTTTTTTTAAAATTTTTACCAATTTAATAAAATGGGCCACCCCTATTAAAAAGTACAAACTGAGAGAAACAGCCACCACGGCCCTAAAACTCCAGCCGAGTGTATTATCCAAAATTAATGAAATTACATATAAAAAAACCAGCGGCAACAATGCGATAATGATGGTAACTGGAAGCAGACCCGCATCCCTCAAGATCTTTGTCCGACACCGACCAGTGATATTTATAAGCCTAGTCAGTGGGCCGTTGAAAGGTGCCGATAAAACTAAAGAAATAGACAAGCAAAAAATAACAAAAATAATTAACCCGCCTACAAATAGCGATGACTTAATATGATCGGCGATTGTAAAAAGATAAAAAACTCTAGTGTTAATTCCAGCTGCAAACGCAAAATTATATGTTAACCCGCAGACAAAAGTATAGGCAATAATAATTGCATTAAAACGTATAGGGTTCTTTCGGTAGCTTTTAGAAATCTTCCGGCAGCCGTCTAAAAACGGGTTTTTTCCTGCTTTTCCATTCAAGCCTGTTCTCCTCTTTGAAATTTTCAGCCGAAATATATCATACTCCTGTCAAAATAGCTTTCCCTGATCGTCACAGTTCTCTTTGCCCGCGTTTTTGTGCCTGCGTACCGTCCGGATATCACAACCGACCTGCCGTGCAATTTTGGCGTTTGACAGCCCCTCATCCAGCCCCTGGTGGATAACCCTGGCATTGCCCCGGATCAACTGGTTATAGGTGCTGGCCGGACCGACTGGCACCGCGATTTTGCCGGGGCCATATTCCTTTTTCATGGCTTCCGCGGCCACTTGACCGATGCACTCCACCAGCCTGGTGCCCGTCTTTGGGTTTTTAGGTATGTCCACTTCGGTGCCGCCAAATTCGTGCGCCAGCTTAAGCGTCGCCGCAAAACCGATGACGTCTGAAATCTCCTGAAGCTTGGGGGAAAGATGGACTTTATGCGGCTTCATGGCTCGTTCCTAAAGCTTCCCGGTGTAGACGTTTTTCTTTTCGCCTTCGATCATATGTTCAACCTGTTCAGGTGTGAGGCTTGAGATTGGCGGAATATGACCAGTATAATGAAATTCGGATCTACCATTTTCAGGGCCTTCATCCGCGCCGGTGTCCACAGGCTTTATTTTGGGGTTACCTTCCTTGGCATTGGTTTCCCAATTCTGGTGAACAGGCATCTGGTCAACGGTCAGGGAAGTAGAAGGAATCGTACAGACCAGCTGCCCATCCACTTCATATCTTGCAGGCGTTGTGGCCATCGCAGCCTTTGGCACATAAACGGGTGCTTTGAAGGAGACCCGGCCAATTGTGCGACTGTGTTTTGCAATGGTGAAGCCATTCTCTGTTTTCTCCAGTGCCACCTGGCCCATGTGATCACCGTGACCGACCATCACGTTGATTTTGTCACCATGCTTCCAGCCCATCATCTGCATGACATCGGAATAAATCAGGATCCGGAGATTGTAGGTTCCATTCTTTTCCTCAGTTACGGCCATGGCCACACCGGTTCTGCCGATCGGATTATGCTGGCGTTTTTTCACTGTCTGCCACGTCACTTCTTTTTCTCCTTTTCCATTTCTTAAGAGCTTCAATAACGATGTTGGCCTGGTCGGCCGTGAGCCACTCCGGATCCTCAACATCGGTCATGCGTTTAACAAAGGCGATGCAGGCATCGACCCGTTTTGATTTGGGAACCTCTAGCAGGCCGAGTTCGCCCAGCTCCCACCACATGGCGAAGATTTTCCGGACAAATGGTTTCTTTGATGCCGGGCGCTTTTTCTTGGCCTTTTTGGGTTTCCAGCCGTGGGATTTGAAATGATCAACGACCAGGCGTTGCTCACGGGCGTTCATATCCCCGCTGCTTTCCTTACCGGTGATCTGGTGGAGGACGGCACGGTAGGTGCCGTCCTCCAGGCCAAGGTCTTTCTTGGCAATATGGATCTGTGCGAGAAGGACGTTACTCATGAGGCGCATCCGCAAGGGCAATTCGCCTGCAATAGGGTTAAGTCCTCCGTGGTGCAGCTGATCTGTAAGGCTGTGGTAACTTTACGGCTGAGATAATCCTCGCCCAGGTTATAGGCCAGCGTCGTACAAATATCATTCTGTACGGCCTCGGGGTCGAGCCCTTCTCCGCTTACTGTTACGATCACTTCAACTTCGTTTGATTTAGCCATCTTTCTTCCTTTCCAGATTTTCTGGGAACACAATTCCCAGCAGTAAAATTGTCAGGCACAACGCACCTGCACCGATCAGCATGAGCAACGTCGATATGAACAGCAGGATCACTGCAGAAATGTTGATGAATTCACAGCACATTGGCGCTTCTCCCCATTGACTTCTTCCGCTTGCGGCGGCGTTTGGGATTGTCCACTTTGTCCAAGAGCCGCTGGATCCGTTTGCTCCGATAGTGCATGCGGGCCGCGACTTCTGTCTTTCTGCAACTTCCAATAAGGCTTTCTGTTGTCTCGTCCTGGTTATCCCGGCCGATGCAACTGATAACCGTGTGGGAGGCCAGGATTCGCGACAGCGTGTACTTGCTGAATTTCTCCAGTTGGTCTGCCAGACTCTCGATTTGGCCAAACAAGTCGCTGCTCATGAGTTCCGATCCCCGTTGCTATAGTCCTTTTCCTCGATGCCCAGAGCATTCATCAACCGGATGTCGGTCTCACTTCGAATGCCCCAGACCATGAAAACCCCGGCTTCCAGGCAATAACAGTACTCAAAGCCTTTGTGGCAGCACGGGCATGTTTTCTGCCTTGGGAGTTCGCCCATATCATGCAGTGGCGGATCTTCTTTACGGTGGCAGTTCTGGCCCGACCTGCACCAGGGACAACGGAGTGATCCCTCGCGCCGGTGCGGCAAAGGGGGCACCTGCATCCTATGGAGGTTTTCGTTTAGAGGCAGGGTCATGCTCATCCCCGGACCATGCCCAAGGCGTGGGCGTAGGTGTCGAGCAGAGCTTCCATCTCCTGGCGGTCATGTTCCTCCATTTTCCGGAGCTGCACGATCTGGCGCAGGATCTTCACATCAAAGCCGGTGGCTTTGGCTTCGGAATAAACATCCTTGATGTCCGATGCGAGGTTCTGTTTTTCTTCCTCCAGGCGCTCGATCCGCTCCACATAAGAGCGCAGGGCATCGGCGGCAATTCCAGCTGTTTCAGTCATTGTGTTTTCCTTCCTTGTTGATTTGAGTGTGGGATTACCAGGCGGACTTCGCTTTTTTCAGGGTGCCGAGGATGGCCTCCATCAGCTCGATCTCACGGAAGGCGGTACCCTCGGTGATCTCGCCTCTCTCGACCATTGCCGGATAGTTTCTTTTCCGGCCTGTCAGTTCTCGCTCTGCGCAGGTGATCTGCTCATCAATCGGGTAAAATTCGGTCGGGTTAATTTGTTTCTTCGACATGGTTTTTCCTTTCTTTGGATAGTGTTGAAAATTCCAGGCACTTGGTGGAGCTGGTAAGGCATGCCACCAGCGCTCTGTAGTCTCCGCCCTGGTCAATGAATGCCTTGATCATTTCTTCCGGATCGTTCGGCACCGACTTGTCGTCCAGGACGGCCTTGCTGAGTTGATTTGCCTGCCGGATGGCGGACAACAGACCGGCATACCTTTGCTTTTCCTTGCGGTTGCGCGGAATGAGGGATCCGGACAACAGTGCCAGATCCATCATGGCGTCACGCAATTCCTGAGCTGAGGTGCGAGCCGGCAGCATGATCAGCTCCTTTTGGGCTTATGGTTGACGGCCCGTTTCATGTAGGCCTTTGCCACCGGGCGGGCCTCAGATTTAAGCGTCACGCCGTCCAGGTGTTCTCCGGCAATTGTCCTGGCCCCTTTCGGATGCCGGGCAATCACAATGACGGACTCGCCAGCCTCGTTCGTGACCTCAAAGACCTGGTCGGCTTTACCTTTGGACATGACCGGCCTCCGGGATCCTGACCTTGGCGATATCCAGCGGGATCTGCTCATATTGCTCGGTGCCGCCAATACGGCGGTAAAAGCGCACATAGGTGGTGCTGGCTTGAACATGGATGCTGTCGGCAATGGCCTGCATGGCTTGTTGCCATTTCTCGTCCTGAATATCGAGCTGGCGCAATTCCAAAACCCGGCCGGTGGAAATATGCCCCTGGCTGTTGGTCTGGAAGGCTCGTTGGACAAGGATCCTGATTTTGTCGTTTGCATCTGCAGACCAATCGGTGATGCATTCATCAATCAGCTGCTTGGCGACCAGCAATCGCTCGTCAAAAGTGATGTTGTCGGCAATGGCCCTCATTACCTTGTATTTTCCGCAATAGGACGGCAGGGTCAGGTTGCCTTTCTGGCCGCCGTAGCTGGTGCTGTATTCAGCTGCTGACAGGTCGACAAAAGCGTTCATCTCTGCCAGCGCCTCGGCCTTGAGCTTACTGAGTTCCTGGGAAAAATCCTCCGCCTTCTCACATAGAGTTTTAACAAGCGAATTTCGCAGCAAGTCGACCTGTTTAATGTTTTTCAGGGGAACAAGGCTGCCCTTGCTGTCCTTTAAATATCCTTCCGGGATCTGGTTCATTTCTCTCTCCTTAGTGCCTGCTTAACCAGGCGTTTAAACGTGCTGTAAAGGGTTGCCTGCCCGAGGGGCTTGATAGTGCCGCCAGCGGCCATCAGGCGGGCGTCTAGGCGCGGGTGCTGCATGGCTTTGCCTCCTTTGCCCTGTAGTCTGAAAGTCGGGTGATATTGTCGAACGGTTTGAGATTGATATCTTCCCGCATGGATCGGGGAATTGTTCCGCATTCCAGAATGTCAGCGCTGATCAGTATTTGCAGCAGGTTCGCCAGCAAGATTTCGGTTTCAGCCTGTGTCAGGCCATCACCGGCCATGTGGCGGCCCTCCAGCCAGATGCAGGCATTTGACAGCTCGTCAGACAACATTGGTCTCACTCCTTTTCTGGAAGTTATTCGCGCAATCCAGGCATGCTCTGCGATGTTTGAAAAGCTGCGGGCTGGCCATTGTGATTTTAGCCTGGCTGTGGGTATCACAGTCCCTTTGGGTGATCTCTATATCGAGGTATGGACAGTGGACCGTTTCGTGCATCAGGGCGCTCCGGACCTTCCGCTCCACCCTGTCAAGCTTGGCCTTGTAGCGATTATTCAGCAGCAGATTGACGGCCGTGGTAGAAATGCCGACATCGCGGGCCACTCCGGCCTGACTGATTTTATCGCAAGCTTGAGCCATGACGATGATGAACTCCGGCGCGTTCTCGCCCCATTTATCTTTAACTTTCTCCATGGCGGTCATGGACGTGCCTCCAGTTCGTAGTTTTTCTTGGTGTTGGGGTCGTAGACCTTGCCGGTTTTTGGCCGGTATCTGGGGTGCAGTTCACCATCATCCCGGACCAGCAGGTATTTCTTGAAACCGTTGCTGGTTGGTGCCGTACCCTTTTCCCGGCGCGGCAGCAGCTGGAGATATCCAGCCTGGTACAGACGGCGGATATATTTCCCGGCTGCAGCTTCCGGCTCTTTCTCATTTCCCTGCTTGGCCAGCATGACCAGATCAGGAACGGTAAATTTCCGGCTTACCCGCATGGCCCGCCAGATCCTGGCTGTGAAACTGTCAAATGAGGTTTTTTTGCTGAAGGTTAGCGGCCCTTTGGGACCGGACGTCAGGGTGGTGTCGTCCACCTTTGCCGTCTTGCCTTTGTTGGTCAGCCGGTAGCACCCGGCCTCGATGCGTTCCACATAGCCTGCTGAAAGAAGTTTTTGTGCGCCGTCCTGCAGCGCGTGACGGGTGAGGTTGCTCTGCCTGGACATTTCCTCGATGGTCAGACATTGCTCCGGGCCAATGATGCCCAGGACTTCGTTAAGTCTGGTTGCGATCCCCGGCATCAGTCGGCCCTCACTTTGATGGGCTGGCCGTTGTCCCGGCTGTTGAGCAGGGTTTCCCCGGCCATGGCTTTTCTGGTGACTGTGCCGTTGTTGCGCTTTCCGAACCGCTCGATGGCCATAATAGCCTCTTTCACTTCGCGGACCCGGCCTCGGGAAACTTCCAGAAGAAACTCGATCAGGTCTTTGCCCACTTCAACTTCGCAAAGCTCGTTGACCAGGCTGTAGACATCGTCCCGGCTGGCCGGGAAGAACTCCACATATTGACCGATACGGCTGGAAATTTGGGGAAACCGGGAGATATTGTCGCGGACTTTTTGCATGCCGACAAAGATGAAAGGGATCTCCAGCAGGTCGGAGAAGTCGCGCAGGGTCTCCAGGCATTTTGCCGACTTGCCGATGTGATCGACTTCGTCAATGATCACGGCAAAGGTCTTGCCCTGGATCTGGGCCTGGTTTGACCTGGACATCAGAGCATCCACGGCCTGCCTGAAGCAGTCCTGGAAGGAATGCCGGGGCTTGACGTTCATACTTTCCAGAAGTTCCCGCACCATCCAGCGGGGTGTCCACTCGGCCTTGGCCCGGAGGAACACGGCATTATTCTGGATCGCCCACCAGTGACAAATGGTTGTTTTTGAAAGGCCGGGATGACCATCCACCACCATCAGACAGGCTTCCCCGGCTCCCCGGTTCTGCAGGTCTGAGACGGCGCTCATGAACCGGGCCACGTTGGAGGTATTGACGAAACTGTTTTTCATATTTAGACTTCTCCTCTGTTGGTGTCGCTATCAATGAGGTTTCTCAGGCCGTTGATATCGACGTTGTAAACTTCAAGTGTCATTTTGAATGTTGGCTGGCGGAGCATCTCACCGAGATGCTCCCTGTCTTTTGGCGTGACTTGATCCGGATTGTTCACAAGCCATCGGGCGAGGTCATAATCGCTTGAGAAAATCGGGCGGCCGTTCTCAGCGATTTTTGGCTGCGGCGGCAGTTCGATCAGTTTGGATGTTTCCCGTTCTGCGGTCTGCAGCTGCTCGGGTGTAATCTCCATTTCCGGGCGGTACTCCAGGAGCGTATCCGGGTGCAGTTCCTGCTCGATTTCCTCCCGCTTTCTGTCAACCAGGCGCAGGCGGCTCTTAGCGCGTTTTTCGGCTGCAATTTCTAGCGCTGATTTGGGGAAGTAGCTGGTTTTGTTGCCGTCCACTTTAGCGGTGCAGATAAAGCGACCGTCCAGGTCGCGGACCCACACCTGGTCGGGGTTGTGAATGTCATAGCCGACATGCACATCGTCGCCGTGATACGGCTCCAGCTCGAAAGCAAAATAAAGGTTGTTAAACAGCTGGATTTCGCCGCGCCGGACCTGACGTTTTTCATACGGCCGGAAGATATCGTGGTTGGTCGGCTCGACACATTCGATGTCTGCTTTAGATGCCTCGGCCGTCCAATATTCGTTCGGCGTCATATGGCGGCGCTTGCCGGTATTCTCATCCCGAACTTTCGGGAGGCTGCGGTGCGGCCGGTCGTTGTAATTGGAGACCACATTCTCGCACATTTCGACAAATTCCGGCCACTCAATCAGAAGGCGGGAGCTGCCAAATTCCTTGATATCCTTGCGGGTGATTTTAAAGACGCGCTGCTTGGCTTCCTGGTCCATATCCTGGCCCATATAGGTGGGCAGTTCTTTGGCCGCTTTTACCCAGATGTTGTGGACCCGTTCGCCGATGCCTCGCGCCTGTGAGTTATAGGGCAGGCTATGGGTTTTGGTCACGCCAAGGCGACCGAATAAACCCATGATCTTGATGTCGTCAAAATAGTCGTTTTTGAAGCCGGAGCCGTTATCCACATACCAGATGCTGCAGATCCCGCACTCGGTGAAGGCTTTCCGGATGGCGTCATGGGTGCCCCAGGTATTCTCCGACAGGCCGACCGACCAGCCGACAATGCGCCGAGTATAGACATCTATGATGGTTGTGATCTCCGGCCGGAATGGTTTGCCATGCCCAGGGTGAGCGACCTCGGCATCAAAGGTATGGCCGTCTGCTGTGTAGACACAGCTGGGCCAGAGTTCGGAAACATCACGGCGCTTGAAGGCTTTGAGGTTTTTAAGCTCCCTTGGCCCCATGCGGCCGGTGTTGACGGTGATCGGATCCAGGCGCTTCAGGAATCGGTACGCCTGGTAGTAGCTTGGCGCTTCATCGCCCAGCTGCTCGGTCAGTTTTTCCATGACCGCAACAAGGCTTGGCTGCTGGGGTGAAGCCCAGAGTTTTAGGAGTGGACCAGCCCACTCGGGAATCTCCAGCTCGGTTGATGATTTGGGGGCCAACGCCTTGTCGCCGCCGGTGCGTTTTTCCTTGAGCCAGCGGTAAAGGCTTGTCCTGGATAAGGTCTGTTTACCAGCCTTGCCGCTTGAGCGGCCGCTCCGCGCATTGGCGACCGGCACCAGAGGAGCAATCTCCTCTGAAAGTTCACCTGTCTTGGCCATGGAAACCAGGGCGTCTGCAGCCTTACTTCTGGGCAGTGCGCATTCTGTCATGAGTTGATCCCATTTCTGCAGGATGATGGCCCTGGCTTCCATGATTTGCTGGTCTTGTTCAGACAACAGTGAAATGTCCACTTTTGAGGTTTTGAGTACGGGTGCGGATCCCTTCAGGAGTCGCTTGGCAACGGCTTCCCTGGCTTTTGCAGGAAGGACGTAAACTGGGTAGAGTTTGCCACCACCCCGTCCGGAGCGGTTTTGATAGTCCCAGTCTTCAATGGTGGCCCGGCGACGAATATTGCGTTCCGTAGCAGGCAAGCCCGGCAAGTTCATCTCAGCCAGCTCGGCGGCGGTAAACATCTTTCTCATGCGCCAACCCTCATCAGAGGCAGGCCGCTGATTTCCTCATCAACCTGGCGCTGGAGTTGCTGCAGCATGAGGAAGCTGTGGCCGATGCGGGCCAGTTTGATCTCGTCCCGTTCAGCCACCCGGCACCCGGCACTTTCAGCTATACACTGAAGCACAGACGGGCCAAGAATGAGGGTGATGGGAGCCAGAAGGTCACTGGGCAATTGGTGGGTTGTTCTGGCCTGCGATGTATATGCATTGAGCATCGCTACAGAGACGTCACGGTCGGCAAGTTCACTAAGCTGGCGACAGATTTCCTCGCGGTCAAAGGGTGACCTGGCGATGGCTTCCTTAATGGCCAGTTTGATCTTGTTTGAGTTGATGGTTTCTTTGCCGGGCTTCGCCGGAACCTCGATAGGTTTGTCGTCCAGGGTAGTGAAAAAAGTCATTTGCCCTGGGTGAGTATTTTTTTTGCGGGTCATATTCTTATCCTTGGGTTGTTTGTTGTCATTGCCTGGAAAAGGGGCCTGCAGGTTGGCTGTAGGGAGAACAACCCGCAGGCGAGTTTCCAAGTGGTGGGAGGGGGAAGCTATCCCGCTCCCTTTTTCACATCTCGACCCAAACTTTGAGATGGAAAACGCTACTGGACCGATGCCGGTGTCTGCTGTGTTTATTGTGTTTAGACACTCGCTGGTC
The DNA here is from genome assembly GCF_963675455.1 of Emcibacter sp. Lineage (GTDB taxonomy): Bacteria > Pseudomonadota > Alphaproteobacteria > Sphingomonadales > Emcibacteraceae > Emcibacter. The sequence goes on along the minus strand of NZ_OY776217.1, from coordinate 3,292,938 downwards.
GCGCTCATGTTCATGCAGCCCGCCTTTTTTGATCTTTGCGGAGAGCTTCCGAACTGCTATTGTTTTTGAGAATTTGGCTGGTTGGGAGTTCCCGACCATTCTGGTCGTAACGATCGGGCCACAAGGCTTTCGGTTTGCATCCCAGGTAAGCGGCAATTTTATTCTGGAGTGCAGGCCAAGGACGGCGAAGGGCAGTGCTGATTGCAGCTTTGTTGTAGCCCCAGGCGAGTGAAAGCTCCTCTAGGGATTTACCCTGCTTCTTTCGAATGTCCGCCTTGATGTCTTCGATATGCTTACCAGCCATCTATCTTCCTGTTTCAGCCCGTTGCATCGGGCTTTAATTTGGATGTAAAAATGCAATAACTTGAATAAACATATACGCAAAAAAGCGTTTTATCAAACGGAAAAATGCGTATCCGTGTTAAAGAAAATGAAAAAATGCGTGATAAATTAAAAAGACACGAGAAAACAATGGGTTATGAGAACTCGGATGACGGAAAAAATGCGTCTTCCATTTATCCGAGTTCAATAGAAGAACTCGGACAGCGTATAGAGATGGTTGCTGAAATGGCCGGAGGACGCAAAAATGCGTCAGTTATCGCCGGTATTTCGCATGACATGTTGACTAAATACATTCAGGGAAAGAATTTCCCCAAATTAGATGTAATCGTTCGGCTGTGTTTTCACTTCGATATATCTTTGGAGTGGCTCGCCTATGGTGAAGGGCCAATGAAGCGGGATAATCTGTTGTTTGATGAAGATAAGGCCGAGGAAGAAGGGGGAACCCTGGCTCATGCGGCCATGGGCGTGTACGTGTCTCTCTGGGACGCTCAAAAGCTTATTGAGCCTGAGAAGTTTGAAGAATTGACATTTTTGATGTGGGAAATCGAAAAAGCCTATGGCCCGGAAACTGACATGGATCCTAATGATCCCTTGGTCAAGAAGATGCGTCGGCTTATCTCTGTTTCTCTGAAGTCCGAATAATTTATTGCAGAAACATTACAATACGTTAACTGGTTTTTAATCGCTACCTAAGATAGTGGCGGGGCTTGATCTAGCAACTAGAGAGTGGCCCCGCCATATCTTTGCCTGCTTTCCATAGCAAAGTCGGTGGGATGGATCATCTGGGGGATGATTCAGAGCCATGAGGGGGCAAAAGAGGCATCCTCACCGGTATTAACCGCACCTTCTCGAGCGCTTCGAGCAAGGGCAAGATACAAAAAATGCCTTTAAATGTTGTTAAAAAGAGTATCAGTACGCCGAATAACGGGGAGAATATTTAATGAACTGTAGTCGCCGTATTTTTTAAATTCAATTTTAGGCCGCATTCGTCGTTTTTGGGGGGGTGCGGCCTTTTCTGTACCATATGTCCCGCAAAACGCTTCCTGCCTGGCAAGATCGAGATATGGGACAAAAAAAGCAAAAAAAAATCGACAAAAGCTGCCGCGCCGCCCGGAAACCCCCGGTATTACTTATGTCTCCGTCCCAGTATATCCCGTTACATCCCGCTCAATCCCGGATGCAATACTGTCCCATACCTAGCACTATCTTACAGTGACGACGTAGTTATTTGATCCTGAATTTATTCCTGAGGCCGAGACCGAGCAGGAAGAGCAGCACTAGGCTAAGAGTGGATTGAAGGCCGCTAAAAGCGAATATCCAGCCTGAAGTTTCCGAGGAGAGGAAATAGCGATGTATGCCGAGAATAGGTAGCGTGTTGGCAAAGCTTATCTTTAATCCCAGTTTCAATTCCTCCCAAAATGAACTTTCCAACCAGGGGGCACCAAGGGGATTGCTGTATTCGAGAATGCCAAGAGTTGTGTATATTCCTGAAAACGCTATGAGAAAGATGAGTAACCAAACTAGTGTAAGTCCAATACTTTGACCATATCCAGATAGCCATTTGTACAGGAAATAGGAAAATCTCTCAATGTATTTCCCTCCCTTCAGCTTTAGAATACAGCGATCAACTTCCATTTCTTTACAGAAAAAGATTTGTTCGAGATCATGCCGCTGTTGGGCGTTCATATGAAGTTTCAATCTTGACCAGGAACTCTTCCATTCTACTGCTTGTTTCAGACCATCTGGATTATTGTTTGGCCAACTCTTAACTTCCCAATTTGTGTCCGAATGCAAAGTCGTTTTATGAAATCTTGGAGGTACTTGGAAGATTGTATTTTGGAAGTTGGTAGATTCATGAAATTTTGCGCCGTTAAAAATAGCTGTATGGAATTCTGCAGACGGAAAATCGGCGCGAAGAAAAAAGTCGGTATTGCTAAAATTTGCTTCTTGGTAGGGAGTGGCGCTTGGATTCCAAAAAAAAGAATTGAAATTAGCATTATCTAAAAATTTTGCGTCGTTAAAGTAGCAGTTTCCAATCAACTTTGATGCTCCAAAAGCCACAGGGCCAAAAAATAGAGCTTTAGAAAAATACGACTTACCTTTGAAGGTGCATCTGCTTAAGTTTGCATGGTCTAGAAAAAATGTATCACTAAAATGGGCGCGTTTTTCAAATGTACTTCCCTGAAAATCGAATTCATCAGCAAATAGGCAACCAGAAAAAAATAACGGTTTGGTGAATAATGTATTTTTAAAAGTATTTTGGTTTCGGGGTCCGTTTAAGGCAAAAGGGAAGTATCCGTCAAAGTCAAAGGTGTGTTTCCAATTTTTTCTTGCTTCTTCGATGCAGTATTCGCGTATTTGGCGCAGTTCAGGTGGGGGAAATCGTCCTGAGACGCGAAACAGTGGCAAATTAAATTCATCAATTTTTTTTGTTAGCAGATCGCGTTTTGCGCCCTTTAGTTTAGCATATAGAATTTTATTCCATGTTTCGCGGTTCTCAGCAATTTTGGGATCATCTTCGTTCTTTGGCACACCATGATAATTCGCTAACCACCACCACGGATTAGCTTCCGCCGGGATCAGGCCGTTTTCGTCTGGTTGTTCGGGTGTTTCGTCGCTCATCTTTGCCCCCTCTGGTTGAGCCAAGTGTACGGGACGGAAGCCGAGGAGGGCAAGCGGGGAATTTATCCCATGCCGTCATTCCTGCGAAAGCAGGAATCCATCGCTCGGCCTGACACATCCCTCAGACGTACAAATGGACCCCCGCTTTCGCGAGGGTGACGACGTTCAAAATCGTCATTTCCGTAAAGGCAGGAATCCAGTATCATGCAGAAATGGAAAAAGGGGGCTTCGTCTACATTCTGGCCAATAAAAAGCACGGCACGCTCTATGTGGGGGTGACCAGTGACCTGGTGCGCCGGATTTATGAACACCGGAACGACCTTGTTGAGGGGTTTACCCGCAAATACTCCATTCACCGTCTGGTGTGGTTTGAAACACATGAGGGTATTGAGGCGGCCTTGGTACGGGAAAAGCAAATCAAGAACTGGAAACGGGCCTGGAAAATTGAGGCCATTGAAGAAAAGAATCCGGACTGGCGCGATCTCTATGAAGATATCAGCGGGTGAGGGTGGGTTCCTGTTATCCCCTTCGTCATTCCCGCTCCCTCCTTGGTCATTCCAGATTTTTCCTCGTCTTTCCTATCTATCCCCTTGTCATTCCTGCGCCAAGAATCATAGAGAGCAGGAATCCATAGCTCTTTCTGACACATCCCTCAGACGTATGAATGGACCCCGGCTTTCGCCGGGGTGACGGGTGGGATAGTTGCAGCTTTATTTTCATTCCTGCGAAAGCAGGAATCCATAGCTCGGTCTGACACACCTCTCAGACGTATGAATGGACCCCGGCTTTCGCCGGGGTGACGGGTGGGATAGTTGCAGCTTCATTGTCATTCCTGCGAAAGCAGGAATCCATAGCTCGGCCTGACACGTCTCTCAGACGTATAAATGGACCCCGGCTTTCGCCGGGGTGACGACAAGGGTGCGGGGGTGACGGAGAAGGGTGAGGGGTGACTAGGAGGGGCGGGGGATGACGGAGAAGGTTTAAAACTTCCGTGGCGTCGGATTGTTGCTTTTTTTGCGATACTGCCGGGTGCCGGGCTTGCCGGCGGTGGAGCGGCCAGTGCCTTTGGCCCGGCCGGCGGACTTCTGGGGCACAATGCCGAGCTCCGCATCCTCGAGCCGTTTGATCTCGTCCCGCAATCTTGCCGCTTCCTCGAATTCCAGGTTGCCGGCGGCCTCGCGCATGTCCTTCTCGAGCCCGTCGATATAGGCGCGCAGGTTATGGCCGACCAGGTTATTATCGTCGGTGCCGGTGTCGACCAGCACATGATCGCCCTCGGCGACGCTGTCGAGGATATCGCCGATATGCTTCTTGATGCTTTCCGGGGTGATGCCGTGTTCTTCGTTATATTCCAGCTGCTTGGTCCGGCGGCGGTCGGTTTCGTCCAGCGCCGCCTGCATGCTCCTGGTGATTTTATCGGCATAGAGGATCACCCGGCCGTCAACATTGCGGGCGGCCCGGCCGATGGTCTGGATGAGTGAGGTTTCACTGCGCAGGAAGCCTTCCTTGTCCGCATCGAGGATGGCGACCAGGCCGCATTCGGGAATGTCGAGCCCCTCGCGCAACAGGTTGATGCCGACCAGGATGTCGAAGGCGCCGATGCGCAAATCGCGAATGATCTCGATCCGTTCCAGGGTGTCGATGTCCGAGTGCAGGTAACGGACCTTGAGGCCGTTTTCATCGAGATATTCGGTCAGGTCCTCGGCCATGCGTTTGGTCAGGGTGGTCACCAGGACCCGGTAGCCGTTATCAATGCTGGCCCGGGCCTCATGCAGCAGGTCGTCGACCTGGGTCTCGACCGGGCGGATGTCGCAGGGCGGATCGATCAGGCCGGTCGGCCGGATCACCTGCTCGACAAATTCGCCGTCGGTTTGCGCGAGCTCCCACGGGCCCGGCGTGGCCGAGACATAGACCGACTGCGGCCGCATGCGGTCCCATTCATCGAACTTCAGCGGGCGGTTGTCAACACAGCTCGGCAGCCTAAAGCCAAAGTCAGCGAGGGTTTTCTTGCGGGCAAAGTCGCCTTTGCTCATGCCGCCCACCTGGGGCACGCTGACATGGCTTTCATCGACAAACAGCAGCATGTTGCTCGGCAGATATTCAAACAGGGTCGGCGGCGGTTCGCCCGGATGGCGGCCGGTGAGGTGGCGGCTGTAATTCTCGATCCCGGCGCAGGAGCCGGTGGCGGCCATCATTTCCAGATCCAGCAGCACCCGTTCGCGAAGTCGCGCTTCCTCTAGGATCTTGCCCTGGGACTGCAGTTCCGGGATGCGCTGGTCCAGTTCCATCTTGATGCTTTTCATGGCCTGTTCCAGGCTCGGCCCGGCGGTGACATAATGGCTGTTGGCATAAAGCTTGACCTGTTCCAGGTCGGCCACTTTCTCGCCGGTCAGCGGATCGAACAGGGTGATTTTCTCGAGCTCGTCGCCAAAGAAATCAAGCCGCCAGGCCCGGTCCTCGTAATGGCTGGGGAAGATCTCGATGACATCGCCTCTGACTCTGAATGTGCCGCGCTGGAAGGCCTGGTCGTTGCGCTTATATTGCAGCTTGATCAGTTCGCGCAGAAGCTCGCGCTGTTCGAACTGCATGCCGACCTCGAACGGGATGGTCATTTCCAGATAGGTTTCCGGCGAACCCATGCCGTAGATGCAGCTTACCGACGCCACAATGATCACATCGTCGCGCTCGAACAGGGCCCGGGTCGCCGCATGGCGCATGCGGTCGATATGTTCATTGATGCTGGCGTCTTTTTCGATATAGGTGTCGGAGCGGGGCACGTAAGCCTCGGGCTGGTAATAATCGTAATAGGAAACGAAATATTCAACCGCATTGTCGGGGAAGAAAGACTTCATCTCGCCGTAGAGCTGGGCCGCCAGGGTTTTGTTGTGGGCCATGATGATGGCCGGGCGCTGGGTCTTTTCAATGATCTGGGCCATGGTGAAGGTCTTGCCCGAGCCGGTCACGCCGAGCAGCACCTGGTCCGAGAGGCCGTCATTAATGCCCTCGACCAGCGCCTCGATCGCCGCCGGCTGGTCGCCGGACGGCTCAAAATCGCTTTGCAGGCGGAAGGGAATGCCACCCTCGGTCTTGTCGGGGCGTTCGAATTTGCCTTTCGGCGGGCCGTCAAAAGCCATCTGCGGCCGTTCGGCCAGAATACCATTTGGAGTGTCTGAGCTCATGACATCATAATGGGGTCTTCGGGCCGGATTTTCCAGTACCCTTTTTCGATTTTAACAGTTTTAGCTGTCAAAGAAGCTGTTGACGAAATTCACTTCGTCCGGGTTCGCCTTCTGCCAGTCCTCCAGCACCTTGCGGTCGGCCTCCAGATTTTCCTTCAGGCTGTCCAGCGTCAGGGTCTGGCCGAAGGCAACGGAGCAGTCGCCGAGCAGCCTGCGGACCATCAGGTCACCCAGTTCCCGGCGGTAGTGGGCCGGTTCCCAGAACCATTTGAGCGGCGTCTTGCCCGCCTTCAGCACCGGTTCGGTGTGATAGGGGGTGATGCGGCTGAAATCGACCAGATTGACCCCGTCGCCATAATCTTCAAAGGTGGTCAGAGCCATTTTCCATTTCTCAAATTCCGTCCACAGGCCGGCGCTGTCGATGATCTGTAGATACTGGATGTGATAGGGATTGATGAAAATATGGACTTCGATATCCCGCGCCCTGAGTTCCTTGACGAAGCGGTCGAGCAGGGCCAGTTCGTCGGACCAGTGCCCGGCCTCGTAAAAGGTCCGCCATTTTACCCGGGTGAAGCTTTGGACCAGCTGGGGGTTTTTCTGCCGGTACAGGGCCAACACCCCTTCCTTGCGGGTGCTGTAGTCCATGTCATTGGCCGGGTTGAAGCCGGACGGGGTCAGGCTGCTGTTATGAGGTTTCTGTCCGGTCAGGGTGCTGATGCTGTCGAGCACGCCGCTGAGGGAGACGAGCGGCAGCAGCAGGTCCTTCATTTTCTGCAGCCCGTACTCCGGATTGGCCGTGCCGTCCCAGTTATATTTGCGCCGCTTGTCATGCTCCTGCGGGGCAGGGGGCCAGTCCCGGGGCAGGGTGCCCGGCTTGACCAGAAAATCGAGGAAATCCACCCCGATCAACACGGCCTTGATGTCTTTATCCCGCACCAGGTCCAGGGCATAGCCATATTGCATGTCGAGCGGACTGCCCGGCAGGCCCAGGTTAAAGACCCTGTGGCCGCGGGCTTTGAACAGTTCATGTTCGGGATCAAGACCCATTTCGACCCGGCTGTTGCCGACGATCAGCACATCCATGTCGGTCTTGTGGGCCAGATGCAGCCGGGCCTGGCGGGAATGGGTGCCGGCCTCGGGCTTGACGGCGTTGAAACCCTCTTTGGGCGCATGCCCGTACATCAGATAGGGGTCGGTGAAATATGTCAGGGACGCCGCCGCCGCGACAAACAGCAGGACAAAGACCAGCCAGGCAAGGAAGAATTTTTTCAGGCTCATGTTATCTTCTCCCGCCTAGAACTGGAAATAGAGGAATTCGGAAATCTGGCTCAGGGCCAGGAGTCCGGTGACGGTCATGAAGGCGCAGACGGCTGCCCAGCCCACCGTGGGCCGGAATTTAATCCGCCGCATAAGGGGGCTGTCGCTCAGCAGGGTGTAGTTTACCTCATCCTTCAGGCTGTTATAGGCGGGCTCGAATTTCTCCATGATCTGCTGGGTATTGGGCAGCAGCAGCGCCGCCGGCAGTAGAATGAGGATCCAGACCCAGGTCCAGACGAAGTCGCTGCCGCCGCCAAGGGAGAAGTTGATGCCGAGGCTTGAGAGCATGTCTTTCAGCGGCCCCAGATGCACGGCGATGCCGTTGGGGATGCTGACATGGCTCATGCCGCTCATGCCCTTCAGGATGACGGCGGCGGTATTGTAATCTTCCGCCCGGAAAAACACCCAGCCGACGACCACGGCGAGGAAGGTGAGGGCCCAGGCGAAACCGCGCCACAGGCGGGAGCCGTTCAGGCCCTGCCAGCCCAGTTTCTGCTGGACAAAATGCCAGCCGTGATTGATCACCAGATAGAGCCCGTGCAGGGCGCCCCAGATGACAAAGGTCCAGCCGGCCCCATGCCACAACCCGCCGAGCAGCATGGTGGTGCTGAGGTTGACATAACGCCGGGCCTTGCCCTTGCGGTTGCCGCCGAGCGGGATATAGACATAGTCGCGCAGGAAGCGGGACAGGGTCATATGCCAGCGCCGCCAGAATTCGGTGATGCTGAGCGCCTTGTAGGGCGAATGGAAATTGAGCGGCAGCTTGATGCCGAACAGCCGGGCCGCGCCGATGGCCATGTCGGAATAGCCGGAAAAATCAAAATAAAGCTGCAGGGTATAGGCCAGCGCCCCGCCCCAGGCCTCGAAAAAGCCGATCTCTGTACCGGTCCCGGCCAGACTGAAGACCGGCGTGGCATAGACCGCAACGCCGTCGGCCAGCACCGCTTTCTTGAACAGGCCGATGGAGAAAATCATCAGCCCGATGGTGATGTTGTCGAGCCGCAGGCGCATCTTCTCGTCCTGCATGAACTGGGGCAGCATCTCCTTGTGATGGACGATGGGTCCGGCAATGAGCTGCGGGAAGAAGGTCACGAACAGGGCGTAATGGAGGAATTTATATTCTTTGGTGATGCCTTCATAGGCGTCTACCAGATAGGCGATCTGCTGGAAGGTGAAAAAGGAAATGGCCAGCGGCAGGATGATGGTGCCGATCTGCCAGTCCAGGCCGGTGAGCGCCGCCACATTTTCCACGAAGAACCCGGCATATTTATAATAGCCGAGCAGCCCGAGGTTGAAGACAATGCCGAGGGTCAGGATGGTCCTTTTCCTGCCGCGGGATTTATCCCCGTTGCCCAGCAGCCGGCCGACGCCATAGTTGATTGCCATGGACAGGATAATCAGGAACAGATATTTCGGATTCCACCAGCCGTAAAAAAACAGCGAGGCCAGCACCAGAACGCCAATGGCTTTCTCATGGTCAAAGCGCGACACCAGGAAAAATAACGCCACTGTGACCGGCAAAAAGGCAAAAATAAATTCGTAGGAATTGAAAAGCACGTTGTCCGCCCCTTTTTTTATTTCCCCTGTGTCTTAGCGCGGGAATATAAACATATGATAAACAAAGAAGATTTTTTCTCAAACCAGTTTAGTCTCAGGATGTGATAATTCTTTTGTTTTTTTGTGAAACTCTGCTTGCAGAAGGACGTGAGTTTTCGTAGGTTCGCGCTCGAACTGAACTGTTGCCACAACAACAGAAGACCACCACAGAAAGGGAAAGAAATGGCCTTTATCGCAGACTCCTTAAGCCGTGTGAAACCTTCCCCGACCATTGCTGTGACGACCAAGGCAGCCGAACTGAAAGCTGCCGGCCGCGACGTGATTGGCCTGGGCGCAGGGGAACCTGACTTTGACACCCCCCAAAACATCAAGGACGCCGCCATCAAGGCCATTAACGAGGGCAAGACCAAATATACCGCCCCTGACGGCACGCCCGAGCTGAAAAAGGCGGTGGCCGCCAAGTTCAAACGGGAAAACGGTCTGGATTACGAGCCCAGCCAGGTAACCATCAATAACGGCGGCAAGCACACTCTGTTCAACGCCCTGATGGCGACCATCAATCCGGGCGACGAAGTGATCATTCCGGCCCCTTACTGGGTCTCCTATCCGGACATGACCCTGCTGGTCGGCGGCAAGCCGGTGATCGTGGAATGCACCCAGGAAAATAAATTCAAGCTGCAGCCGGAAGACCTGGATGCGGCGATCACGCCCAAAACCAAATGGGTGATCCTCAACAGTCCGTCCAACCCGACCGGTGCGGCCTACAGCCGGGACGAGCTCAAGGCGCTGACCGATGTGCTGCTCAAACACCCCCATGTCTGGGTGATGAGCGACGACATGTACGAACATCTTGTCTATGACGGTTTTGAGTTTTGCACCCCGGCCCAGGTGGAACCGAAACTTTACGACCGCACCCTGACCGTCAACGGCGTGTCCAAGGCCTATGCCATGACCGGCTGGCGTATCGGTTATGCGGCGGGTCCGGTGGAGCTGATCAAGGCGATCGGCAAGATCCAGTCCCAGACCACCTCCAACCCCTGCAGCATTTCCATGGCGGCAGCGGTCGAGGCCCTCAACGGCCCCCAGGATTTCCTGAAGGTCCGTGGCGAGGCGTTTAAGACACGCCGCGACCTGGTGGTGCGCATGCTGAATGATGCCGAAGGCATCGAGTGCGCAACCCCGGAAGGCGCCTTTTACGTCTATCCGAGCTGTGCCGGCATGATCGGCAAGACCACCCCGGACGGCAAGGTTCTGAACAATGACGAGGATGTGGTCTCCTACCTGCTGGAAGCAGAAGGGGTTGCCGCGGTGCATGGCGAGGCCTTTGGCCTGAGCCCGCACTTCCGGGTCAGTTACGCCACCAGCGAAGAAGCGCTGACCGAAGCCTGCACCCGCATCCAGCGGGCCTGCGCCGCGCTGAAATAAGATATTTAAGTTTAAACAAGAAACCCCCTGTCGGCATAGGTCGGCAGGGGGTTCTTTGTTTGGTTGCAGGGGATGCAACCTTGGGGGAACTTAATGTCGCAACAGCGGTTTATTCCACGGAAAGCTGGCCGTCGGTAATGGTCAGGTTTTCTTCTTCTTCAACGGACAGGGCGCTGCCGCTCTCAACCACTTCCACATAACAATTGTGGCACAGGTCATGCAGTGTCGCGTGGGCCTCGATGGTGACGGTTTTTTCCGTCTCGGCGGATTCCACATAAATCTCGTGCGCAACATCATCGTTATTTTTAAGGTCGGCTGCAAAAGCCGGGGAAGCGGCCAGAAGGGCCAAAACCGGGGCCATAGAAAAGGCGATTTTTTTCATCGGAATAATCCATTTATTTCCACAAAAGGTAAGGCGAATTAATGCGCTGTCTGTGGTGGAAATAAAGAGAATTTATTCAATAGATATTATGTGGAAAGGCAATAATAACGCCCTCCGGGTCCCTGTCTAACGCCCTGTAATGGACTATCTATTTGATTATTAAATAATATACATCAAATAAATTCGCTTTTCCGATATCGGGATTTCAATAATAGTAAAAAATGAAAAAGCTGTTTTTTTTCACAGGAACGCATGGAATGAAACACCACAGGTCAACCGGCGAACACGGATCCGCCAGACAGTATAGCAATAACAAAGCCGATAATTACGACGACGACGAGAGCGACTACCGGGAGGACCGGAAAAGACGGGTGGAAGAGACCCGGCGCCAGTCCCGTCGTGAGAAATACCGCGACCAGGACTGATCTGTCCCGGTTATTCCCGGATTTTATGCAGATTTCTGACCTGAAGGTTTTTTCAGGTCCGGCATGGCCGTGGTGATTTCCTCTACCCCTTTCAGGATAAGCTCCATCAGATCGGAATCGATGTCCTCCCCGTACACCATATAGGCGGGATAGGTGAAGTGGGGCGCGCTTTCGACCTGCCACAGGCGGCCGCTCCTGATCAGCGGGGCGGCAATACGTTTCGGGAAATAACCGCTGGCCGGTGTTTCCAGAAGATAATCAATACCCAGGGTGCCCACATCCAGGGAAATCCGGGGCACGTTCATGTCCGGAAAATTCAGGGCATGGTCGCCCTGGAATTCCGGCCCCCAGTTCACATAGACATATTCCTGGTCGAAAATATCCCGGTCGGGATCCGCTGAAGAGACAAGGATAACCTCCTCGTCCAGAACCTGCCGGACCCGGAAGCCAGGCCGGTTTTCCGGCCGGTACATGACTGCGATATCCAGCGAATATTCCGTCAGGTTGCGGGTCAGTTCGGGGGAATGGCCGGTTTCCGTCCGGATCGCCACTTCCGGCGCATGGGCCCGCATCCACGGCAGGAGGCTGAGCAGGAACCCGTCCCACAGGCTGACCTGGGCGCCGATGCGCAGAATTGTTTCCTGTTCCTCGCCGATGCCGATATCCAGACGGGCCTGGTCCCAGATCCGCGACAGGGCGATGGCGTGTTTGAGGAAGTGCCGCCCGGACAGGGTTGGTGTGGCGCCCTGTTTGTTGCGGTCAAACAACACCGTTCCGATCTGGTTTTCGAGGTTTTTGATGCGGATGCTGACCGTGGACTGGGTCACATGGACACGTTCTGCGGCGGCAAGAAAGCTGCCGGTTTCATAGACCGCAATGAAGGTTCTGATCTGTGCAATATCCATGGCTGTTTCCGTCATTCTATCTATTTAATAACTGCATATGAACTATAGAATAAATTCTCTTTATTGATAATAAAAATATGGACTAATTGCCGCATTGCATTTTAACCTTGGGGGTCCTGACGCACCTGGGCGATCGCTCCCTTTTGATGGTATTCCTGAAATGAGTAAAAAACAAAGGCCCGAACGGCGTACGCTGGGGCCTGTTCCCGACCTTGAGAGGCACCTCCCTAATAACTGGTGGCAGTCCCTGTTCAATTCCCTGTATCTGAAAACCGACGGTGATGTGGTGGAAAACCAGGTCAATACCGCCCGGGAGGTGGATCTGGTTGTGGACAAGCTGGAGCTGAAGCCGGGCGACAAGATCCTTGATCTGTGCTGCGGCCAGGGACGTCACTCCCTGGAGCTTGCGGCCCGGGGGTTTGTTAATGTGTCCGGTCTTGACCGGTCCCGCTATCTGATCCGGCTGGCCCGTAAACGGGCCCGCGAACGGGGCCTGACCGTCAAGTTCAGAGAAGGTGACGCCCGCAAGATCCCGACAACGGAAAGAAACTATGACAGTGTCATCGTCATGGGCAACAGCTTCGGTTATTTCGCCCGGGAGGAAGATGACCTGACGGTGCTGCAAACCATTCTGAGATGCCTGCGGCCGGGGGGACGTCTTGCCCTGGATATCACCGACGGCGCCTGGATCAGCGCCAATTTCGACCCGCGCTCCTGGGAATGGATTGATGAAAACCAGTTTGTCTGCCGGGAACGATCCCTGTCCGAGGACGGCGACCGGCTGATTTCCCGCGAGGTGATCGTGCATGCGGAAAAAGGCGTGATTGCCGACCAGATCTATGCAGAGCGGCTCTATTCCCGCGACCGGATCGAGGACCTGCTTAAACGGGCCGGGTTCCGGGATGTGGTTTTCCATACGCAGATCTTTGCCGATTCCGACCGGGGAGAGGACCTGGGCATGATGGAACGGCGTTATTTCCTGACTGCCGTGTCCGCGACAACTGCTGCAGAAGTCATTCCCGAAGTAAAGATCGGCAAAATTACGGTTCTGATGGGAGATCCGCGTCTGCCGGATGCGGTTAAAAAGAACGGGGTGTTTAATGACGAGGATCTGGCCACTATTGAGAAGCTCAAGGAAGGCCTGGCCGGTCTGAAGGATTATGACTTCGAATATCTCGATGATCATTCAGGGCTGATCGATCGACTGGCACAAAACAAGCCGGGATTTGTCTTTAATCTGTGTGATGAAGGTCTGGCCAATGATCCCCTGAAGGAACTGCATGTGCCGGCTCTGCTGGAAATATTCGGCGTGCCCTATTCCGGGGCGGGTCCGAACGCGCTGTCGCTTTGTTATAACAAGTCACAGGTTCGGGCAATCGCCGCCATGTATGATATTCCGGTGCCGCTGGAGACCTATTTCGATCAGGATGATTTTGCCGCCACTGTCCCTGCGGTATTTCCGGCCCTGATCAAGCCTTGCCTCGGGGACAGCAGTATCGGCATCACCCGCAACGCCATCGTGCATAATGTGGATGAAGCCATCGATTATCTGTCTTACCTGCAGTCTGTCCTCCCCGGCCAGCCTTATCTGATACAGGAATTTTTGCCGGGCCGGGAGTTCAGCGTCGGGCTGATCGGGAATCCAGGGGCCGGTCTGAATGCATTGCCGGTGCTGGAAGTGGATTACAGCGGACTTGCCCCCGAACTGCCGCGTATTCTGAACTATGAATCCAAATGGGATCCGGACTCCCCCTATTGGCAGGACATTAAATATCATCCGGCGGAGCTTTCCGAACAGGATGTCCGCAACCTGACCAGCTGGTCCTGTATCCTGTTTGAGCGGCTGGACTGCCGGGATTATGCCCGGTTTGATTTCAGGGCGGACAGCGAGGGCGTGATCAAGCTTCTGGAAGTGAATCCCAATCCGGGCTGGTGCTGGGACGGCAAGCTCAACTTTATGGCAGGATATGCCGGGCTGAGCTATCGGGAAATGTTGCGGCGTATTCTGGATGCCGCCCTCCAGCGCCACGCTCTTGAATCCTGAGGTTGGGGCATTTTCCGAAAGAATTAACCAGAATCAGGGTGCCGGACGCACGATGTTGTTATTGCTGTCAAAGAGGCTATAATGATGTTGTTATTTTCGGCACCCGCCTTGTTTTATAATTATTCTAAACTATATATTAAGTACTGGACTTAATAAGAGGAGAATGAAATGCAGATCAATATTGGTATGGACAACGAGACAAGACAGCAGATTGCTGAAGGCCTCAGCCGACTGATGGCGGATACCTATACCCTGTACCTCAAGACCCATAATTATCACTGGAATGTGACGGGTCCGATGTTCCAGACCCTGCATGCCCAGTTTGAAGTCCATTATACGGAACTGTGGGCGGCCATCGACGTGATTGCCGAGCGGATTCGGGCTCTTGGCGAATATGCGCCCGGAACCTATCAGGAATTCGCCAAACTGACCTCTATTCCGGAAGATGACGGTATTCCGTCCGCCGAGGAAATGATCCGCAATCTGGTGGAAGCCAACGAGACGGTAACCCGTACAGCGCGCTCCATTGTGCCGCTGGCGGCAGATGCCGGCGATGAACCTACGGTCGGCCTTCTGGGGGACCGTATGGAAATTTCCGAGAAAAACGCCTGGATGCTGAGATCCCTGCTGAACTAGAAATTTTCTGCCCCGGCCAGGTTGGCCCCATATGGCAAAATTAAATTAAACCGTGTAAAGGTAGCTTCAGAAATCTGAAGCTGCCTTTTTATTTGGAATTTTAATGAAGTATGAACTTGTAATTTTTGACTGTGACGGCGTTCTGGTGGACAGCGAACCACTTGCCAACCAGGTGTTGCGGGATGGATTGGCGCGGGAAGGGCTTGATTTATCCCTGTCAGAGGTGGTGTCAGAATTTGTCGGCCTGAGTATGTCTTCGGTTGTCAGTAGGGCAGAGCAGCTTCTGGGACACGGTTTGCCGGAAGATTTTCTCGACCGGGTGCAGGCGGAAACCTTCGAGGTTTTTCACCGGGAACTGACGGCGGTAGAGGGAATCCACGATGTGGTGGCTCATCTCAGGGAACAAGGAATCAGGAGTTGCGTCGCATCCAGCGGAGATTTCGCCAAAATGGAAGTGACGTTGGGCCTGACCGGGCTGAAAGAGGACTTTGACGGGCGAATCTTCAGCTCCAGCCAGGTGAGCCGCGGCAAACCCTGGCCGGATCTCTATTTGTTTGCTGCTGAACGGATGGGAATCGACCCGGCCCTCTGTCTGGTTGTGGAAGACAGCCTTCCCGGCGTGCGTGGCGCCGTGGCCGCCGGGATGGATGTGCTGGCCTACAGCGTGCGCGGGGAGTGTGACGATCTTTTGAAAGCCGGCGGCGTGGTCATTCATCGAATGACGGAGGTTCTGGATCACCTGGGCTAGAAATGTCTAAAATTTAACCACATACCATTTATGTCTACTATTTATGCAATTTATGCCTCAAACAACCGTTTGGTAAGTTATTGACTTATATGGGGAATTTTCGGTTGTAAAAGCATGAGCTCTGCAAAATATGCAGGGCTCATGCCCTTTAAATAGGCGTTTGATCCGGATGGTCGGTGCCTGCTATATCCCTGGACGGCTATTGTGCCGCAATGCGGCAGGGTAGCGGATAAAGCAAAAAAAATGCCGGGACGAACCCGGCATAGTCAAAAATATAGGGAGGCTTCATGTCTGGGAGACAATGAAACAACTGTAACAAACATATGGGAGGCATGTCCGCTACAGCTCAAAGCAACATGGCGTTGCCTTGAAGATATTGCAATGCAACATCTGTAATCAAGATAGGGGCGATAGTTGGTTTTGTAAAGGGCTTTTATGTGAAAAATATATTATAAACAAAGAAAAAACCCTATTTTGTATAAAAGCAGAAAAAATATCGCGATGCAAAATATCACGGATTATTAACAGGGCGTTTCTGGCGGGAAGGCAAAAAAAATGCCGGGACAAGCCCGGCATAGTCAAAAATATAGGGAGGCTTCATGTCTGGGAGACAATGAAACAAGCTATAATCTTCATCTGGGAGGACATCCGATTATAGCGCCTGAAATTACTTGGGAGGTTCTTTCAGGAGATGATGCAACGCAACATCTGAGTTAAGTTATACGCACATTCGGTTTGTGTGGCTACCCTTTTAAAATACAAAGCAGGCATGCATAATACGCATAGCTTGATCAGAACCGGGTTCCCTTGAACTGCTGGATGATATAGTCCCTGAATGCGGCAATACGTTTCGAGGTTCGAAGTTCCTGTGGATATGTAATATAGGCGTCGAATTCAGGGCCCTCGGTATCTTCAAGCACCCGGACAACATTCATTGAACCCTGAACCAAGTAATCGGGCAGGGCGGCAATGCCAATCCCGGCCTTGACCGCCTGAAGCACGCCATAGATGCTGTTTACCCGCAAAATGGGCTTGCGCGGCTCCAGGGTGCCCTCGGAGAGCGCCCAGTTCATGCCCTGTACCGGAATGCTTGGCACCTCGCCATAGGAAATAAGGCTGTGCCCATCCAGATCGTCCACGGTTTTCGGACGTCCCTTGCGGCTCAGATATTCGGGCGAGGCGTAAAGATGGTGGTGGAAGGTGCCGAGTCTTTTCTGGATCATTTCCAGATGCTCGGACGGGCGAAAACGGATGGCCACATCGGCTTCCCGCGTCGTCAGGTCAAGATCCTGGTCTGAAACAATAAGCTGGACATCAATTTCCGGATATTTTTCGATAAACCCCCTGATATGATGCATCATCCAGGTCGACCCGAAGCTCAATGTTGTGGTGACTTTCAATTCCCCCATGGGGACATCGGTGCCCTCGAGAAGCTGCTGTTCGGTAAAATGGATTTTGGAGACAACATCCTCTGCCGTCTTGAACAGGGTTTCCCCTTCATCTGTCAGACTCAGCCCGCGGGCATGGCGGTTGAAAAGCGAAACATTAAGGCTGTCTTCCAGTGACCTGATCTGACGGCTGACGGCGGACTGGCTGAGGTTCAGTTTTTCACCCGCATGGGTGAAGCTTCCCGAAGAAGCCACAGTGTGAAATATTCTGAGTTTGTCCCAATCCATTATATCAATCACTCACTTGAATTCTGTCACATACACATTGTCTATAGTGTAATGGTTAATTTTGCACTGCACCAATAAAAAAGGCGGGAATGAACCCGCCTTTCCATAGATATCAGGCTGAACCTAGAGTTCTTCGGCGTGAGAAGACAGGTAGCTTGCAACACCTTCTGCAGTGTCTTTCATGCCTTCCTGGCCTTTCTGCCAGCCGGCCGGGCATACTTCACCATGCTCTTCATGGAATTGCAGGGCTTCGACCATGCGGATGCTTTCGTCCACATTACGGCCAAGCGGCAGGTCGTTGATGACGTAATGGCGGATGTTGCCTTCCTTGTCGATCAGGAAGGTGCCGCGCAGAGCAACGCCGGCATCTTCAATCAGTACACCATAATCAGTGGCAATCTGCTTGGTCAGGTCGGCAACCAGCGGGAATTTGATCTGGCCAAGGCCGCCTTTGTTGGTTGGTGTGTTTCGCCAGGCGTAATGAGAGAACTGAGAGTCAACGCTGACGCCGACAACTTTGGTGTTCAGGGCAGAGAATTTGTCCATGCGGTTGCTGAAAGCGATGATTTCTGACGGACAGACGAAGGTGAAGTCCAGAGGATAGAAGAAAATAAGACCGTAGCTGCCTTTCAGATATTCAGACAGGGTAAGTTCTTTCATTTCATCATTTTCCATAACAGCCTGGGCTGTAAAGTCAGGGGCTTTCTGGCCGATAAGATGTGACATTTTAGTTCTCCATTTGTGGATTTTTTGAGGTTCTGGCTAGCTTTAGAATTATTCTAATAGATAAAAGAATTGGCCTTCAAGTCAAGATGTATTTGGCAGTTTTTCCCCTCTTCGAAGGGGACAGGGCAGGCCAGGGGGATACAGCTTTTCGGGAGACAGCTAATTTTACCAAAATATTAATACAACTCTTTGGTTTCATAAATGTTTCTTAATGTATTTAACAGAAAATATAGATCATATGCGTGAACTATCAAGAGGTCACAACGAAAATGAAAATGATACCGGAGAAAATAACAAAGTCTGTGAAGACTTTAAGTGTCGGGCGGAAAATTGCTCTCCTGATGACAGGCGCTGCCGGTTTCGGCCGCAGGCTGTGGCAGGACAGGCAGGGGATGTCCGGTGTAATCATGGTGGCGAGCATCATTCCGATTATTGCAATCGTGGGCGCGGCAACTGATATCAGCCGGGCCTACATTGTCAAGCAGCGCCTGGGTACGGCCCTTGATGCCGCTGCGCTTGCCGGCGGGCGGGTGTTGAATGATACGGCGGAACTGCGCCGATCGGAAATTCAGCAGTATTTTACAGCAAATCTTCCCAACGGCTTTATGGGGGCGACAGTCAGTGGTCCCCATGAGGTGGATGCGGACGGCAATATTCTGGCCGATAATTATGTTTATCCGTCTAACGAGAAGGTGTTACGCCTGAAGGCCAGCGCTGACATCAAAACGGTTTTTATGCAGCTGTTTAACCACGACAGCATGAATGTAAGTACCGATACGGAGGTCACCAAGGAAATTTCCCTTCTGGATGTGGTAATCGCCATCGATTTGTCCGGCTCCATGCGGACCGAAGACGTGGGCGGCGGGTCACGAATTTATGCAGCCAAGCAAGCTGCCAAGACACTAATTAATGTGCTTTTCGGGGATAACGCTGAAAACAGCTTGTTGCAAATTGGTGTGGTTCCCTGGTCCGGGGCGGTGAATGTCACCGACAACGGGACCAGATATGGGTATGAACCTGACAATGTCACTGCCCTGGATGCTGCAGACCTTTATACCACTGTGGCGGTAACACCAGCGATCGCCAACCCCTATGAAATTCAATATTATTCCTTTGACAAGCTCTGCACGGGGTCCAAATGGGACCCGGATTGTTCTCCTGAACTGCCGGGTAATGGCTATGAGGTGCTGAAGAACTATCAGGCGACTGTAAATAATATTTACTATGCTCATAATGCGCCGTCTGTTCCGCTGCTGGCGGAACCTGAAGAAGGATGGACAGGGTGCGTTTATGCCCGCTATGCCCGCGAGGAGGCCTGGCGGTACAAATATACGCCGGATTCAAATAATGATACTTCCCTGGATGATGCCGCGGATATTTATGACGGACCTGTTGAAATTGCCGGCGGCAAATCCTGGCTCGGCTGGTACCCTATGGGCAAGGAAAACGAATACAGCAACTATGTCGGTTATGATATGGACAACAGCGGTTCAATCAGTTCCAGTGAAAAATATTATGACGGTTATCGCTGTGATCTGGGGCGCCTCGCCAACAGCACATCCAACTGTACGCCCTGTCCGGAATATGGCATCACGAAACTGCAAAGCATCAAACAGGATGTCTGGGACGCCGTGGATGACCTGGAAGCGACAAGTGGCGGTTATACAAATATTCCCCAGGGGCTTGCCTGGGCCTGGCGGGTATTGTCACCGGGGCTGCCGTTCAATGAAGCTTCAGTGATTTCCGCCAACAGCAACACCATTAACCGGGCAATCATCCTGCTGACCGATGGTGCGAATACCAGACGAGCTGGCGATACTTACAATCAGATGCTGTCTGACCGTGACGACAGGCTTCTTGATGTTGCCTACAACATCAAGAATGATCCGGACAATAATATTACGATCTATACGATCCAGTTTGCGGAAAGCAGTGGATCCCTGGCCACCTTGCTGACCAATGTGGCGACAGACGCTGATCATTATTATTTCGCGCCGGATGCGGAGACCCTGAACACGATTTTTGAAGAGATCGCCAATGAGCTGTCCAGCCTGCGGCTGTCCAAGTAACCGGGTAATGATCATTCTTCGATATTTCATCAAAAAAGGCACTCAACAGGGTGTCTTTTTTGCTATGGTGGCCTGAAAATAATCTCCCAGGGGGCGGTAACAGAGAATGTCAGCCGAGTATTTTCCAAAGAACAGCAAGATAGAATGTCTTCAGGCTCCTGATGGCATAAGTCTGCGTATCGCGTCAATTCTGCCCGAGGGCCCGGTCCGGGGGCAGATTGTGGTGGTTAACGGCCATCGGGAGTATTTGGAAAAATACCAGGAGTTTTTTCAGGATCTTCTGGATCGCGGGCTTCAGGTTTTCAGTATGGATCTACGTGGGCAGGGGCTGTCCGGCCGCCTGCTTGAGGACCGGCATCGCAGTTATATCAACAGTTTCGATCTGTATCTCTCCGATCTCGCCCTGGTGCTGACTCATTTCGGGCTGATGTCACGTCGGAACCGCGAAAAACCGCTTTATCTGCTCGGTCATTCCATGGGCGGGCATATAGCCTTTCGCTTCCTCCATGACCATCCCGGGGTTTTTGACAAGGCAGTTCTGCTGTCGCCGATGATGGGGATTAATCTGGGCCCCCCCTTGAAGGCGCAGTTGTCCCGGTGGTTGATCAAACTGGCCTGTCTGTTGGGATTTGAAAAGGAATATGCGCCGGGTCAGGAACCAAAGACGGGGGAGGAGTTGCAACTGTTGGTCAGCGACCTGTTGACCCATGATGTTTCCCGCTATGAGACGGAAAGCCGGATTATGACATCCAATCCGGATCTCTATTCCGGCGGTGCGACATTTGGCTGGCTAAGAGCCGCTCTGCAAAGTATCCAGACGGTGCGCCGGCCTGGCTATGCCGAAGCTGTAAAGTTGCCGCTCCTGGCCTTTCTTGCGGAAGCAGAAAGGCTGGTGGTCAATGATACGGCCCATGAAGTGCTGAAACGATTGCCCAACGGCAGAATAGAAATTGTTCGAGGAGCCTATCACGAGATTTACCGGGAAACCGATGAAATACGCCGGGAAATGTGGACAGTCCTGGAGGAGTTCCTAGCTGTTTAGGATGTCCAGCACCTGTTTGTGCAATGCCCTGTCGCCACAGGCAACTACTTGCCCTCCCAGGTTTGCCGGGCTCCCGTCCCAGCTGGTCACAACACCCCCGGCATTTTCGATGATCGGGATCAGGGGCTGGATATCATAGCTTTCCAGGCCGCTTTCAATCACCACATCCATGTGACCGGATGCCACCATCATGTAGGCATAACAGTCATAGCCGTTGCGGACCATATTGGCTTTCTTGGCCACCCTTTCAAAGGCTTTTCGATCTTCGTCGGTGGCAAACAGCTGAACCGGGTCTGTCGTTGACAGGGTCGCCAGGGAAACATCGGGACAGGCGCGGCAGCGGATGGGGGCGCCGTTCAGTGTGCTGCCCAGGGGAGAGCCGATATATCTTTCCTTCAGATAGGGCTGGTCCATCATCCCGATGACGGGTTTTGTACCGTCGTTAACGGCAACAAGGGTGCCCCACAAGGGAATGCCGGCAATAAAGGATCTTGTACCGTCGATGGGGTCGATAATCCAGTTGATGCTGTCGGTGCTCTCTGAAAAATTGTCATGGCCATGTTCCTCGCCAATCAGGTTGTGTGCGGGATATTTTTCATGGATAAGCCGGCGGATCACTTCTTCCGCATCCCGGTCAGCCCTGGTCACCGGATCGAAGTCGCTTTGCAGCTTTCTGCCCTTGTTGCTGACCTCAAGAGGAGCCCGGAATGACTTCAGGGTGATTTCGGCCGCAGCATTCCCGAGAATCTGAAGAAAATCGACATATTCCTTGATTTCATCAGGATTTAAGTTATCTGACATGGGTAAGTATCATTCCAAAGCTGGGCACTGCGGGGCCGGTTGAATTCATTCTGTGTCAGGGATTTTCGCAGAATTGTCAAGGATTGAAGTCTGAAAGAGTATGACCGAGACATATGACTTTATCATTGTCGGGGCCGGTATTGCCGGGGCATCCGCCGGCTATTTTCTAAGCCGGCACGGCCGTACATTGATCCTCGAAAAGGAGGACTTTCCCGGCTATCATACCACCGGACGCTCGGCCGCTTTTTTTGCCGAAACCTATGGTAATTCCACCGTTCAGAAACTGACCAGGGCCTCTAAATCCTTTCTGCTGGAGCCACCTGAGGGTTTTTCCGAAACGCCGCTGGTCCGGCGCCGCGGTGCGGTTTATATGGCGACAGCGGAACAAAAAAACTTTCTGGAGCAATCCTACAGGGTAAAAAAAGAAATCAGTCCCGAGATCGAAAAGCTGACCGATGCCGATGTGCAGGCCGAGGCCCCCTGCCTGCGCCGGGGGTATGCAGTCGCCGGATATTCAGAACCCGGCTGCCGGGATATTGATGTGCATGCCCTGCATCAGGGATATCTCAGGGGAATTCGGGAACATGGCGGCAGGATCAGTTGCAGCCAGGCAGTGAAAAAGATAGAGAAAAATGGACCGGTCTGGCAGGTTGTGACGTCTGATGCCATGTTTGAAGGGCGTGTGATTATCAATGCTGCCGGCGCCTGGGGAGATGAAATCGCCCGGCTCGCTGGTATTGATGGCCTGGACCTTCAGCCGTGCCGCCGGACTGTCATTTGTCTTGATACCGGGGAAGACGAAATATCCCCTGATATGCCTTTGGTTCTTGATGTGGAAGACCGGTTTTATTTCAAGCCGGAGGGCGGGGGAATATTGCTCAGCCCTTGTGATGAAACGCCGATGCCGCCCTGTGACGTGCAGCCGGAAGAACTTGATGTCGCCCGCGCCATTGACAGGCTGGAAACAGCAACTGATATGACAGTCCGCCATGTCAGGCGCAAATGGTCGGGTCTCAGGACATTTACAGAGGATCGTTC